>DATFBR010000145.1:0-3303 GCA_035253685.1 Jiangellaceae bacterium
CACCACCTGCACGCGGTACCCGGCCGGATCGATATCGGGCACCGAGTCGGAAAGCCACTGGGTCACGGGCATCCGGCTGGGTTCGTCGGTACCACGGTCGTGGGAACCGGTCGCACGACGGTCGGCGCCCGGCAGCGATGCCACCGCCGTGGTTGCCTCGACGGCCGACCACAGCAGCAGACCGCCGCCGACGACCGCACCCGCGCGCAGCACGGACCGCCGGTTCACGTCCGCCGGGCGCGGCCGCTGCCGGCGCCCCCATACATGCAGCACAGCCAGCACGGTCGCTGCGAGCGCTCCCCCGACGTGGACCTGCATCGACGTCACGCCGAGGTACGGTCCGGTCGCCCCCAGGGCGTGCGCCACCCCGGTCCCGACGACGATCACCGCCAGAACCGCCAGTGCGACCGAGGCACTGCGTGCCGGCCGGTGCTGGGCCGGGCGTCTGAACCCACGCCGGGCGATGACCGCCTTCCACGGCGTGAGCACCACCAGGCACAGACCCGCCACGCCGTGCGCAGCAACCACGGCCCGGGCAACGTTCTCGTCGCCGATCGCGAACGCCACTACGCCTGACACCAGCGCCGACACGAGGACGACAAGGATGGCCAGGTTGGTCCGCCGCCCGGCCCGGGTCAGGGCCCTCATCCCTCCAGTGTGCGCCCGCTTACTCAGTCCGGCTCCGGGTGCCGGCGCCGTTGCGGCACGCCCTGTGGCAGGACTACTCCGAGCGGGTGTCGGTGCTCCACGGCTCGTCGTCGACCGTGGCGCGCTCTTCCTCGACCACCGGCTCCTCGCGATCCAGGTCCTCCTCCCGGACCCGGCCGCCCATGCTGAGGACGCCGATGAACAGCACCACGAGTCCGGCGACGCAGACCCAGACACCGCTCTGGTAGTCCGAGGGCTCGAGGTCCTCCGGGGACATGTCGAGGGCCTGCATGACGATCCACAGCCCCAGCGTGGCGATGCCGATGAGCCCGGCCACGGTCAGCACCAGGCGCGAGCGCATCAATGCGCCGAGAACACCGATGACACCGACCAGTGCCAGGGGAGCGGCGACTGATGTCCAGTAGGACGACGCCGTCCCGCTGACCTCGGTCTGGAACAGCCGCTCCAGCGGCATCTCGGTGGGCATCACGTCGTCCAACCAGTCCAGGTACGCACTCGCGGTCACGCCCAGAGCACCCAAGGCGCCCACCAAGGCTCCTGCCGTACGACGTCCGGACACGACGACCGACCTCCTGAACGCAAGGGACTTCACTGCCGTAGATCACTGTGCCACCGCCGTGACCCGTTGCACAGACAGGCGCGCGGGTGATGCGCGATGGTCCGGCCCGGCCGCGACGGCAGGCGCCTTAGACTCGTCCCGACATCGATCGGACCAGCGAGGAGGCGAGACGCGTGGGGGTCCTCGACCGGGTGCGCGAACCGCGCGACCTCCGCGGTCTCGACGACGACGAGCTCACGGCGCTGGCCGCAGAGATCCGCGATCTTCTCGTCAACACGGTCGCCCGCAACGGCGGGCACCTCGGCCCGAACCTCGGAGTCGTCGAGCTGACGATCGCCGCGCATCGTGTCTTCGACTCCCCGCGCGACCCGATCGTCTTCGACACCGGTCACCAGGCCTACGTGCACAAGCTGCTCACCGGCCGGCACGACCGCTTCGCCACCCTGAAGCAGCAGGGCGGCCTGTCCGGTTATCCGAGCCGGGCCGAGAGCGACCACGACTGGGTCGAGAACTCGCACGCGTCGACCGCGTTGTCGTACGCCGACGGACTGGCCAAGGCCTTCGCCGTCCGCGGCGAGCGGAACCGTACCGTCGTGGCGGTGGTCGGCGACGGAGCGCTCACCGGCGGCATGGCCTGGGAGGCGCTGAACAACATCGCCTGCGGCCCGCGGGGTGCGACGACCGGGCCGGCCAGCCGCCCGATCGTCATCGTGGTCAACGACAACGGCCGTTCGTACTCGCCCACGGTCGGCGGTCTTGCCGACCACTTGGCCGGGTTGCGGACCAACCCCCGCTACGAGCAGGCGCTCGACGTGATCAAGCGATCGCTGGGCCGCACGCCGCTGGTGGGGCAGCCGCTGTACGACGCGCTGCACGGCATCAAGAAGGGCCTCAAGGACGTCTTGTCGCCGCAGGGGCTGTTCGAGGACCTCGGGCTGAAGTACATCGGACCCGTCGACGGGCACGACCGCACCGCCGTCGAGCAGGCTCTCTTGCGGGCCAAGCGTTTCCGCGGCCCGGTGATCGTGCACTGCCTGACCCAGAAGGGTTTCGGGTACGACATCGCCGTCCGGGACGAGGCCGACCAGATGCACAGCCCGCCCGCGTTCGACCCGGACACCGGCGCGCCGACGGCCCGGCCGGGGCGTACCTGGACCGGCGTGTTCAGCGCGGCTCTCGTGGCGGCCGGACGCGAGCGCCCCGATGTCGTCGCCGTCACCGCGGCGATGCTCGGTCCTACGGGCTTGGACGCGTTCGCCCGGGCGTATCCCGAGCGCTGCTTCGACGTCGGGATCGCCGAGCAGCACGCCGTCACCTCCGCGGCCGGCATGGCGATGGCAGGCCTGCACCCGGTGGTGGCCGTCTACGCCACGTTCCTCAACCGGGCCTTCGACCAGGTGCTCATGGACTGCGCGCTGCACCGGTGCGGCGTGACGTTCGTGCTCGACCGCGCCGGCGTCACCGGCGACGACGGCGCGTCCCACAACGGCATGTGGGACATGTCGATCCTGCAGGTGGTGCCGGGGTTGCGCCTGGCCGCACCGCGCGATGCTACGACCCTCGTCGAGCTCCTTCACGAGGCGCTCGCGGTCAGCGACGCCCCGACCGTCGTGCGCTTCCCCAAGGGCGTGCTGGGCCCGGACCTGCCGGCGCTGGACCGTGTCGGGGGGTGCGATGTGCTGGTCCGCTCGGGTGACCGCGACGTGCTCCTCGTCGCGGTCGGCTCGATGGCGGACTGTGGGGTGGACGCCGCCCGGCGGCTCGCCGCCCAGGGTGTCGGGGTCACGGTGGTCGACCCACGGTGGCTCAAGCCGGTGGACCCCGCGCTGGTCGAGCTGGCCCGCGACCACCGGCTGGTCGTCACCGTCGAGGACAACGGCCGCGTGGGCGGCGTCGGCGCGGCAATCGCCCAGGAAATGCGTGACGCCGGGGTCACGGTGCCGGTCCGCGACTTCGGCCTGCCCCAGCGGTTCCTCGACCATGCGAAGCGGCCGGCGATCCTGGGCGAGGTCGGGCTGACCGGGCAGGACCTGGCCCGCGAGATCGCCGGCCTGGTCGCGGCACTCGATGCCCGG
>DATFBR010000146.1:0-11247 GCA_035253685.1 Jiangellaceae bacterium
AGGTCCGGCTCGGGCATCCGTTCCCCGGCGATCGCGCGTGCCTCGTCGTCGTCGGGAGCGACCGAGCGGCCGGCCGGGTCGAAGGCGAACCGGGCCGAGCGCATGTCGTCACCGTCCGGCCACGACGCCTCGACCTGCCAGCGCCCGTCGTCGCGGCGCCACGCGTCCCAGACCACGTCGTCGGGGTCGACCTTGGACCGGCCCACCCATTGCGCCACGGCGGTGTCGAGCTCGGGCGCGGGAGGGTCGCCGCCGGCCCGGCGAATCGCGGCCTGGCGGGCGCGCCCCGCAATGTGCTCACGCTCGGCGAGCACCGGGCCTGCGTACCGCAGGACCTTGTCCAGCGGTACGGCCGCGGCGGCGGCCACGGACTCGACGCTCTCGCCGGCCCGCACCCGAGCCTGGATGTCGCGTGGTCGGAGTTGACTGTCCATCTGGATCTCCAGCTGCCCCAGGCGGGCACGGTCGCCACGCATGGCAGCGTGGAGGCGTTCGTCGATCGGCAGGGCGAAGGGGGAGTCCTCACCCTCGGCGCGGAGGACGAGGTGCGTGCCGTTCTCGCTCATGGCGACCAGAAGCAGCTCCCGCATCCTCGCACCTCCCGTGCACGGCTGAACCCATCGTTACCCGGCCGACCCACCGGACCAAGCCGCCATGCCGGGCGGTGCCGGGAAACCTGTGGGTTCTTCCCGGCCGACCTCACGGGCCCAGAACCCGCCGCAGATAGCCGTTGGCCATCAGCCGGCCCGGATCGACGCGGTCGCGGACGGCGCGGAACTCGTCCAGGCGCGGGTACACGCCGCGCAGGTAGGCGGCGTCGCGCGTGTGGAGCTTTCCCCAGTGCGGGCGGCCCCCGAAGGAGACGAAAAGGTCCTCGGCGGCGGCGAACCAGCCCCCGTAGTCGGTGCGCGGGTAGGCGTGGCATGCGACGTACACGGTGTCGCGCCCGTAGGCGGTGGACAGCCAGACGTCGTCGGCCGGTGCCAGCCGGACCTGGACCGGGAACGAAATGCGCCACGGACCCTCGTCGGTGATCCGGCGGAACTCCTGCAGCACCGCCACGGCCACGCCGCGGGGAAGCGCGTACTCCATCTCGTGGAATCGGACCCGCCGGACGCTCGAGAACACCACCGGGGCGGCATCGACGTAGTCGCGCCGCGAGATCAGCCCCGCTGCGGTGCCATTGACCAGTGGGGTCCACCGCGGGACCGCCCGGGTGACCCGCTGCACCAGCCCGATGCCCAGGTTCTCGACGACGTCGCCCTCCCACCGGGCCCGGAATCGACCGAGCGGGCGGGCCGGTCCGGACGTGCGGCTGTTGCGCTTGAGCTGGACGGCATCGGTGAACGGCAGCCAGTGGAACTCCACGTGCTCGCCCGCGGCGTAGTCGTCGAACCGGTCGAGGATCTCGGCCAGGCTCCCGCGCTCGTCGACGGCGTGGAGCAGGAACGCGGGCTCCACACGGAATGTCAGTGCTGTGACCACACCCAGCGCACCGAGGCCGAGCCGTGCCGCCTGGAACAAGTCAGGCTCGTGGCCGGCCGAACACCGGACCAGCGAGCCGTCGGGCAGGGCGATCTCGAGGCCGGCGATCTGTTCGGCGAGTGCGGCCACCTCGCGCCCGGTTCCGTGGGTGCCGGTCGCGACGGCCCCGGACACGGTCTGGACGGCGATGTCGCCCATGTTGGCCAGGCCGAGCCCGTGCCGGGCCAGGTCGGCGTTGAAGGCGAGCAGGGGGGTACCCGCAGCGACGGTGGCGAGGCCACGGCCGGAGGCCGGGTCGACGTCGATGTCGAGCAGGCCCGTGAGCCGCTCCAGTCGCACCTGCACCCCGTCGGTGACGGCGACCGGTGTGAAGCTGTGCCCCGATCCGACCGGCTTGACCCGTAGGCCGTCCTTGCCCGCCGCGACCATGGTCGCTGCGACCTCCGCGGCGTCGAAGGGTACCGCGACCCGCGTCGGACGTCCCTCGACCGTGCGGGCCCAGTTTCGCCACGGACGGGGTCGCGCCCGGGGGACGGGCGCGCCGGTGGAGGTCATGGCGTCACACGTTCTCACGGACCCGGGCACGGGCCATCGCTCCCGTGACGCACACCACGGCGGCGAGCACGCCGCAGGAGACCGCCACGACGAATCCCGGCGACGCACCGGCGCTGTCGATGACCGGACCCGCCACCGCGGCACCGATCGAGACCCCGATGTTGAGTGCGGTCGAGATCCAGGCCAGACCTTCGGTGAGCCGGGTCGCCGGCACCTCGGCCTCCACGAGCGAGAAGCCGGCGATCAGCGTCGGTGAGATCGCCAGGCCGGCGAAGAACATGATGACGGCCAGCAGGGGGACCGAGCCCACGAACGGAAGCGGAAGCAGCGCCGCTGCCATGACGAGCTGTCCGAGTGCGAACCGCCGCCGCGGCCCCGACCGCCAGTGGACGGCGCCGACGACGATCCCGGAGAGCAGGCTGCCGAGTGCGTAGAGGGCGAGCACCACGCCCGCGGCCTGTGTCGCACCGGCGTGGTCGGCGAAGGCGACCGTGACGACCTCGACACTGCCGAAGATGCCGCCCATGAACACGAACGTGATCACGATCCAGCCGAGCGACCGCGCCGTGAGCCGCTCTACCTCCGACGTTCTGGTCCGCGGCCGCGGTGGGGGCTCGGTCGCGCGCTGGGCGGCGAACCAGAGGCCGCCGCCCACCGTCAGGACCAGGTTCGTGATCAGCCCGGAGAGCGGGTGGACAGCCGTCGCGAGGATCGTCGCGAGTACCGGCCCGACGACGAAGACCACCTCGTCGAGCACGGACTCGAGCGCGTAGGCGGTGTGCAGCAGGGGCGTGCCGGTGTGCAGGCGAGCCCATCGCGCGCGGACCAGCGAGCCGAAACTGGGCAGGCTCGCCCCGGCCAGGGCCGACGTAGCGAGCAGCGCGACCACCGGAGCGCGGCCGACCAGGAAGATGAACGAACCCAGGCCCAGCGTGTGCAGCGCCAGGACCGGCCGCAGCATCCGCCGCTGGCCGATCCGGTCGGCGAGACGTGCCTGCAGCGGTGCGGCCGCCGCCTGGGCCAGCAGCGCCGCACCGGCGACCAGTCCGGCCTGCCCGTAGGTGCCCTCGGTCACGGAGATCGCGAGCACGATGCCGATCCCGAACATCGACATCGGCAGCCGCGCGACCAGCCCGGACGCGGAGAACGCCAGGGCCCCGGGACTGCGCAGCACCCGCAGGTACGGACCGAGCATCCCCCCACCCTGCCCCACGATCGTGATCGTCGCCGCCGGGTATCGGGTGCCGAGCGGTCGGTGTCGGGACGGTATTTGGCAGGATCGGTGCGGTGAGCGCCCGTCCCACTTCGGTCGAGCCGTACGACGCGCTGCTCGTCGTCTCGTTCGGCGGCCCGGAGGCGCCCTCCGACGTCCTGCCGTTCCTCGAGAACGTCACCCGGGGGCGGGACGTCCCGGCCGATCGGTTGGCAGAAGTCGCACGGCACTATCAGGCCGTCGGCGGGCGGAGTCCCATCAACGACCAGAGCCGAGCGCTGGTCGCCGCGCTCCAGCACGACCTGGACGGCGCCGGCCTGTCGGTGCCCGTCTACTGGGGCAACCGCAACTGGCATCCCTTCCTGGTTGACGAGATCGCCCGGATGCGTGACGACGGCGTCCGCCGCGCGGCCGCGTTCGTCACCAGCGTCTATTCGTCCTACTCCGGCTGCCGGCAGTACCGCGAGGACCTGGCCGATGCGGTCGCCGTGGTGGGTCCGCGCGCGCCCCGGATCGATCGTCTGCGGTACGGCTTCGACCATCCCGGGTTCGTGCAGGCCAATGCCGACGCCGTGGTGGGGGCGCTGGGCGACCTGCCCGCCGCGGCGGCGACCGGTGCCCGGCTCGTGTACGTGACGCACTCGATACCGGTGACGATGGCCGCGACCTCGGGTCCCGGCGGCGGTGCGTACGAGGCTCAGCACCGCGCGGTCGCAGCAGCGGTGACGCGGGAGGTGGACGCGCGCACCGGCATCCGGCACGCGCACGACCTCGTGTACTGCTCGCGCAGCGGTCCTCCGCAGGTGCCATGGCTCGGGCCCGACGTCAACGACCACCTGGCGGCAATCGCCGCCGAAGGAGCGCCCGGAGCCGTGCTCGCGCCCATCGGGTTCGTGTCCGACCACATGGAGGTCGTGTTCGACCTCGACACAGAGGCCCGCGACACGGCCGCCCGTTCAGGTCTGCCGATCTCGCGGGCGGCCACCGCCGGCACGCACCCGGCGTTCGTAGCGGCGATCCGCGACCTGCTGGTCGAACGGGCGGCCGTCGAGAAAGGGCTCGCGGTCGTCCGGGCGAGCATCGGGCCGCCCGGGCCCTCGCACGACGTGTGTCCGGCAGGGTGTTGCCCGAACGCCCGCGGCCCGCGTCCGGCCCTGGGTGGAATGGACCCGGCGCCGGCGATGGGAGGCGTGCGGTGACCCCGGACCCCGTCGCCCTGCTCGATCTCGCGGTCGGGGTCGCCCACGAGGCCGGCCGACTGGTGCGCGACCGGCGGGATGCGGTGGAACGCATCACCGTGTCGGCGACCAAGAGCACGCCTACCGACGTCGTGACCGAGTCCGACACCGCTGCGGAGGCCCTGATCCACCGACGGCTGCTCGCGGCCCGGCCGGACGACGGTCTGCTGGGGGAGGAGGGCGCGACCGTCACCGGCAGATCCGGCGTCGCTTGGGTCGTCGACCCGATCGACGGAACCGTCAACTACCTCTACGACATCCCGCAGTACGCGGTGTCGATCGCGGCGCAGGTCGACGGGCGGACCGTCGCAGGAGTCGTACACAACCCGGCCAGTGGGCGGACCTGGACGGCGACCCGTGGCGGCGGCGCGCGGCAGGACGGCCGACCGGTGCGCGAGTCCGGGTGCGACCGGCTCGACCGCGCGCTCGTGGCGACCGGGTTCGGCTACGACGCGGCCCGCCGCGCGGCGCAGGCGAAGATCTTGCGCGAGGTGCTGCCGCGGGTCCGCGACGTCCGCCGGCTCGGGTCCGCCTCGCTCGACCTGTGCGGCGTCGCGACCGGGTGGTACGACGCCTTCTACGAGCGTGGCCTCGCGCCGTGGGACCTCGCGGCGGGTGCACTGGTCGCCGAGGAGGCAGGCGTGGTCGTCGAGGGCCTCGGCGGCACCGCCCCCGGCCCGGACCTCGTCATCGCGGCCGGCCCGGCACTGTTCCCGGCTCTGCACGACCTGCTGGCCTCGCTCGGCGCCGACCGCGACGACTGAAGGGGTGTTGAGCGTGGCCAGGCTGATCTACTCGGTGATTGCCTCGCTGGACGGGTACATCGCAGACGAGAACGGCAGGTTCGACTGGGCCGAGCCCGACGAGGAGGTGCACACGTTCGTCAACGACCTCGAGCGGCCGGTCGGCACCTACCTCTACGGGCGCCGAATGTACGAGGTGATGCTCGGCTGGGAGACCATGGCACTCGCCGACCAGCCCACGTTCGCGCGCGACTTCGCGCAGATCTGGCGGGCGGCGGACAAGATCGTGTACTCCACGACTCTGCCGACGGCGTCCACCGCACGGACCCGGATCGAGCGCACCTTCGACCCGGAGGCCGTCCGGACGCTGAAGGCATCGGCGGCACGCGACCTCACCGTGGCCGGACCGGAGCTGGCCGCCCAGGCGATCAGGGCCGGCTTGGTCGACGAGTGCCACCTGTTCGTCGCACCCGTTCTGGTGGGCGGCGGGACCCAGGTGTTCCCCGACCAGATCCGCGTCGGGCTCGAACTGCTGGACGAACGCCGCTTCCGCAACGGCATGGTCCACCTGCGCTACCGCACGAGGGCGGATGCGGCCTCAGTGCCGCCAGGACGAGGCAGCGCCGCCGACGAGGCGACGCCAGGCGACAAGCCGAGGACACCGACTCCCGTGTGACCGCTGTTCGGGCTCGTTGCCTGGGGTTGCACGCATGGAGCGTGGCCGGTGCGATTCTCGACGCACCGGCCACGCTCGTCCCGGAGGCCTCAGCAGGAGACCTTTGGGTTCCAGTCCTCGAACATTCCCGCCGGGTTGTGCTTCCAGAGCCACATGTGCAGCTCGTAGAAGGCAGGGAGTCCATGCCGGTTCTGTGGCTCGGACTCGCCTGCTCCGGGCAGGCGCTCGAACTCCTCGCTGAACAGCGCCGGCGGATCGTCTCGCGGCCAGTCCGCCTCGAACACCACCTACTCGACCGCGACGAGCTGGAGCTTGCCGTGCTCATCGGGTTGGTAGACCAGCACCTCCGGCCTGGTCGGCTCGAGCGTTGGATCGGCCACGAGGTCGGCGTTGACGTAGTGGATACCCATGCCGCCGACCGGGCTGTCGATGCAGGCGATGCCGGCTGCGTCCACCAGCCGGCCGTAGCCCGCGGCCTGCGCGGCGGCGGCATTCTTGAACTGCGTCGTCGCCGCACGGACGGCGGCGATGTCGGTCTCCGAGCGCGCACCGGCCGATCCGGCTGCGACGAGCATGAGGGTGGCTGCCGCGCCGACCACCGCGGCGACGCGCAGCGCGCGCATCACGCTCCTTCCTGCACCGGGTAGATCTCGTCGGCCACGAGCCCGTGCGCCTCACGATGCACAGTGCTCGCGGCTTCCGCGGAGGGCGCGTCGACCAGGCAGAAGATCTTGCCGGCCGATTCGTCGACCCAGTAGCGCAGGTACTGCACGTCGTGCGGCGCTTGCGCCTCCAGGTCGGCGACGTGGGCCTTGGCGACGTCGTCCAACGTCACGGTCGAGCCGAGGCTGTGGACGTCCATGTAGAGGGGCATTGCGGTGTTCCTTTCCGTCCGTCTCCGTCCGTCGGAGATCTGGGAACAGCACATCGCCCCAGAGAGTGCGGCGGATCCGTGGGCGGTGCCCAGGTTCGGTGCGCGCGGCACCCAGGTTTCTCACCGCTCGGGCACGAGTCCGGACCGCTTCGCGGTTTCGGCTGCGAGCTGCCGTGATGCGACGCCGAGCTTGCCGAGGATTGCCGAGACGTGATGGTCGACGGTACGTACCGACAGCACGAGCCGGGCTGCGATCTGCTCGTTGCTGAGCGACTCGCACAGCAGCTCGAGTACCTCCTGCTCGCGGCGGGTGAGCCCGGCGGGGTTGGCGCGGGTAGCGGCCCGAGACCCGGCGGGAATCGAGCGGATACCGAGTTGGCGCATCCGCCGCCGTACCGCGCCGACGGCTGCGGTCGCGCCGAGGCGGTCGAGGCGGCCGACCGCCTCGCGCAGATGCGCCTCCTCGGCGGAGAAGGCGAGCGCCAGCGCTGCATCGTACGGGCAACCGAGCGCATCCCACTCACGTACGGCGTCGTCGACGCGGCCCTCGGCCTCGGCGCGGAATGGCGACGCCACCGGCGCCTTGGTCGACAGGACGACGCCGCGCAGGCGCTTCGCCCACGCGACGAGCGGTCCGCCCTCGCCGGGTGCGACCCGGTCGGCGAGCGCCTCGACATGGCCCAGCTCGGCACGCGCCGCGCCCAGATCCCCGCCGAGCCAGTGCACCTCGGCCCGTGCCAGCGCGTAGGGCACGCGGTACTGCGGCTCGCCGATGCCGAGGACGCCGCCACTCGTCTCGTCGAGCAGGTCCCAGGCGCCGGGCTCGCCGCGCCGGGCGCGCAGGACGGCGGAGGTCTCGAGCGCCTTGATGCGGTTCCACACCGAAAGCCGCGAGCCCAGTACCTCGTCGCAGAGGGCCATCGCCTCGGTCCAGCGCCCCGTGCGTTGGAGACTGTCGAGCCGCTCGCGACGGAGACACCGCTCCCAGAACGCGAGGTCGCGACGGTCGCAGTAGTCGCTACCCTCGGCGAACACCTGCTCGGCCTCACGGAAGCGCAGGGCGTTCAGCAGCAGTGCGTGCAAGTTGGCGTACCCGCGCCCCGCCTGGGAGCCGAGCCCGTGGTCGAGCGCGATGCACACAGCGCGCTCGAGCTCGGGTACGCCGTCATTGCCGACGGCGTGTAGCGAGCAGCCCTTGGTGTTGAGCGCGTCGCTGAGCGCGTCGGGCAGGGAGCGCCGTTGGGCGAGAAGGATTGCCCGTTCAGCGAGGTCGATGGCTTCCGCGTCGCGACTGTTGTTCATGCGGTTGCGGGCCAGGCTGCAGACCGCTCGCGCGAACTCGTCGGAGTCGCCGAGGGGCTCGAGCACCGCCATGGCGCGCTCGGCCGCATCGGTCGCCTCTGCCCCGTGCGCTGTGCTCTGAAGTGCGATGACGAGCTCCGACAGGGAGCCGCCCTCGCGCAGGATGTCACCGAGTCCGCGCCATACCGCGATCGCCGCCGTACGGGCCTCGATGGCGCGATCACTGTGATCGACGAGTGCCGCCTCCGTCGCGAGCGCGTCGAGGAGGCACCCCCGCTCCCGCGGGTCCAGCCGGTCGTCGTACGCGACCGCACGCTCGTACTGCGCGAGCGCCTCGCGATGCGACCCGAGCGCCGACGCCTGCCGTGCGGCCGACAGCGCGTGCCGGAGTGCCGCGGCGGCGTCGCCCGCGGCATCGGCGTGGAACGCGAGGCGCGCGTCATCCGTGTCGTCCTCGTCGACCAGGGCCGCGAGGATCCGGCGGTGCGCCGCCATCCGCCGATGTCCAGCCGGGCGAGCTCATGGCGGAATGCGAACCCGTGACCGTCGGCGCGGATCACCCCACACGTGAGCATCTCATCGATGTCGCGCCCCGCCGCTCCGGTAACGCGGGTGAGGAGATCAGGGCGCACGCGCCGCCCAATGACGGCTGCGGTGTCGAGTGCTACGCGGGCTGATTCGCTGAGACGTGCGGCCCTCGCGAGCACGACGTCGAGCACCGACGCCGAAAGCCCGGCGTCCGGGGAGCGCAGGACCTCGGTGGCAAAGAACGGGTTGCCACCCGTGAGGTCGTACAGCACCGTGGGTTCGACGGCGGTGCCCGTGGCGAGGGTCGCGAGCGCGTGCGGCGAGAGCGCCGGCAAGCCGATGCGGCGCGTGTTGCGTTGCGCCGTGAGCTCGCCGACCACGGTACGCAACGTGTCGGTCGGGGCGAGTGCGTCGTCGCGGTAGGAGACAAGCACGAGCCCCCGCCGGCCGCGCAGGCGTCGGCTGACGAACCGCAGCAGGTCGAGCGTGGCGTCATCGGCCCAGTGCACGTCCTCGACGACGAGCACGGTGAGCGGGCCCTCGGCACCCGGTGTACCGAGGCGATCGAGCACGGCGTCGAACAGAACGTCACGCGGCGCGCCCGCGCGGCACAGCCGGTCGAGCTCCTCGCCGAGAGCAGGGGCGAGGTCGAAGAGGGGCCCGAGCGGCCGCGGCGTCGAGAGGCTGTCGCAGGCACCCCACGCCCAGCGGGCGTCATCCAGACGCCGCTCCAACGCCTCGATGAGCGACGACTTGCCGATGCCTGCCTCGCCCGAGACGAGCACCATCCGGCCGTCGCCGGCGCGCGCGTCTCTCGCGTACTCCTCCAAGGCGGCAAGCTGCGACTCGCGCTCGAGGAGCTGCATGGCGGCTACGTCTCCAAGCGCGCAGGTTCGATGGCCACGAACGGCCGTGGTCTCGGCCAGTTCCTCCACCCGCCCACAGTGCAAGCCTGACAGGATGCGGTGACCACCGGCTAGGGCTGAACTGCCCGGCGCCTCTCGTCGCACCGCCGCCACCCTTGTACCACGGCGAGCGACGCGGCGGATGCGCGCCGGGATGCCGGCCGCGATGAGCGAGGCCGAACGCACTTTCTCGCCGCTGTCCGCGCGGTCATGCCGAGAACCGGATGAACTGCTCTTTCCACAACCAGGAGCCCAGCACCTCTCCGGCCCTAGGCGCGGGTGCGGCGGCCCGCGCGCCACGCCTCGGCGAGGGGGACCTTGGCACCCATCCGCAGCACTGCGCCCTCGTACACCCGGCCGGCGACCACCACCAGACTCACGATCAGGCCCACCATCAGCACGAGTGCCAGGCCGACCTCCCAGGGTGCGGCGTCGCCGCGGGCCATCCGGATGGGCATCGCCAGCGCGCTGACCGGAGGGATCAGCGACACCACAGTCGGCCCGGCGCCGCCGGTGTTGAAGAAGACGTAGAAGCTGGCGAAGAACGACACCATGGCGAGCATCGTCAACGGGGTCGTGGCGTTCTGAAGCTCCTCCTGACGAGAGACCCTCGCGGCGGCCGCGGCGGACAGGCAGGCGTAGGCGACGTACCCCAACACGAACCAGCCGAGCACCAGGCCGATCGGCTGCAGCATCGACGCCTCCAGCGCGAGCGAGCCGGCCAGCGTGGCCGCCCCGACCGCCACCACCGAGATGACCAGCAACTGGGTCAGGCCGAGCAGCCCGATCCCGAGTACCTTGCCGGCCAGCAGCGCGCGGGCCGGGATGGCCGAGAGCAGGACCTCGACGACACGGCTCGACTTCTCCTCCACGACGCCGAGTGCCACCCAGAAGCCGTAGCCGAGCAGCTGGCCGTAGAGGACGAGCGCCCCGATGAAGGCGATCCCGCCGCGGGTGGTGCGTTCGTCGGCCTCCGGATCGAGCGTGACCAGCTCGAGCCGGGCGGTGTCGAGGGCGGAGGCCACCTGGTCCGGGTCGATGCCGGCCTCCTCGAGTGCGCGGGTGCCGGCAACCGCACGGTGGGCATTCTCGACGACTGCCCGCAGCGACGACGGCAGGTCGCGCTCGACGATCATGGCGTCGCCGTCCACGTAGGCGTCGAGCTCACCGTCGCGAACCAGTGCCTCGGCCTCGGCGGGGTCGGCGACCGCGACGACCGTGAGGTCGACGTCGGCGAGCTCGGCCTGCGTTTGTGCGACGGTGCGCATGGCGCCGCCGTCCGGGCCGGGGAATGCGACCGCGTACTGGTCGGAACCGAAGTTGAGAGCGCGTGGGAAGACCACGACCAGCACGATGATCCCGATGGTGATACCCGTGGACACGAAGAACGACCGGTCGCGCGCACGCTGCAGGAACTCGCGCCGGGCAACCAGCACCATCGCCTCGCGGAAGCGCAGTGCCCGGGTCATCAGGCGGCGGCCTCCTCGTCGGGATCGAAATGTTCGGTGACGACCTCGCGGAACAGCTCGGCCAGGGTGGGCTCGGCCGCACCGAACTGGCGTACCGCCCCGAGCTCCAGAGCCGCGGCGAGCAGCGCCTGGTCGTCGGCACCGGCCGGCAGCTCGATCAGCGCGGGCGCACCGGTCGGACCGTGGTCGAGGACGACCGCACCGTCGACCGTGGCCGCGAGCCGGTCGGCCCACCCTTCGGGCGCGTCGACCAGGAGCC
>DATFBR010000147.1:0-13512 GCA_035253685.1 Jiangellaceae bacterium
GCCACCTGGCAGGCCAAGCGAGCGTACGAACGGTCGCAGGGGCTACCGGAGCCGCTGCCGGAGATCGAACGGTTCATGGAGCTCCGCTTCCTGAACAACCATCCGGTTTCGCTGCGCGAGATGACCCTCCACCTCATCCGCGCGCAGGACGACCTCGAGGCCCTGGCAGCTACCGGAGTCCCGGTGTTGGTGGCCTTCGGTGCCGCTGACGACGGGTGGCCGACCACCGAACAGCGCGACATGGCCGACCGGCTCGGAGCTCCCCTGGCGGTCATCGAGGGAGCCGGACACTCTCCCGCGGCCGAGCGGCCCGAGCAGACGGTCGCTGCGCTGGCCCGTTTCTGGGCCGCTCTCGCGTACGGCGCACGCGGGCGCCGCCATCGGACCGATACGGCGTCGGTGCAGTGATGACCCGCCGGAGTGGTGCACGTCATGCTCCGGCGGAGATGCGCGTGCCGTGCGCCTCAGCGCGACGGCGGCCGTGTGCGCGTCGAGGCAGCCCTGGCCAGCCAGTGGGAACCGCATCGAGACGGGCGGGAAAGTTGGTGTGCTTCGAGGTCGACCCCGCTAGGAGCTCCTGAGCCGGCCCGGCCGCCGTCAGCCTGGACCGAGCCCCGACCAGGGTGCCCGCTGGGCGGAGTTGGCCCGGCCCTGCGGGCAGAGGTGGCGGAAGTCGCACCAGCCGCACTGGCTGGATGGGCTCGGCGGGAACACGTCGTCGCCGGTTCGGCCGGCTCGAAAGGCGGCGTCGGCAGTGGCGCACTCGGTGGCGATGTCGTCGGCTCTGCTCAGGTGGCGTCCGATCGTGCCGTCGCCGTGTTCCCAGACGTGGATGTCACCGGAGGGTAGGTGGTGAAGTTCGACCCGGCGACAGGTCGCCCGGAAGGTGCGGGCCGTTCCCGCCGCGTAGACCGCGAGCGCCAGCGACGCTCGGGCGTCGTCGACCGAGAGCAGGTGCCGGCCGGTTTTGTAGTCGACGACGACGAGCTCGCCGCCGCGCTCGTCGATCCGGTCCACCCGACCCGACAGCGCAACGCCACCGTGGACGACCGCCACAGTCCGCTCGATGCCGCGCGGCTCGACGTCCGGATCGAGGTGGGCGACGTACCGCTCGACCATCGCTCGCGATCTGGAGGCCCACTCCGCAGACTGGGTGGCGTCGCGGAACCCCTCCGACCGCCAGGCCCCCTCAGTCAGCGCGCCGGCAGCGCTGACCGTCCGGCGCGGCGCCGGCAAGCGCCACCACTCGGCCAGGGCCAGGTGGACGGCGGCCCCGAGGGTGTTGTGCGCCCACGGCGGGCCCTTCGGCGGCGGCGGCCGGTCGAGGTAGGTGAAGCGGTAGCGCCGCGGGCAGTCCAGCCAGGTCGTCAGCCGGGTCGGCGTGGCGCGGTACAGGCGGGACGGCATGCCTGCCAGCGGTGACTGTTCGGTCATGCGGCCTCCACGACCGGCCGGCCGGTCATGCGACGCCGAGCCGTGGCGCCTGCCGACCCGCAGCCGTGGCGGCCCGGTGGGCGCGGTCGATCAGCCGCTCGTACTCGACCACGGCAGTGGTGTTGATTCCGAGTACATGGCCGACCTTGCCGGCGCCGTGGTAGTCGCTCGATCCCGTGACGATCAGACCGAAGGCCGCGGCGATCTCGCGCAGCACCGCTCGATCGGACCGGTCGTGATCTTCGTGGTCGACCTCGATGCCGGCCAGCCCGAACTCCGCCAGCATGCGGATCGTCTCGGGGTCGAGCACACGGCGCGAACCGCGGCCCCACGGATGCGCCAGGACGGCGACGCCGCCGGCGTCGCCGACCATCCTGACGGCGTGATCGGTGGGAGTGGCGTACTTGGGAACATAGGCCGGTCCGCCCTCCCACAGCCACGCGGAGAAGGCCTCGGATCGGTCGGCGACATAGCCCTTCGCCACCATGGCGTCGGCCACATGCGGCCGACCGAGTGTCGAGGCCCGGCCGGCGACGGCCAGGACGTCGTCCAGGTCGATGGGCATACCTGCGTCGGTCAGCAGGTCGGTCATCTCGGTCAGGCGCATCGCGCGGCTGTCGCGGATCTTGGCCAGCTCGCCCGCCAGCGGCGCGTATCCGGGATCGGGAAGGTAGGCGAGTACGTGGACGCCGGCGCCGCGCAGCCGGGTCGACATCTCGACACCCGGTACCACGACGACTCCGGAAGCTGCTGCGGCTCGGGTGGCTGCCGGCCAGCCGTCGAACGTGTCGTGATCGGTCAGGCCGACGACGTCCAGCCCCGCAGCACCGGCGTTGCCGACGAGTTCGGCGGGCGAGTCCGTGCCGTCGGAGACGCTGCTGTGGGTATGAAGGTCGATGCGCACCCTGCGTCCGTCCCTGTCAGGTCTGCGATGCCGGACATCAGCGATCGTAGAGACCCGGGTCGGTGATGACGCCGACCGAGCGCCTCCGCGCCGGCCGGCTTCGTGGTGATCACCGCGGCATCTCCCGGGTCAGCCAGGGCGGCGGCGTGCCGTACGGCAGCAGGTCGGCCTCGTGTCCGAGGTCACGTAGGTCAGCGACCGGAAGGTCCTCGAGCAGCAGAACACCCGCGCTCTGCGGGCGAAGCACCGCCCACAGCCATCGGCCTCGCCACTGCCCGACGTAGACGGCACGGTCGTCAGGACAGTCGACCCACCACAGCGGCACCGGCCGGCTCTCGACCTCGAGCTTGGCGTTCGGCTCCTTCTGGACCGCCGCGCCGGGGTCGGCGCCTTCGACCCCGGCGAAGCGGGCTCCGAGACCGACACCGGGCTCCTCGGCCACGAACATCAGGTCGGCCGGGCCGCCCATCGGGTTGGGTCCACTGGTGACGACGCCGGTGGCCCGCACCCCTGATACCTCGTCGCCCGCATGCAGGATCGCGCCGACGACCCAGCCTCTGGGCATCGGCCAGGACAGCCACAACGGAACGGCCGACCGCTCGCCGAGCTGCCGGGCGAGCCGGGCGCTGGGCGCCACGACCGGCTGCAGGGGATACACGTCGCCATGGATCCGGCAGCTCCACCGGCTCGACCACACACCCGGCGCGCGGACCTCTCCACCGCACCGAGGACACGTGGCCCGACCCTTCACGCCGACGACGTTCCCGCGAAGATCGCCGGGGCGTCAACCTCTACCCCCGGTCACTGTGGATGTCGGGGCTGATCGTGGCCGGTGAACCCGCCGCTGCGGTCGGCGCCGGCAGGCGGACGACGGCCCGGATCCCGGGGACGTTGTCCTCGAGCCGAACCTCACCGCCGTGCGCTCGGACCAGCTCCCGCACGATGGGCAGGCCGAGGCCGGTACCGCCGGCGTCGCGGCTGCGCGCCTCGTCCAGCCGCGTGAAGCGCTCGAAGACATGGTCGCGCGCCGCCGCGGGTATGCCCGGACCATCGTCGGCGACGGTGAGCGTGACGCCGTCGCCCGGCGCGTCGTGGACGTCGACGGTGACCTCGGCGCTCGCGTGCCGGACCGCGTTGTCCACGAGGTTCGCCACGATTCGGGTCAAGGCGTCGACGTCTCCCCAGGCGACGGCGTGATCGTCGCCGGTCCGCCGCAACGACGCCGGGGACACGGTGCGTGCAAGGGTGCCGTCGACCACCTCCACGAGATCCACCGGCCCGCTCTCCGGGCGGGGAGCACTGTCCTCCACCCGGGCGAGGACGAGCAGGTCGTCGACCAGCCGGGAGAGCCGCTGGACGTCGGCCAGTGCGTCCGCAGCCGTCTGATCCCAGTCCGCGTCATGCGGATGGGCTCGTGCCACCTCCAGCTGGGTGCGGATCGCGGTCAAGGGGCTGCGCAGCTCGTGCGCGGCGTCGGCGACGAAGGCACGCTGGCGAGTGTTCGACCGCTCGAGGCGGTCGAGCATGTCGTTGAGGGTGACGGCCAACCGCTGCACCTCGTCGTGCGCGGCAGGCACCGGTAGCCGGCCGACGGATCCCGCCGAGGTGATCTCCTCGGCCCCTCGGCGCAGCGCAGCGACCGGCCGCAGGGCCGAACCGACCAGGAGCCAGCACACCACGGCGAAGCCGATCACCAGGATGGGCGCACCGACCAGCATGGCGGTGCGGACCACCTGAAGGCTGCCCTCGACCTCGCTCAGCGACATGGCGACCAGCACGGTCTGCGGATCGTCATCGCCGGCGGGCTCCCCCACGACGCGCAGTTGGCCGGACAGGCCGAGCCGTGCACCGTCGATCGTGCGGACCGCTCCTGCGCGGACGGCTTCGACGTCGTCGGGCAGGAGGAGCGGGACGAGTCGATCGCCACCCGGCGACGCGGCCCGAACCCGGTCCTCGGCGTCGACCACCTGCACCAGCGGCGTTCCCGCTGCGACCGGGATCGGATCCGGCAACTGCCCGCTGTCGACCAGCGCCGCGACGTCGCCGGCGCGCTGGCGGGCCGACTCGTCGAGCGCAGCCACCAGAGACCGATGCAGCGCCACGAGCAGCAGCACCGTCCCCGCCAGCAGAGCCAGCGCGACCAATGCCGTGGCGAGGACGGTCAAGCGTGCCCGCAAGCTCAGCGTGGGCCAACTCCGCCGTCGGTAGGGGACGGGGGCGGGCCGCGGTGGCTCGGTTTCCGCCGTCACCGTTCAGCCACCGTTCCCGGCCAGCCGGTAGCCCGCGCCGCGGACCGTTTGCAGAGCCCGCCGCCCGAACGGTGCGTCGATCTTGCGACGCAGGTATCCCACGTAGACCTCGACGACGTTGGGATCACCTTCATAATGCGCGTCCCACACGTGCGTCAGGATCTCCGACTTCGACAGCACCTCGTCGGGGCGGCGCATGAACAGCTCGAGCAGCGCGAACTCGCGCGGCGTCAGCGCGATCTGCGTATCGCCGCGCGAGACCCGGTGTCCGGCCGGGTCTAGCGTCAGGTCGCCGACCACGAGCACGGGTGGCCGCGGCGGTGCGCTGCGCCGCAGCAGCGCCCTGAGCCGGGCCACCAGGACGACGTAGGAGAACGGCTTGGTCAAATAGTCGTCGGCCCCGACGTCGAGGCCGTCGGCCTGGTCGTACTCGCCGTCCTTCGCCGAGAGCATGAGAACCGGTACCCAGTTCTCCTCTGCGCGCAGCGCCCGGCAGACCCGGTACCCGGACAGCTTGGGCAGCATCACGTCGAGGACGAGCGCGTCGTACGCAGCCTCGCGGGCCAGGTGCAGACCGGTCTCACCGTCGTGGGCGATATCGACGGCGAAGCCCTCGGCGCGCAGGCCGCGCTGGAGCGCCTGCGCAAGACGCACCTCGTCCTCGACCACCAGTATCCGCACAGCCCTAGCCTGCCCCGCCCACGGCACGCTGTAGCTGAGAGGTCGCACAGCCGCTCTCAGCGCCCTCACAGCCGGCGCGTAGCACAGTGGAGCCGCGAACCGTCGATCGAGTCGCGCGACCGGAGGAGCCGATGCCGTCCCTGTTACGTTCCCGCACGAGCCGATGGGCCGTGCCCGCTGTAGCGATCGCTGCGGTGGGAGCCGCCGTCGGGCTCGGTTCGGTCATGGCCGGCGCATCGTCCCCCGACCTGCCTGAACGCACCGCGGCCGACCTGCTGGCCTCGGTCGCCGACTCCGAGCAGCCGTTCTCCGGCACGGTCGTCCAGACCTCCCGACTCGGTCTGCCGGATCTGCCCGAGGCCGTCACCGAAGGCGTCGGGCCGATCGCACTGCTGACCGGCTCGCACACTGCGCGGATCTGGTACTCCTCCCCCGAGCGGGCGCGGTTCGCGCTGACCGGGAACCTTGACGAAACCAACATCATCCGTGACGGTGACGACGTCTGGGTCTGGTCGAGTTCGACCAACACGGCGGAGCATGCGGTGGTTCCCTCGCGCGACGGAACAGACCACGCGACGCCAGTGCCGGAGGCGATATCGCCACAGGCGGCCGCGGAAGCACTGCTGGCCGCCGTCGACCCGACCACCGAGGTGACTGTCGACGGCACGGCGGAGGTGGCTGGACGGGCCGCCTACGAGCTCGTACTCGCCCCTCGGGACGACGGCTCTCTGGTCGACGACGTCCGGCTGGCAGTCGACAGCCAGACGTCGATGCCCTTGCGCATGCAGGTCAATGCCGACGGCGCCGACGAGCCCGCCTTCGAGGTGGCGTTCACGTCGGTGACCATGGGCGAACCGTCCGACGACGTGTTCCGGTTCAACCCCCCGCCGGGCGCCACCGTCGAGGAGCACGACCTGTCCGACCTGCGCGGGCATGACGATGCCAAGACCGGAGACTTGAGTGCTCGGAACATGGCCGTCACTCCGCCGACGGTGATCGGCGAGGGCTGGACCTCCGTGGTCGTGATCCCGGACGTGAGCATTCCGGACTCCGACGAGACCGGCCTGGTCGAGGCTCTGCTCGGCTCCGCATCGAGGGTCAGCGGGCCGTACGGCTCCGGTCGGTTGCTCGAGACCGAACTGGTCTCGGCACTGCTGCTCGACGACGGGCGCTTGCTCGTGGGTGCCGTCACCTCCGATGTCCTCGAACAGGCTGCGGAAGGGCTCGACTCGTGACCGGTGTCGAGATCGTCGACGACGTCCGGCGCGGTGACACCGCCGAGCCGCTGGTCGGCGCTGCGATCAGCACCCGGGGCCTGACCAAGCGCTTCCCCGGCGGACAGGTCGCGGTCGACTCCCTCGATCTCGATGTGCCCACCGGCTCGGTGTTCGGGTTCCTCGGGCCGAACGGGTCGGGCAAAACCACCACGATCCGGATGTTGCTCGGGCTCATCGCGGCGACCAGCGGCGAGATAGACCTGCTCGGGCAGCCGATGCCCGACACGGCGGCGGGAGTCCTGCCTCGGGTGGGTGCGCTGGTCGAGGGACCGGCGTTCCACCCGTACCTGTCCGGCCACGACAACCTGCTGCGCCTGGACGCCGCCGACCGCACGGTAACCGGGTCCGGCGCCCGCCAGCGGGTCGGCGAGGCACTCGAGCGGGTCGGTCTCGCCGCGGCGGCCAACAAGCGCTACCGCGCCTACTCGCTGGGAATGCGGCAGCGTCTCGGCCTGGCCGCTGCCCTTATCCGCCCGCGCGAGCTGCTCGTGCTCGACGAGCCCACGAACGGGCTCGACCCACAGGGCACACGCGAGGTGCGCGCGATCGTCCGCGACGTCGGCAGCGGTGGCACGACCGTGTTCGTGTCCTCCCACCTGCTCCCCGAGGTCGAGCAGGTGTGCAGCCATGTCGGCGTGATGAGTCATGGACGCCTGGTGTTCTCGGGTTCGCTCGACGCTCTGCGAGCCGCATCCGGTACCCGGGTGCGCGTCGACACCTCGCGTCCCGCGGCGGCCGCCGCCGTTCTGCACCAGCTCGGCACGCCCGAGCCCGACATCCGCCCGGGCGGGGTCGTCGCCGAGCTGGGTGCAGTGGCCAGCGAGGACGTCACCGAGGCACTGGTACGCGCTGGCGTCCCGGTCCGGCAACTCGTCGTCGAACAACCCGACCTCGAGGAGTTGTTCGTCGAGCTCACCGGGGAGGGCTTCGATGTCGACCAGTGAGCTCACGCTGGACGCGTCCGCGGCGCAGCCGGACCTGGCCACGCCCGCTCGCCGGATCAGCAGCCGGCTGCTGCGGTCCGAGTTCGGGCTGGTGTTCAAGCGTCGGCGCAACATCGCGATGCTGGCGGTCCTGGCGGCCGGCCCGATCCTGCTGGGAATCGTCATCCGAGCTGCTTCGCCGGCCCCCGGCCAGGGTCCGCCGTTCCTGGGCCAGGTCACCCAGAACGGGTTGTTCCTCGGACTGGCCTCGGTACTGGTCGCATTGCCGCTGTTCCTGCCGTTGGCCGTGTCCGTCGTGGCCGGCGAGTCGGTGGCCGGCGAGGCCAGCACCGGGTCGCTGCGCAACCTGCTCGTGGTCCCGGCCGGGCGGACCCGCCTGCTCGTGGTCAAGTACGCCGGAGTGGCGGCTTTCGCGCTCGCCTGCGCCGTGACGGTGGTCGGAGTGGGCATCCTCGCCGGCGTCGTGCTGTTCCCGGCGGGTGATGTCACGCTGCTCTCCGGCACGAGCGTCGGCATGCCGGAGGCGCTCTCCCGTGCGCTGCTGGCCACGCTGTACATCGCGGCGATGCTGGCCACCGTCGGCGTGATCGGGCTGTTCTTCTCGACGATGACCGAGGTCCCGATGGGCGCGATGGCGGCCACCGCGACACTGACCGTGATCAGCCAGATCGTGGACACGATCCCGCAGGTGTCGGTGATCCACGAGTATCTCTACACGCACTGGTGGCTGGCCTTCGGCGACCTGATGCGCGACCCCATCGCCGTCGACGACATCCGCACCGGCCTGATCACCCAGGTCGTCTACCTCGTCGTGTTCGGCACCCTCGCCTGGGCCCGCTTCACCACCAAGGACGTCTCTTCCTGAGCTGGCGGGTATGTGCGGGTGGCGGGGGTCGGCATCCGTAAGAGGGATTTCCGGCCCCGCCACCACCCCATCGGCTCCGTTCAGCCGTCGGCGGGAGTCGGACGGCCGGGCTGATCGCCACCGCGGGCGTCTAGGTAGCTCCGCTTGGGCACCAGCACGTGCCGGCGGAATGTGCACACCAGGGTGCCGTCCTGGTTGTAGCCACGGGTCTCGACGTGCACGATTCCCCGGTCGTCGCGGCTCTCGGACTCTCGCTTGTCGAGCACGGTGGTCTCTCCGTAGATCGTGTCGCCGTGGAAGGTGGGCGCCACATGCCGCAGGTTCTCGACCTCGAGGTTCGCGATCGCCTGGCCGGAGATGTCGGGCACCGACATGCCGAGTAGCAGCGAATAGATCAGGTTCCCCACCACGACGTTGCGCCCGAACTGGGTCGAGCCCGCGGCGTAGTGCGCATCGAGATGCAACGGGTGGTGGTTCATGGTGATGAGGCAGAAGAGGTGGTCGTCGGACTCCGTGACCGTCTTTCCCGGCCAGTGCCGGTAGACGGCGCCGACCTCGAACTCCTCGTAACTGCGCCCGAACTGCATGGCCGACAGCGTGCCGCACGGTCGCGGACGCGGTGCGGTCGGGTGCGTACCTACGCCATCAGGCCGCGGATCTCGCCGACGAACTCCATCGACGTATGCGGCACAGTACGACCATGGCGCGCTACGGCGGGATGTTCGGACCCGATGTCACCTACCTGGGCGTGGAGCGGTGCGACGTCGACGACCGGACCGCCTTGCGAAACGCCGATGCCGTGGTGCTCGGTGCCCCCTACGACGCGGGTGCGTCCTACCGCGCCGGTGCGCGCTTCGGCCCGCAGGCGATCCGCACCACCGACTACCTGCCGCACGACGCGTCCCGGCCGCACCTCGCCCTGCGCGTCGATCCATTGAAGGACCTGACGGTCGTCGACGCCGGCGACGTCGAGATGCCCGGTGTCGAGGGCCGGCAGCCGCTCGACCGGCTGGAGACCGCGGTTCGCAACGTCGCCGAGGCCGGCGCCATCCCGGTCGTCCTCGGCGGCGATCACACGATCACCTGGCCGGACGTCACCGGTGTCGCGCACGCCATCGGATGGGGGCGGGTGGCGGTGATCCATTTCGACGCCCATGCCGACACCGGCGAGTTCCAGTTCGGCTCGCTGATCGGCCACGGGCTGCCGATGCGCCGGCTCATCGAGTCCGGCGCCTGCCGTGGCGACCGATTTCTGCAGCTCGGCCTGCGGGGCTACTGGCCGGAGCCGGACGTGCTGCAGTGGATGGGCGACCAGGGCATGCGCTCGTTCGAGATGCACGAAATCGGCCGGCGTGGGTTGCCCGCCTGCCTCGACGAGGCGTTCGCCATCGCGACCGACGACTGCGACGGTGTGTTCCTCTCTGTCGACATCGACGTCACCGACCCCGGGTCGGCACCGGGCACCGGCACGCCCGAGCCGGGTGGCTTCACCCCCCGCGAGCTCCTGGACACCGTCCGGCGCATCGCGGTCGAGCTGCCGGTCGTCGGCATGGACGTCGTGGAGGTCTCCCCGCCCTACGACTCCTCAGAGGTGACCGCGTTCCTGGCCAACCGGGTCGTGCTGGAGGCGCTGTCAGGCGTCGCCTACCGGCGCGCGGGCGGGCGGTGGGACGACATCCCGCCGACGCTCCTGCACGGGCGGACGTCGTCGGCGACGTCCGCATGACGTCGACCGCGCCCTAGCTTGGTCCAGCAGACCAGGCGCCCTGACGACGTGGAACCAGGCGTTGTTTCGTTCCAGGCCCGGCCCGGCGACGGGACTGGCCGTGCTGCCGTTCTGCCCGTACGTTCGCAGAGTGATCGCCCAGAACCCCGACAAGTACGTCGACCTCGTCGCCGTCGAAGATCGGGCCCGGTTCAGGCTTCCCGCCCCTGACCGCGCCGACGTCGCCGACGGCGCAGCGGGCCGTCAGGAGGACCCGCGATGAGCGTGCAGGTAGTGGACGCACCGGAGCGGCAACGCTATGAAGCCGTCCGCGACCGGGCAGTGCTCGGTTTCGCGGCCTACCAGAAGACAGACGAGCTGATCGTGTTCACCCACACCGAGGTCGACGAGTCGCTGGAGGGACAGGGCGTCGGTGGCGCCCTGGTCAAGGGTGCACTCGACCATGTGCGCGGTCTGGGGCTGCGGGTGCTGCCGATCTGTCCGTTCGTGCGGGCTTGGATGCTCCGCCACCCCGAGTACGTCGACCTGGACTACCGCCGGCCGGCCAGCAAGGTCACCGACTGAGATGGTGGCCCGCGCCGGGCGTGGAGGGCAGGGACAGACCCGTGCCCGGCGGCGTTCCCTGGCAGCGCAGCTGTCGGCGCCGGCGCGCCGCTTCCTGAGCACCGAGGCGGGCAGCGCGGGCCTTCTGCTCGCCGCCACCATTGCCGCGCTGCTCTGGGCCAACTCGCCGTGGTCCGGCTCCTACGAGTCGCTGTGGGAAGCGGAGGCGTCCGTCTCCGTGGCCGGATGGGAGCTGTCGATGGACCTGGCGCACTGGGTCAACGACGGGTTGATGGCGCTGTTCTTCTTCGTCATCGGCCTGGAGGTCCGCCACGAGTTCTCCGTCGGTGAGCTCACCAACCCCCGCCGTGCCGCGATCCCGGTGGCCGCCGCACTCGGCGGACTCGCCGTTCCTGCGCTGCTGTACCTGGCGATGGCCCCGGGCGGTGAGGCGACCCACGGATGGGGCGTGGTGATCGGCACCGACACCGCCTTCATGCTCGGTGCGCTCGCGGTCGTCGGACCCACCTTTGCCACTCAGCTGCGGATCTTCCTCCTGACCCTCACCGTCATCGACGACATCGTCGCGGTCAGCGTCATCGGCCTGTTCTACAGCGACTCACTCGACATGGGTGCGCTCGGCGTCATGGCAGCCCTCGGCGCACTGATAGGCCTGATGAGCCGCCTCGGCGTCTGGCGTGCGGCCCCCTACGTCCTGGTTGGTCTCGGGCTCTGGCTCGCCACCGTGCAGGCAGGGCTCCACGCCTCGATCGCCGGCATGCTCGGCGGGCTGCTGGTAGCCGCCCGCGCGCCCGCGCGGGAGGCAGTCGAAGGTGCGGCGAGGCGGTTCCGTGCCTTCCGCCAGTCACCCGACGTCGAGGTCGGCCGCTCCGCGCACCTCGGACTGGTCCGCGCCGTGTCCGTCAACGAACGCCTCCAGGCCACGCTCCACCCGTGGGCCAGCTACGTCGTCGTGCCGCTGTTCGCCCTGGCAAACGCGGGAGTCGACCTGCGTGACGGTGTCCTCGTCGAGGCGCTTTCGTCACGCGTCACCTGGCGGTGGTGGCTGCCCTCGTTGCCGGCAAGCTCCTCGGCATCGGGCTGACCTCCGCGGCCGCTGTGCGCGCGGGAGTCGGTCGACTTCCCGTGGGGGTGGGCTTCGGGCACGTCTTCGGTGGAGCGGCACTATCGGGAATCGGCTTCACCGTCTCCCTGCTGATCGCCGGCCTCGCCTTCGACGATCCGACGCTGCGTGACCAAGCCACCGTCGGGGTTCTGATCGCCGCCGTGCTCGCGACCGCGCTCGGCTGGGCGGTCTTCCGCGCCGCTGCCGTCTTCCGCGGCCAGACCGATGCGGACCTACCCCGGTTCCTCGACCGACCGGTGGACCCTCAGACCGACCACGTCCGCGGCCGCGTCGACGCCCCGCTCACCCTCGTGGAGTACGGCGACTTCGAGTGCCCGTTCTGCGCCCGCGCCACCGGTGTGACCCGCGAGCTCCGGGAGCGGTTCGGCGACGAGCTTCGGTACGTGTTTCGCCACCTCCCCCTGATCGACGTTCATCCGCACGCCGAGCTCGCCGCCCGTGCTGCGGTCGCCGCACACGTTCAGGGACGTTTCTGGGAGATGCACGACCTCCTGTTCACCCACCAGGACCACCTGGACTTCGAGGACATCGTTGGCTACGCCGCAATTCTGGACCTGGACGTCGAGGCGTTCCTCCACGATCTGGATGTCGAGGACACCAGGGCCCGAGTCCGCGCGGACGTGGCGAGCGCGGAAGCCAGCGGCGCGCGTGGCACTCCCACCTTCTTCGTCGGCAATGCACGGCACACGGGTCCGCACGACACCGAGACCCTGGCCCGTGCCCTCGAGGCCTCCCGTGTCGGTGTGGGCGTGCCCGATGGTCGGTGATGCGCCGCAGCCTCAACCTGCTCCGCCGAATCCGTCGGGGCTTACAGTCGGTGGCACTCGCCCGACGAAAGAGACGACCATGAACGCACCTTGTGAACACCTGGCCCTCGTACGGGAGGTGAAGCCATCGGCGAACGGCTGCGAGGACTGTCTGCGGACCGGTGACTCGTGGGTGCATCTGCGCATGTGCATGTCGTGCGGGCATGTCGGCTGCTGTGACAGCTCCCCCAACCGACACGCCACGGCGCATTGGCACAGCAATACCGAGCATCCCGTCGTCAGGTCGTTCGAACCGGGCGAGGACTGGTGGTGGTGCTACCCGGACAGCCTCGTGTTCGAGGTGCCCGGAGCCGACCCGGCGCCGTCGTACAGCTAGAGCGGCCCAGTCCCGTGACCCCCGTGTGGCCGGAGTTGCCGGTGGCGAGTTGGCAGCCGACGCGGGACACCTTGATTCTCTGGCTGCAGGTGGTGGGGAAGATCCGAATCGCCCGCACCCCCTTGCTCAACCACTGGTCGAACGCGCCTCTTTACATCACCTCGCGCGGGCTCACCACGTCCCTCGTGCCAGCCGAGGCCGGACGGACCTTCTCCATCGACCTCGACCTCCTCGACCACCGCCTCGACGTCACCACCACGCTCGGCCAATCGCGCGGCATGGAGCTCGCCCCAAGTCGGTGAAGGAGTTCTACGCCGAGCTCACGGAGCGGCCGTGCGCCCTTGTGGCGCGGCCCGTATGTCGTCGCGGAGCGGCCACAAACCGACGCCAGGACCGTCTCCCCGCCCGACACGTGGCGCGGCTCAGCCGTCGGACTGATCAAGGTCCGTATGCGCGAAACCGCTCTCTGCGCCAGCACGCAGTGAACTGTCAGGTCGTCTCGGCTTATGCCACTTCCTGCCTCTGAAGTGGCCGGCAAGTACGCAGATGATCCCTGATGGCATCGCTTTCGCGCATGGCGCCCGTCGACCACTACCGGC
>DATFBR010000148.1:0-5644 GCA_035253685.1 Jiangellaceae bacterium
GATCTGCTGCGCGGCCACCATCGTCGCGCCGGCGGCCGCGAGGCGTGCCGCGGTGCGTCCCCGGCCAGCGGGAAACCGCAGTCTGGGCACCGCGCGGATGCCGAGGAGGTGGAGCGGGACGAGCGTGGTGAGCGCCAGGGCGGCGGCGCCGAGGACCGTCCCCACCGAGAGCAGGAGCTCGGCCGAGCGCGGCACCGACGAGAGGTCAGAGCGGTCGCCGGTGAACGACCAGGCGAACACCACGTAGGTACCCGCCACGACCACGCTGGACAGGATCGGCGCGACCGCCGGAGCCAGGAAGCGACGGTGGGCCTGCAACACGCCGGCGGTCACGGCCGCGATGCCGTAGAGCGGGATCTGGATGACCAGAACCCGCAGCATCCGCTCGGCCATGAGCTGTGTCTGCACACCGCCCTCTCCCTGCAGCATGTAGGCCGTGATCGGCCCTGCCAGCGTCGCGGCGACGACGGCCACCGGCACCAGCACGAGCAGAGCCCACCCGACCAGCGCACCGGCCGTCTCGCGCACGTCATCCCGGTCGGCCCGGTCGACCGCGGCGACGACCAGGGGCACGACGACTCCGGCGAGCGCGCCGCCGGCCACCACCTCGAACAGGATCGCCGGGACGAAGTTGGACGTCGTGTACACCGTGCCCAGTGCGGTGTCACCCACCGTGCCCTGGTAGACCAGCTGCCGCCCGAACCCGACGAACCTCGCCACCAGGCTGGCGACACCGATCACGGCGGCCCCGCCGGCGACACCGGCCGCCGCCCCCAGCGCGAGCTTGCCGTAGCGGCTCATGCCGCGTTACTGCCGGCGTCCGAGACGGTCCAGCTCGCGCAAAATCGGTGTCCGTTCGATGACCCGGGTGAAGCTCACCTTCTCGCTGGCCAGCGTCAGGGCAGTGACGACGCCGAGGTGCGCCAGGCGCGCCGTGCGGCCTTCGCGCGCCACCAGCGCCAGCCCGAGCGCCGCGCCGAGGGCGTTCGCGCCGGCGTCGCCCAGCATCGTGCGTTCGCCGAGATCGGCCTGCAGAACGGCTGCTCCGGCACCGACCGCGGCCGCCGCGAGCCCGCCGGCCGGCGCGGTCAGGGCAGCGGGGGCATGCACGAGGGCGACCTTCAGGGCTCGGCCCGGGCGCAGGTCGAGCAGGTTGAGCAAGTTCGCGTGGCCGGCCACGACCGCTCCGCCCACCACGGCGTCGATGGCGTCGTCGCTCACGGCGGCGGCGCCGGCCAGCCCGGCCGCTCCGATGACGGCGACCTTCACGACGCCGCTGGTCACCTCGCCGCGACGCAGCGCCGACAGGTGTCCGCGTAGTCCCTTGCTGGCCGATGAACCGGCCAGGTCGTCGTACAGGCCGACGGCACCGACCGCACCGGCGACGAGCGTTCCCACCAGACGCACCCGCCGGGGCGTTCCCGGTGCCAGGGCGGCACCCACCGCGGCTCCGAGCGTCACCGCCGGTCCCGCGGCCAGCGTGACGGTGCGGCCACGATGGTTGACCCGCTCCCACCGCCGCGCTCCGCCGGGCGGGTCGCCGCCGAGGCGCCGCTGCACGGCCCAGGCCACGCCGGCGCCGAGCGCACCCGCACCCAGCGCACCCGCGGCCCGGTGCCAGCCTCCGCTCACGGCGCGTTCTCCGTGTCGCCCGTGGCCTGGTCGGTCGGCTCGGCGGGTTCGACCAGGATGTCGGGTGGCAGGGCACCGTCGGTGGTGCCCACCTTCCCGTAACTGCCTGCTCCACCCCGCTCCTGCTCCACGGCCGCGATCACGACGGTGACCCGGCCCGAGGCCAGGTCGACGGAGTCGACGGTCGACACCGCTTCGGAAACGTCGGTGTCGGCACGGATAGCGGTCAGCAGACCGTCGTCGCCGGAGGACGACGGTCCACCGCCCACGACGGCACCCGCGCCGGCCGCGTCCAGGTGGGAGACCAGCCCGCGGAGAACGCCGTTCCGCCGGTCGACGTCGTTCTCCGGCGGCGGCCCGGCGACCACGACGGACAGTGTTGCCTCGGTCAGGGGATCGCTGTCCGAGGTCGGCTCGATCGTGACCAACCCGAGCTCCTCCGCGCCGAAGCCGGCCGTGACGGCCTCGTCGACCGTGCCCTCCTCACCGCTAGGTGCAAGCAGTGCACCGGCGAGGACAGCGGCCGCACGGTCGAAGCCATCGGTGTCCTCGGGCAAGGTCGTGCCGGAGCTCACCAGCTGCACGGCCAGTTCGTCGAGCACCGCCTCGGACTCGGCGTCGGTCCAGGCCGGCTGGATCGCCGCGGTCGCTTCGATGGTGGCGCCGGCGGCCTCGAGGGTGTCCCGCACGGCGGTCACCATGGCGTCGTCGGCATCCGGCATCGTGACCAGCAGGACTCCGCGGTCGCTGAGCTGGCCGCCGACCAGCTGCGGCGTGACGGTCTGGATGAAGCTCTCTTGGTACTCCGTGTTGGCCTCCAGTGCTACCACCTGATCGCGCAGCTGCTGGTTCTGCTCCCGCAGGTCGGCAATCTGGTCGGCCAGCGTCTCGTCGACCTGCTCGTCCAGCGGGCCGGCGCCCAGCACGATCCCGGTGGCGAGGGCGAAGAAGATCGCGATGATGGAGACCAGGTGGTAACGGAAGTCGATCACGTCAGAACAGCCCTTGCAGCCAGAAGACGAAACGGTCCCACCAGGAACCGAGGACGTCGAGGTACGCCTGGCCGGTCGGCGTGGCGATGATCGCCACGAGCACCGCGAGAACCCCGGCGACCAGCAGGACCACGAGCGTCCAGGCGGGGATCCGGCTCCGGTAGAGCCGGCTGACGCCCTTGGCGTCGATGAGCTTGCTGCCGACGCGCAGCCGGGTGAGGAAGGTGCTGGCCATTCCGGCCCGTCCCTTGTCCATGAACTCGACCAGGGTCGCGTGGGTGCCGACTGCCACGATGAGGCTGGCCCCCTTGTCATCGGCCAGCAGCATGGCGACGTCCTCGCTGGTGCCAGCGGCAGGGAAGGGCACGCCGCGCAGGCCGAGGCGCTCGAGGCGCTCGAGGCCCGGGGCACGGCCGTCCCGATAGGCGTGCACCACCAGCTCGGCGCCACTGCGCAGCGCGGCATCGGTGACCGAGTCCATGTCGCCGACGATCAGATCCGCCCGCAGGCCCGCCTCCGCGAGTGCGTCGGCGCCGCCGTCGACGCCGATCAGCACCGGGCGGTACTCGCGGATGTACGGGCCGAGCATGGCGAGGTCTTCTTTGTAGTCGTACCCCCGAACCACGATGAGGACGTGCCGGTCGCGCATGCTGGTGTTGATGTCCGGCACGCCGACTCCGTCGAGCAGGAGCTCACGTTCGCGCTTGAGGTACTCCATGGTGTTGGCGGCGAAGGCCTCCAGCTGCGCGGACAGGCCCTGCCGCGCGGCCTCCATCAGCCCGGCGACGGTCTGGTCGGTCTGCAACTGTCCTTCCGCCACGGCCACGCTGTCCGTCGGTGTGTCGCGATAGACGACGTTGCCGTCGATGCGCAACCGTTCGCCCTCGTGTACGAGCGAGAGCACGTCGGGGCCGACGGCGTCGAGCAGTGTGATGCCCGCCTGGACGAGGATCGCCGGGCCCAGGTTGGGATAGCGTCCGCTGACCGATGGCCGGACGTTGACGACCGCACCGGCGCCGCAGGCCACCAGCGCCTCGGCGCTGACCCGATCGATGTCGACGTGGTCGATGACGGCGATCTCACCCGGCCGTAGCCGCTTGGTCAGGTTCTTGGTGCGTCGGTCGATTCGAACGACACCACTGACGCCCGGCAGGTCGGTGGACCTGCTGCGACGCAGTGCGGGGATTCTCACTGGCCGAATCCTGCCACGTCCCGGCGCCGGCGTCCGGGAGGTGCGGCGCTTGTCGTCCGGCGGCCCCGGGGTCGTGCTCAGCGCCGGCCCGCTCTGCTGCTCGCGGCCGCGGCCAGGAGCTCTTCGGCGTGCGCACGGGCGGTGGCCGAGCCCTCCAGGCCGGCCAGCATCCGGGACAGTTCGACGACTCGGCCGGTACCGTCCAGGGCCACCACGCCGCTGCTGGTCACCCTGCCGTCCTCGGTCTTGACGACCTGGAGGTGCCGGTCGGCGAATGCCGCCACCTGCGGCAGGTGCGTGACCACGACGACCTGCGCGGTGCGGGCCAGCCGGGCCAGCCGCCGGCCCACCTCGACCGCCGCCTTTCCTCCGACCCCCGCGTCGACCTCGTCGAAGACGAACGTCGGCACCGGGTCGGCACCCGCGAAGACCACCTCGACGGCGAGCATGAGGCGGGACAGCTCGCCTCCGGACGCGCCGCGGTCGAGTGGACGCGGGGTCGCACCGGCGTGGGCGGCGAAGAGGATCTCCACCTCGTCGATACCGGCGGGTCCGAACGCGACCGCCTGTCCGTCCACGACCAGACCGTCCGGGTCGGTGCGGCGACGGACCTCGACGACGAGCCGGGCGTTCGGCATCGCCAGCGCCCTCAGCTCGTCACCGACCGCATCGGCGAAGCGCCGGGCGGCGTCTGTGCGGGCCGCGGAGACCCGGGCGGCGAGGTCGGAGAGCTCGGCCCGGAGGGTCTCGCGCTCCCCGCGCAGGCTCGCCGCCCGCTCGTCGTCGCCGTCGAGGTGGTGGAGCCGGCGCGACGCCTCGTCGGCCCACGCGAGCACCGCACCGATGTCGTCACCGTACTTGCGGGTGAGCGCACCGAGCACCGCGCGCCGGTCCTGCACGGCCGCGAGCCGGGCCGGATCGGTGTCCACGTCGGCCGCGTAGGACCCGAGATCGGCCGCCACGTCGGCGAGCAGGTACGAGACCTCGGCGAGCCGGTCGGCCAGCCCGGCGAGGGCAGGGTCGTGGTCCTGCTGGAGCTCGAGCGACCGGCGGGCGGCCGCGACCAGTCCCAGCGCGTCCACGGCGTCGACGGCCGTGTCGTCGGCGGTGAGGCACGCGTGGGCGGACACCGCAGCCTGGCGCAGCCCTTCGGAGTGCGCCAGCCGCCGCTCCTCGGCACCCAGTGCGACGTCCTCGCCCGGCTCCGGCTCGACCTGGGCGATCTCGGCCAGTCCGAGCCGGAGCAGGTCGGCTTCCTGCAGCCGCTCGCGCCGGCGGGCGGTGACCTCGCTCAGCTCGGCCTCGACGGTGCGCAGCCGCTGGTACCGGTCGCCGTAGGCCGACAGCGGTTCGGTCACCGCGGCACCGGCGAACCGGTCGAGGGCTTCGCGCTGGCGGGTGGGGCCCAGCAGCCGGTGCTGGTCGCCCTGTCCATGAACGGCCACCAGGTCGTCGGCCAGCTCGGCCAGCACGCCCACCGGCACGGACCGGCCGCCGAGGTACGCACGAGAACGGCCTTCGGCTGAGACGGCCCTGGACAGCAACAGGTCGCCGTCGTCGAACTCGGCGCCGGCCTCCGCGGCCCGCTTGGCCGCCGGTCCGACCGGATCGATCCGGACGCGACCTTCGACCACGGCCCGGTCCGCGCCGGAGCGCACGGCTCCGGCGTCTGCCCGGCCGCCCATGAGCAGACCGAGGCCGGTGAGCACCATGGTCTTGCCCGCGCCGGTCTCCCCGGTGACGGCCGTGAATCCGGGGCCCAGCTCCAGTTCGGCGTCGTCGATGACGCCGAGCCCGCGGATCCGGATCTGCTCCAGCACGACCGGCA
>DATFBR010000149.1:0-15391 GCA_035253685.1 Jiangellaceae bacterium
GCTGGAGATCTTCAACAACCTGTTCATGTCGATCGCCGAGCAGATGGGCGCCCGGCTCGAGTCCACCGCCCAGTCGGTCAACATCAAGGAGCGTCTGGACTTCTCCTGTGCCTTGTTCGACCCCGACGGGAACCTGATCGCCAACGCTCCGCACATGCCGGTCCACCTGGGCTCCATGGGCGCGACGGTCGCGGAGGTCATCCGTCGCAGCGCCCCGACCATGCGGCCGGGTCACGTCTATGCCGTCAACGATCCGTACCACGGTGGCACGCACCTGCCGGACGTCACCGTCGTCACGCCCGTCTACGACGACGCCCGACAGGAGGTCCTTTTCTACGTCGCCTCACGCGGGCACCATGCGGAGATCGGTGGGCTCACGCCGGGCTCGATGCCGGCGTTCAGCCGTACCGTGCACGAGGAAGGCGTCCTGTTCGACAACTGGCTGCTCGTGGCCGACGGGCGGTTCCGGGAGGCCGAGACGTCAGACCTGCTCACCCGTGCGCCCTACCCGTCGCGCAACCCGGCGACCAACCTCGCCGATCTCCGGGCGCAGATCGCGGCCAACGAGAAGGGCGTCGACGAGGTACGCCGCATGATCGACCACTTCGGACTCGACGTCGTGCAGGCGTACATGCGGCACGTGCAGGACAACGCCGAGGAGGCGGTCCGGCGTGTCATCGATGCCCTCCGGGACGGCGAGTACACCTACGAGATGGACAGCGGCGCGATGATCCGGGTCCGGGTCGCCGTCGACCGGGCGGGCCGGTCCGCGACCATCGACTTCACCGGTTCGTCCCCGCAGCTCGACACGAACTTCAACGCGCCGGCCTCGGTCGCGACCGCCGCCGTACTCTACGTCTTCCGCACCCTGGTCGATGACGACATCCCCCTCAACGACGGGTGCCTGCGACCGCTGCGGATCGTGGTCCCGCAACCGTCGATGCTCGCTCCGACGTATCCCGCCGCCGTCGTCGCCGGCAACGTCGAGACCTCGCAGGCCGTGACCGGCGCGCTCTACGCCGCGCTCGGCGTGCAGGCCGAAGGCTCGGGCACGATGAACAACGTGACGTTCGGCAACGAGAGGTACCAGTACTACGAGACGGTGGCGTCGGGCTCCGGCGCCGGAGACGGCTTCGACGGCACGCCCGTCGTCCAGACGCACATGACCAACTCGCGGCTCACCGACCCGGAGGTGCTCGAGTGGCGCTTCCCGGTCCTGGTCGACTCGTTCACGGTCCGGCGGGGAAGCGGCGGGTCCGGCCGCTGGCGCGGCGGCGACGGGGCGGTCCGGCGGATCCGGTTCCTCGAGCCCATGACGGTCAGCACCCTGTCCGGGCACCGCCGGGTACCACCGTACGGGCTCGCGGGCGGGCAACCGGGCGCCCTCGGCCGCAACCGGGTCGAACGCGCCGACGGCTCTGTCGTGGAGATGGCCGGCTGCGACTCCGTGGACGTCGACGCGGGTGACGTCCTGCTCGTCGAGACCCCCGGCGGTGGCGGTTACGGTCCAGGCGCCTCGGGCTGACCTCTGGCTGAGCCGAAATTCCCTGTTGACCTGGAGTGCACTCCAGGTGTCATCCTCACTGATGTGAGCCTCTTCTACTCACCGGGCGAGGTCGCCGACAAGTTCGGCTTCAGCCTCGACACGCTCCGCTACTACGAACGCATCGGCGTGCTCCCCCGTATCGACCGGGCACCCAGCGGTCACCGCCGCTACCAGGCCAGCGACATCGAGATGCTCGACCTCATCCGCTGCCTGCGGGACACCGGGATGCCCATCGACACGCTGCGCCGGTTCGCCGAATTGGTCCGCGCCGGCGACGACACGGCGCCCGATCGCGTGGCATTGTTGGAGGACCACGACCAACAGCTCGCCGCTCACCTCGAGCTCCTGCTCGAGCGGCGGGACCGTATCCGACACAAGATCGACTATTACCGGTCCTTGGGGTCATGATGGCGGCTCACCTGACCGACCTGGCCCGGACCGTCCTGCGCCGGGGCCGGCACCCCAGTCAGCCCGATCCGTTCGAGACACTGGGTATCCAGCTGCGGCTGGCCCGGCTCACCGCCGAGATCCGTCGCCTCGAGCAGAACGACGGCCGCTGGGCCCGCGTCCACCACCTCAGGGCGGCGCAGGCGGCCTACGACGACGTGCTGGCCGAGGCGTGCCGGCTGCTGGCCATACCGCTGCAGGACGCGGTGGCACCGGTGCGCCGGCTGCTGGCGGAGACCGAGCTGAGGTCGCGCGGCTGGTCGTGGTGAGCGTCCGGGTCCGGACGACACGACTGCCGACGACGTGACAGTCGCCCGCGCCGCCGGCGTCGTCCTCGCCGTCCTTGTTGCGTCCTGTACGTCGTCCGGCGTCGATGACCGGCCGGCCTCGACCTCCCCGACAGCGTCGCCATCCACGCCGGTCCAAGCGACGGCCCCGCAACTTGCCGGGCCACAGCCGTGCCCCGAACCCGGCTTCACCTGCTCGACACTGGTCGTGCCGCTCGACCACTCCGGCGGCGTGGCGGGAGATTTGCCGCTCGCCGTGCTGACCGCCGACAACACCGACGCACCGCGAGGGGTACTGCTCTTCCTCACCGGTGGTCCGGGGCAGCCCGGGCTGCCGTCGGCCGACAGGATCCGTACCTCACTCGGACCGGTGCTGGACGACTACCGCCTGGTCATGCTCGACCAGCGCGGGACCGGCGCGAACGCCCTCGAGTGCCCGGTTCTGCAGGAACAGGTGGGCACGACGGACTTCGACGTGCCCACGGCGGACGCCGTCCGCGACTGCGCCGACATGATCGGCGATCATCGGCGCTTCCACAGCACCAGCGACACGGTGGCCGATCTCGAGATGCTGAGAGTCGCACTCGGCGCGGACACCTGGACGCTGGACGGTGTCTCGTACGGTTCGTACGTCGCGGAGCGTTACATCCTCGCGCACCCCGACCGGGTCGAGCGGGCTGTCCTCGACTCGGTGGTGCCGCACCGGCTCGACCTGCTCGACCCGGCGCTGTTCCGCGCGTACGGACGGGTCCTGCGCGAGGCCTGCGAAGCGACCGCGTGCGCGACCGACCCGGCGGAAGATCTCGCCTCCGTCGTCCGAGCCACCGACCTCGGGCCGGACCTGGTCAGCGCCATCGGCATCGTCGGGATCGTCGATCCCGATTACAACGGCCTGCCCGAGTTGCTGAATGCGGCGGCCGGCGGTGAGACCCGCCCACTCGAGGCCTTCCTCGAGGACTTCCGCGCCGAAACGCGGGTGCCTGCCACAGATCTGAGCCAGGGGCTGCACGCCAGCACGTTGTGTGCGGAGGCGGTGTGGCCGTGGGAGGGCGATTCGCCCGTGGCCGGGCGCGCCACCGTCCTGGATTCGTACGTCGCGTCGATCCCCGAGGAGGCGGTGTGGCCGTTCGACCGGGCGACGTTGCGCGACAACGGACTGGCCGTCACCTGCCTCAACTGGCCGCCGACACCCGAGCCGGTCCCTGCGCCGCCCGACGACGAAGATCTGCCCGACGTCCCCGTACTGATGCTGGTGGGGGAGCGCGACCTGTCGACACCGGTCGAGCTCGCCAGGCAGGAAGAGGCCCGCGCGGAACGCGCCGAGTTCGTCGTGGTACCCGACGCCGGTCACTCGCTGCAGACAAGGGGGCCCGACTCCGCCCGCGATGCCGTCGTCAGCTTTCTCCGGACCGACTGACCGACGTCGGGGCCGCCGCGAGCAGCGTGGTACCGGCCACACTCGCCTCGAGGTCGAGGAGCAGGCGCTTGCGTTCCAGGCCGCCGCCGTAGCCCGTCAGCGAGCCGGACGCACCCACGACCCGGTGGCACGGCACGATCACCGCGATGGGGTTGCGTCCGTTGGCGAGCCCGACGGCGCGGGATGCACCGGGATGGCCGAGCTGGTCGGCGATCTGGCCGTAGCTCCGGACCTCTCCGTACGGAATCGTGGTCAGTGCCTGCCAGACCTCGAGCTGGAACGGCGTGCCGCTGGGGTGCAGCGGGACGTCGAACTCGGTGCGATCACCGGCGAAGTACTCGTCGAGCTGACCTGCCACGTCGGCGAGGAGTGCGGCGTCCTCGACCCAGCCGGCCTTGGGTGCGGCCGGCCCGTACCTCCCGCTGTCCATGTGCAGGCCGGTCAGTCCCTCGTCGTCCGCCGTCAGCAGCAGCGGCCCGAGTGGGCTGCCCACAGAGGTCCAGTACGTCGGCATCAAGTGCCTCTCTCCTTGGTCGAGTTGTCAGGCCTGACAGGTCGGTGACCTGCGGCTGGTCGCCGGTCGGGCCTGACCGGTCGAGCTGCGGGCGGCATCGCGGCGACCGTCCACAGATGCATCTGGGCGTACGAGCGCCAGGGCCGCCACCGCTCGGCCGCCGTGGCCGCGGCCGCGGGAGACGTGGGTAGGCCGGCCCGGGCCATGCCGTGTCGCACGCCGAGGTCGGTCGCCATGTACACATCGGGATCGGACAGCGCCCTCATCCGCAGGTAACCGGCGGTCCACTGACCGACGCCGGGCACGGCGAGCAGTTCGTTCTCGACGTCGTCACGGTCGGCACCGGGATCGAGCCGAATCCGACCCTCGGCGAGTCGTGCCGCCAATGCATGCAGCGTCGCCTGGCGCCGGGCCGGCATCGGGAACGCACTCGGATCCGCGGCCGCCAGCACGGCGGCGGTCGGGAACGTATGGGTCACGCCGCCGACCGGAGCGTCCAGCGGCTTGCCGAAGGCGTTCACCAGCCGGCCCGCGAGCGTACGCGCCGCTGCGACGGATATCTGCTGCCCGACCACAGCACGGACAGCCAGTTCGTCACCGTCGACGACGCCGGGCACCCGGCGTCCAGGTCCGTCTGCCACCAGGGGTGCGAGGGCAGGATCGGTGGCGAGCACCTCGTCGACGGCGGCGCTGTCGGCGTCGAGGTCGAACAGTCGGCGGCACCGCGCCACGGCGGCAGCAAGATCGCGCGGATCAGCGAGCCACAACGTGCCGTGGAGAAACCCGTCGGCCGGTGTCAGCTCGGCGACGCCGACGCCGTGCGGAAGCACGAGGCTGCGCCGGTACGTGCGCCCGTCGACCTCTTCGATGCCCGGTACCGCCCTGGCCGCGAGGAAACCCAACACGCCGTCGAGGTCGGCAGGCCGGCGGTGGGCGAGTCGGAGTTCGATCGTGCCGGCGACCGGGTCCCGGCCGCGACGGCCGGTGCGCGACCGCCGGCGCAGGTCGCTCGGTGTCGTGGCGAAGACCTCGCGGAGGGTGTCGTTGAACTGCCGGATGCTCGTGAAACCGGCCGCGTACGCCACCTCGGTCACCGGCAGGTCCGTGGTTTCCAGCAGGATCCGCGCCGTGTGTGCTCGCTGGGCACGCGCCAGGCGCAGCGGGCCGGCGCCGAGCTCCTCGACCAGGGTCCGGTGCACCTGACGCTCGCTGTAGCCCAGCCCTGCCGCCAGGCCGGCGACGCCGGCGCGGTCGACGACGCCGTCGGTGATGAGCCGCATCGCTCGGCCGGCGAGATCGGCCCTGATGTTCCACTCCGGCGAGCCGGGCGTCACGTCCGGCCGGCACCGCCGGCAGGCCCGGAAGCCGGCGACCTGCGCTTCGGCCGCCGAGCGGTAGAAGCGGATGTTCTCGCGCTTGGCCGGGCCCGCCGGGCAGCTCGGCCGGCAGTAGATGCCGGTCGAGGTCACGCCGATGAAGAAGACTCCGTCGAAGCGCGGATCGCGGCTGCGCACCGCGCGTAGGCAGGACTCGATGTCGAGCACGGGTCCACTCTGACCGTTCTGATCCGGTCCTGACTAGCGGAAATCGGACGGCGACGTGCGGCCGGGCTCAGTCTTCGCCCTTCGCAAGCCTCTTCGCCTGCTTGAGCGACACGCCCTTCGCCTCCTCGGGCAGTCGCCACACGTCGATGCCACCCATCAAGGCGTACGCGAGTATCCGAATCCGCGGAGCTCCTGGGCGCGGCCGCCGGGTACTTCCACGTTCACCGTTGCCGCCCATGAACGCGAAACCGCCGACCTGTACGTCAACCGTGTCCGGGACGTAGATGTCCATACCGCCCATCACTGCGACGGCCACGATCGTCACCTCGTCGGCGTCGAGCTCGGCATGGCGGAGATCGATGTCGTTGCCGCCCATCACGGTCACGGTCGTCAGTCGCTCGGCCACGCGCCACCGGCCGGTCTTCTCCATCCCGCCCATCACCGAGAGAACCCACTTGGTGGGCTTCAGTCGACCGCTGGTCGCCCGCGGCTGGCCGGCCGGGAGGTCCGCGATCAGTGGCGTCAGCTCGGCTCTGGTGGTGGCGGCGTAGGCGCGCGCGATGCGTTCCTCGAGCTCGGCCAGCGTGAGCCGGCCGGCGGCAGCGTTCTCCGACAGCCGCTGGACGATCAGCTCGCGTTCGGAGTCGGAGGCGCGGATGTCCGGCGTGATCGACACGCTGGGCTCGGGCGGCTGCGCAGGCGGCGCCGGCGGCCTCGGTGGCGTCGGTCCGGTCACAGGCGGCTCGGACACACCGTCAGGCTACCCGGCGGCCGGCGACACCCCACGGGACGTCTCACGCCCTCGACGAACAGACTGGACGCAACTCGTGCAGACACGCCGGCGTGTCGCGCCAGCTGCGTCCAGTCTGTGCTCGGTCGACTTCAGAGGCCGAGCTGCCAGTGCTGGCCCACGAGGTCGTTGCCGAAGCTGTGGTGAGCCTGCTCGCCAGTCAGCCGGAACGCGGCCCGCTCGTAGATGCGCTGCGCCGCCACCAGGACGTCGTTCGTCCACAGCGTGATCGAGGTGTATCCGGCATCGCGCGCGAAGCGGACACACTCGTCGACCAGACGCCCGCCCAGGCCGTGCCCCCGTGCAGCCGGCTCGACCAGCAGCAGGCGCAGGCGAGCCGTCGAGGCGTCGTCGGCAACGAGAAACACCGAGCCCACGCGCCATCCCTCGATCTCTGCAATCCAGGCATTCTCCCGGACTGGGTCGGCGGTCTCCGCGTAGTCCGCGACGATCCGGGCGACCAGGCCCTCGAACGTCCGGTCCCAGCCGTACTCCTGCGCGTACAGCGCACCATGGCGCTGCACCACCCAGCCGAGATCGCCGGGCTGCACCCCCCGCAGGACCGGCTCCACCGGCGTCGCCGGCCACTGGCCGAGTGCGGCGCGGACGGTTCCCATCGCGTCGACGAGCCGGCCTTGCTCGACGTCGTCCAGGTCACCGAGCAGCCCGCCCACCTGCGCGGAGGACTGGGCGTCCAGAGTCGCAAACGCGTCCCGACCGGCGGGGGTGAGCCGGATCCGCTGCCGCCGTGCATCGGTACCGGACCGGTCGCGCGTCACCAGGCCGGTGGTCTCGAAGCGGGACAGGATCCGGCTCAGGTATCCAGCGTCCAGGCCCAGTGACCGGCGGAGATCGGCCGCCTCGGTGACGTCGCGTTGTGCGAGTTCGTAGACGACCCGGGCCTCGGTGAGCGAGAACGGCGAACGGAGCAGATGCTCGTCCAGCACGCCGAGCGCCGCGGTGTACGAGCGGGTGAACGCCCGGACGGCCGCCGTCCGAGCCGCGTCGACCACCATTCGGGCAGCGTTGCGCAATTCTTTGACTCAGTCAAACATCATCCGCACTGTGGAATGTCGCCGTCCCGATTCGTGGTCGGATGCGACCCTGGGCCGCATGCAACTCAGCCAGTCGCGCAAGCTTGCCAACGTCTGCTACGACATCCGGGGGCCCGTGCTCGAGCATGCCCAGCGCCTCGAGGAGGAAGGACACCGGATTCTCAAGCTCAACATCGGCAACCCCGCACCCTTCGGATTCGACGCCCCGGAGGACATCCTCCAGGACGTCATCCACAACCTGCCCGCGGCGCAGGGGTACTGCGACTCCAAGGGCCTGCTGTCGGCGCGACGGGCGGTCGTCCAGTACCACCAGGGGAAGGGCGTCGACGACATCGACGTCGCCGACGTCTATCTGGGCAACGGCGTGTCCGAGCTCATCGTGATGGCGATGCAGGCGATGCTCGACGACGGCGACGAGGTGCTGATCCCGGCACCCGACTACCCGCTGTGGACCGCCGCGGTGAGCCTGTCCGGCGGTACCCCGGTCCACTACCTGTGCGACGAGAGCGCCGACTGGTCGCCGGACCTCGGCGACCTGGAGGCCAAGATCGGCCCGCGGACCAAGGCCCTGGTCGTCATCAACCCGAACAACCCGACCGGCGCGGTCTACTCGCGTGAGGTGCTCGACGGCATCGTCGAACTGGCCCGGGAGCGGAACCTCGTCCTGCTCGCGGACGAGATCTACGACAAGATCCTCTACGACGACGTCGAACACGTCGCGACGGCCTCGCGGGCTCCCGACTTGCTCTGCCTGACGTTCAACGGGCTGTCCAAGGCGTACCGCGTCGCCGGGTTCCGGTCCGGCTGGATGGTGGTGTCGGGGCCGCGCCGGCATGCACGCGACTACATCGAAGGCCTGGACGTGCTGGCCAACATGCGGCTGTGCGCCAACGTGCCGGCACAGCACGCGATTCAGGCGGCGCTCGGCGGACGTCAGAGCATCAACGACCTGGTCCTGCCGGGTGGCCGACTGCACGAACAACGCGATCGGGCCTGGAAGCTGCTGACCGACATTCCCGGCGTCACCTGTGTCAAGCCGAAGGGCGCCCTGTACGTCTTCCCGCGGCTCGACCCCGAGGTCTATCCCCTGCACGACGACGAGCAGTTGGTGCTCGACCTGCTGCTGCAGGAGCACATGCTCGTCGTGCAGGGAACGGGATTCAACTGGCCCCGGCCCGACCACGTACGGATCGTCACGCTGCCGCACGTCGACGACCTTGAAGCCGCCGTCGGCAGGTTCGGGGCGTTTCTCGAGGCCTACCGCCAGTGAGCAGGGCTGCTCCCTGCACCAACATGTGGCGGGTTCGCAACGCCTGACCGCGGATGCAGACGTGCACAACAGCCACAAGTCGCGTGCTCCTGCGCGGCGGCGAGCGGCTAGAAGATCTCGACGGACAGCGGCGCGGGCGACCAGCTGAAGGCCGTCGACGTGGGGCCGAGTGTTCCCACCCGGTTCTCCGTCACCAGGCCGGCCGCTCCCAGCGACAGCAGCGACGTGCCACCGAGGTAAGCCGCGCCCAGGTGCCTGACGTCGAGGGTCAGGTCGGGTTCGTCGTCGGTGGCGTCGCACCGTGCCGCCGACTGGTCGCCGACCAGGCGCCACCGGCCGGTGTTGGCCGGCAGCATGGTGTCGGTGACGTTCAGCACCACGTCCAGCGGGGCGGTGTATCGCCGCTCCGCCAGGGCACGGGGCAGGTCGACGATGCGTACCCACAGCCCGGGACCCATGGATGCGTCGAGACCGCTCGGGTTTGTCACCAGCTGTGCCAGCGGCTCGTCCGGCGCGGCGAAGTGGTACGTGACCGTCCGGGTGAGGTCGATCGAGAGCAGGAAGCTCCATAACGCCTGGTAGGCGTCGGCGGTGGACGCGACCACCTCGATGACGGCCACCTGGCCGTCGGGTCCGGTGTTCGACCAGTCGCTCTTCACCCGCCACAGCGCGTAGCCCTCGACCTCGGTGCCGGAGTCGTAGAGCACCGCTCGCTGCGCCGACCGGCCGCGCCGCCAGGATCGGGGGTCCGCGGTCAGGTGCTTCCACCACCGTTCGTCTCGGCTGGACCGGCCCGGACGATCGGCCTGGACGCGGTCGAAGACGGCGCTGAGCTCGCCGATCACGTTCTGCGGCCCAGCCTGCCGCAGCCGGCCGCGCGGTGCCGGCACCGTCAGGGCAGTGTCCCTGGTGGCGATGGTGTACTCCAGTTGCCAGGAGGCCACGCCATACCCGAACCGGCCGTAGATGGCGCCCTCGCTGGCCCACAGGACCGCGACCGGTTCGGTGCCGTGGTCGCGGACGGCCTCGAGTTGCGCGGTCATGATCCGGGTCAGCAGGCCTTGTCGGCGGTGCGTCGGTGCGACGGCGACGCCGGTGACGTGCGCCGCGGGTATGACGGCGCCCGGCACGGTCAGGTCGCGGGTGAGGATCATGCCGGTGCCGACGATCGCGGCGCCGTCGGTGATCACGTGCGTGCGGTCGGGCTCCGCGATCAGCCGCTGGACGTCGAGCTCGTCGTCCTCGAGATCGCGGAGGAACACGCCGGTGACGAACTCGACGAGGGCGGGCAGGTCGGCGTCCGTCGCGGCACGTATCGGCAGGTTACGGGTCACCGTTCGTGTCTATCCGACGCCGCCTTCTGCTGCCAGCCCTTTATCGGACCGTCGGGTCGCCGGCCCTCGGCGGTTGAGGCGGCCCCGCGTGGGGTAGACAACCACCGATCGTCCTGGCCGTCTGGGCCGAGGACGAGAAATCGAGAGAGGTTCGACACATGGGTATCGGTACGGGTGTCTTCCTGCTGGCGGTCGGGGCCATCCTCGCCTTCGCCGTCGAGTACGACGTCGCCGGAATCGAGCTGTCCGTCGTCGGCTGGATCCTGATGATCGCCGGCGCGCTTGCCATCATCCTGTTCCTGACCGTGTGGGCACCACGGCGCCGGGTCGTCGACGGCGGCAGCGTCGTCGAGGAGCGTCGCACCTACGACGACCGTCCGCCCGCACCCTGATCGCTGACCTCGACCGGCGTGGCGTCGACCCTCAGATCGACGCCCGCGCCGGTTGCGGCACGAGGTCGAAGCCCGTCCTCACCCGAACAGGTCGGTGAGCCAGGACCTCCAGGCACGCTCGGCCTCCGCCTGGTTCACGGGCGCGAAGATGTGGTGTCCCACGCCGGCCGAGCCGCCTCCGCCGACGAACCGGTACAGCCCGTCGTCCGTGCGCACGCCCAGGAAGCTGGGGACGAGGACCGAGTCCACGACTCCCTTGACCCGGGATCCGTCCAGCGTGAACTGCGCTGTGTCGCCCTCGGCAACCGTGCCGGACAGTCCGAGGCCGCGCTTGAACCCTGCCCACACATCGTCCTGGGACGGCTGCTGCGGCCCCCAGGCGGAGACCGGTGTGGCGGTCCGGCCGGGAAAGTACGTCAGGTAGGTGCCCAGCGAGCGCAGGTACATCGGGTCACCCTTGCGCAGCGCGTCGTACTCCGCCTCCCAGTCGTCGCCGCCGAGGAAGCCATTGTGCACGAGCCGCACCACAGTGCTGCCCTGGTCGCGTCCCTCGACGAGGAACTCGAACGCCATGAACGACCCGTCCTCGGCCTCGGCGCTGCGGTAGGCCAGCCGGTTCGGTGGATCCCATGCGGTGATGGTGGACTCCGCGGTGAAGTAGCCGCTGACCTCCATCCGCATCCGACCGCCCTCGCCAGGTTCGACGTCGTTGCGTCCCATGAACCAGGAGTCGATTCCCGGCCCGGTGGCGATCGCCTCCCACACCTGTTCGGGGGTCGCGTCCACCGTGATCTCGTTGTCGGTCTCGAACTCGTGACCCATGTCAGGACTCCTTCGTGGTCTCGATCGGCTTCGTCTTCACACTCGGGTGGACGGCGACGACGACGCGGTGGTCGCGCCCACCCTTCGCCTTCTCGTCGTGGTACTTGCCCACCAGCGCGGTGACCGCGCCCGCCAGCTCCTCGGCGAACGCGGCACGGTCGGCGGCGGACGCGAAGCGGACTTCGCCGTCGATCGCGAACGTCGCCACCGGCTTCCGCGCCTTGTTCGCCCCGGAGATCAGCGCACCCACGTCGCGTACCAGTCGTGCGGCGACCGCGAGCAGCCATCGCGCCGAGAGCCGGTCCGGCGAGCGCGACGGGTCCGGCGCCACCGCCGCCAGGGCAGCGGGGGAGATGACATACGACTGCGCCGTGGCGCGGAGCATTCGCTCGGTGACGTTGCCTTTCCGACGCTCCTCCACCAGCTCCACCAGCCCGTGGCGCTCCAGTGCCCGCAGGTGGTAGTTCACCTTCTGCCGGGCCAGGCCGACCCGTGCGGCCAACATCGTCGCCGACGCAGGCTCGGCCAGTTCGGCGAGCAACCGGGCGCGGATGGGATCCAGCGAAGCCTCGGCCGCAGCCGGGTCTTCGATCACCGCCACCTCGAACATGTGCCGACTATGCCGCCGACAACTATTGTTGTCAAGACGCTTCGCCTTGTCCGTGGAGGTTTTCCTCGTCGGGAATCTGCTGCACAGCGGCAATTGATCACGTTCACCATGCTGGTGGACCTTTATAGGCTGCGGACCCTGGTGAACGGTCCACCAGGGTGGTGAACGTGATCAACGGACGGCGGCGGACGTCGACTGGGCCCGTGGGTTCGGACGGCACCAGGTGGTCGGTGGCGACCGGGGAAGCAGACGGTGAGGATGGTCACGGCAGACGACATAAGACGGGTAGCGCTGTCGCTGCCGCGGACCGAGGAGCGATTGGTTCGCGACCAGATCAAGTTCCGGGTCGGCAGACTCGTCTACGCCACGATCTCTCCCGACGAGGCGTCGATGGGCTTCGCCTTCCCCAAGGAGGAGCGGGCGGCGCTCATCGCGGCCGAGCCGGAGAAGTTCCACCCACCGGTCAGATCCGATGAGCGGTACCACTGGGTGCAGGTGTGGCTGCGCGCGATCGACCTGGACGAGATGCGTGAACTCGTCGTCGACGCGTGGCGCATGGTCGTACCGAAGCGGGTCGCGGCAGACTACGACGCACGGTGACCCGTCCGTCGTCGGGCAGCCAGATGTCGTGGTACGGCACGCTCGCGCCTACAGGGTTTGGCGGCCTTTCTCACGCCGGCCGGCGTGGCGGCGGCTGATAACCGCCGACGACATCCGCGAGTAGTTCGGCGAAAGTGATCGCCGTGTCGTCCTCGTGGAGGGGCCCGATGATCTGCGCACCCACCGGAAGGCCGTCCGGGGTGGTCCCGATCGGCGCGCTCACCGCCGGCAGACCCGCCAGCGAGGCTGGCGCGATCCAGAACGACTGGTCCGAATACGGCAGGTCCCCCTGAGAGGTCGCGATCGTGCGCTCGTCGGACGGTCGGCTGTCGTGGGGAAACGCCGCGGTGAAGTTGACCGGGCACACGAACACGTCGACGTCGGAGAAGTACCGCGCCCAGGCCGCGCGCACGGACATGCGATGCCGTTCGCGGGTGACAAGATCGGAGATCGAACCGATCCCGCCGTCGCCCTCGTGGTAGGCGAAGAACAACCGCAGGTGGAAGCCGAACGTCTCGTGGCTGTGCGCAGCGTCCACTCCCTCCGGCCACCCCTCGACCACGGTGGCGCCGGCCGTCGCCATGGCTTCGACAGCATCGGCGAGGCAGCGGCCGACGTCGCTCGACACCGGTGCGCTGCCGTGGTCCAGCACACAACCCACGCGGAAGTCCTCGATCCGGGTGTGCCGTGATGCCGGAAGCCGCCAGGACCAGGCCCTGGCGGCCGGGTCCTCCGGGCCGGCGGTGAAGCGCAGCGCGGCCCGAAGGTCACCCGCCGTCCTGCCGAGCGGGCCTACTGTGGACAGGTAGGTCACCTCACTCGGGTCCGGTCGCGGGCCGGGTGGCTGAAACCCGGTGAGCGGGACGGTTCCCACGGTCGGCTTCAGGCCGTAGACGCCACAGAAGCTGGCCGGAATGCGGATGGAGCCGACCAGGTCCGAGCCGTACTCGGCGAAGGTCAGTCCCGCCGCCAGCGCCGCGGCGCCACCGCCGGTCGACCCGCCCGGCGTCCTGGCCAGATCCCATGGGTTGTTCGTCACGCCGTAGAGGTCGTTCACGGTCTGCCCGAAGTCGGCCAGCATGAAGTGGACGTTGGTCTTGCCGATGACCACCGCGCCGGCATCCCGCAGGCGCTGCACGACGGTCGCGTCCCAGTCCGGGACGTAGTCCTTGAAGGCGGGATTGCCCCACGTCGTATGCATGGCCGCCACGTTGAAGCTGTCCTTGACCGTCATCGGGACGCCGTGCCACGGTCCCAGGTCGTGGCCCCGAGCCACCGCCTCGTCCGCTGCGGCGGCTTGCCTGAGTGCGGTCTCGGCCGCCACCTCGACCACCGCATTCAGCGCCGGGTTCAGCGCCTCGATCTGCGCCAGCAACGCCTCGGTCAGCTCGCGCGACGAGACCTCCCCGCGCCGGATCATCTCCGCCGCAGCGCCGGCGGGCAGGAAGACCAACTCGTCGGTCATCATGCCTTCTCCGGGTTAGGCCAGGCCTGCATGCCCGTGCGTAGCCAGCAGGCGCGGCTCATGGTAGCGGCGGCATCCCGACTCGAGTGGACTGGTGATCGTTGAACGGCGCCGACGCCGATGACAGCCGAGGCTGACGGGTCTACCTTGACCTTGTCCTCGGCGCCGAGCGTCGAGCTCGTCAGCCGTCTCGGAGGGGTGCGCGAGGGGGAGTTGAACCGGAGGACCACCACGCTCGACCAGGCGCAAACCGCAGCCCTGAGCGTGACACCGGGGTTCGGTTGCCTCCGGTTGACTCCCGTTTCCTCGGGGGTGTGCACCCCAGGGGTGCACCAGCCTGAGTTCTTGAGTTGAGGCGGCATCTGCTGCGGAAGCACCAGCCTTTTCCCGGCTTCCTGAGCCAGTTGAGCAGGTGCGGAGGTGAGGCGTTCCGAGCCTCCGTGGCGGTGCCATGGTGCTCGGCCAGCCAGGTTCGCCATTCGCCGACGTCGGCGGCGATGACGACTGCCGAAGGTTCCGTGTCAGGCTCCCGCCTGGTTCGCGGCCACGGTGTCGAGATAGTGCTGGTTGTACATCACGCCGAGCACGTTGCCGAACGGGTCGACCACCGAGGCAGTGATGAAGCCGGGCCCGTGCTCGCGCGGCTCCTGGTGGTTGGTTGCGCCGAGCTCCAGGAGGCGTGCGTGCGCCGCGTGGACATCGTCGACGGCCCAGTACGTCATCGTGCCGAGGCCGCGTTGGTCCGCGGGCGCGAAGCGGCGGTCGATGATGCCCAGCTCGTGCTGGTAGTCGCCGATCCGGAATTCCAGGTAGGCCAGTTGGCCGGCAACCTCGCGCTGGAAGTACGGCGCGACGCCGAGCACCTCGGCGTACCACGCTCCCGCGGCGTCGAGGTCGTCGGCGAAGTGGTTGACGGTGGTGAGCCCTCGTAACATCTCCTGCTCCTTTGTCCTGGCTGGTCGGCCCGGGCGGGCCACGACCCCATGCTTCCGCTTAAAGTGCTCATGTCCTGATCACTTTCTCTGGCAACGGGCACTAGAGCGGGTCGTTCTTACGGCCGCGGCGGCTGGTCGAGGCGGTTCGAGTCCGCTCGCCGTTGCGAGAAGAAGGGCACGATGATCCTGCTCGCACCCGGGCGTGCCAGGTGGGCGAGCGAGATCTGGGGCGTCATTCGCTTCCGCCCCTATGGCTCACCTGGGACCTGGCCGGACGAGGGCTGTCTTTGATCCGCCCGCTGCTCGGCAATAGCGGGCGGCAAGGTCGCGCACTGGGTTAGGCCCCGATCAGCTTGACCGACC
>DATFBR010000150.1:0-8189 GCA_035253685.1 Jiangellaceae bacterium
CGCAGCCGGTCCTGCGTGGCGACCTCGCCGATGCGGTCCGGCAACTGCTGGAGCAGATCGTCCAACTCGGCGCGTTCGGTCCCGCCGAGGGGAACGCCCGGCTGCGCACCCTGCGCTATCGCGTCGGGATCCTCGGTCGGCATCGGGCGGCTCCCCCTGGGTGGAGGACGGCGGACGCGCCGCCGTCCTCGCAGATTGTCCAGGGTTCAGAATTGTCGACCGGGGCAGACGACGACAAGGCCGGGTCTCGCAGTGCTCTGCGAGACCCGGCCCGACAGGCCTGGAGTGGCTACCGAAGGATCGGGTAGCGCCTCACCAGTTCCGTGCCGGCCCACACCTTGCCGAATCCCCAGGTGTCCCCCGCGTTGGAGGCGGCGAGGCCCACTGCGAGCAGCGCGTACACCAGGTGGTCGTCGAGGAACGGGTTGTTCACGATCGGCAGCACCGCCATCCACATCAGGACCAGCAGCACAACTGCCGAGGCGGCGGCGATCCGCAGGCCGATGCCCAGCATGAAGGCCACGCCGATGCCCAGCAGGGCAAGCATGAACAGCCAGTCCACGAACGCGTTGCCGGCCAGGCCCTGGAAGAAGTCGGCGAACGGCCCCTCCACGCCACCGAGGAACCCGCTGGTCGGTGATCCACCGTCGATCCAGGCATTCTCGGCCGGGGTGGCGTATCCCAGACCGAACGTCTTGTCCAGGAACGCCCACAGGAACACCCAGCCCAGCGCGATGCGGGTGACGGCCCAGACGTACGGGGCGACCCGCGTCGATGCTTTCTCGGCCGCGAATGTGCTCAAGCCGACGTCGTCCCTCGTGCGCGTCGAACTCATGACTGCCTCCTTCTACGGACTCCGTGTCACCTCCAGGGTCGTCGTGCCTGACGCTTCGGGGCAGCACCATGAGTCCCGACATTCAGGGACGAACGTCCCGGGCCGTGACTCTCTCCCCAGGGCCGAACGTCCGTCCGGCCGGGAGGCTGGTACCGAGCGGGGGCGCTCAGGAGCCGATGCGGTCCCAGCCGCGGCGGGAGGCGCGGGAGCCGACTCCGGTCTCGTCTCGGCTGCGGTAGACGATGTACGGCCGGAACAGGTAGCCGATCGGTGCGCTGAACGCGTGCACGAGCCGGGTGAACGGCCAGATGAGGAACAGCGCCATCCCGGCGAGTGTGTGCAGCTGGAAGGAGAACGGCGCGTCGGCCAGCAGCTCGCCCTGCGGTTGCAATAGGAAGATCGACCTGAACCAGGGCGAGACGTCCTCGCGGTAGTCGTGGCCGTCACCGACGAGCCCGGCGCCGACCATGGTGGTGAGCAGGCCGGTCGCGATGGCCGCGACCAGGAAGACGTACATCGTCTTGTCGTTGACCGTGGTCGCCATGAACACCGGGCCGGTGGTACGGCGCCGGTAGATCAGCAGTGCGACCCCTACCAAGGTGCAGAATCCGGCGACCGCTCCGAGGCCGATCGCGAACGCGTGGTAGACGCTCTCGGAGACGCCCAGCGCCGCGGTCCACGCCGACGGAATGAGCAGGCCGACGACGTGCCCGCCGACGACGGCGAGGATGCCCAGGTGGAACAGCGGGCTGGCGATGCGCAGCAGACGCCGCTCGTACAGCTGTGATGACCGGGTTGTCCAGCCGAACCGGTCGTAGCGATAGCGCCACCACAGCCCGATCGCCAGGACCACGATGGTCACGTACGGAAGCACGATCCACAGCAGGACGTCGAGGGTGCTCACCTCGGCACCTCCGCAGTCGGGAAGGGCAGCGGCGTCGGGAACGGTTCGAGGCCGACCGCCTCGGCCGGTGGTCCGGTCGCCGCCAGCCTGCGCGCAGCCGCCAGGTCATCCGGACCGGGTTCGGGCAGCGTGGAGCACGCGGCGCCGACGACCAGTGCATAGGGGCTGGCTGCCTCCGCGAGGGCGTCGCGGAGCATCGCGAGTGGGGTGCGGTGCTCCGCGAGCAGTTCGTAACCGGTGGTGCCATCGACCGTCGCGGCGAACTCCAGGACGACGGCCAGATGGTCGGCGAGCTCCTCGGCCGGTGGGACGACTCCCGCCTCCCGGTAGGCCCGGGCGAATCGCAGGATGGCCTGCCCGCGGTTGCGAGTGTCGCCGGTGGTCCAGTAGCTGAGGTACAGGGCCCGGCGGCGCTTCCAGTCGAAGGTCTGCACGTACTCCTGCTGGGCCTGGATCAGCGGTCGTTCCAGGATGTGGGAGGCGACCGTGAGCAGCGGTGCGCGCGCCTCCTCCGGCAGCGCGTCGGCGGCCGCCTGGACGAGCGCCATCCGTGCGACTGAGTTCTCGTCCGGGTAAGCGAGGAGCACGGCACAGGACTGCCAGACCACCGCGTTCGCTTGGCGGGCACCGGCATCCGGGCCGGTGCGACGCGACACGGCCCTGATGAAGCGGTTCACGGCTGCTCCTGCTCCGGGTGGCCCCCGTTCGGTGGGGGGAACAAGCCGGGCGGCCGGCCCTGGCCGTCCCAGTTGAGCAGGTTGACCCGCACGGCCGGTTCGCCCACGTCGGCGGGCGATTCGGCGGTCTGCCGGTCCCGCAAGGCGTGAAAGGTCTCGACCGCCACCGGCATCGGCGTTCCGGATGCCTCTCCGAACGGTCCGGAGCCGGTCATGTACATGCCCGGCCCGCCCTCGAAGTCGAGCGAGCAGCCGGTCTCCTCGACCTGTCCCTTGAGATTCTCCGGCACCGCGTACGCCGTGGGGATGACGTACCGGTCCTCGTACTTCGCGAGAGCCAGCAACCGGTACATGGCGTACACCTGCTCCTCGACCATGCCCACGCCGGCCGGGACGTCGGGGCGGGTCGGCCGGCCGAGGTTGACATCGCGCATGTAGGACCGCATCGCCGCGAGCCGGCGCAGCACGGCGTCGACGACGGCCACGTCTCCCGCAGCGAACAGCTCGGCGAGGTAGGCGACCGGGATGCGGAGTGCCTCGATGGCACCGAACAGGTTGCCCTGGTCCTCGGCGTCGTGGCCGGTGTCGCGCAGCGCGTCGACGACGGGTGACAGCGGCGGCACATACCAGACCATGGGCATCGTGCGGTACTCGGGATGCAGCGGGAGCGCGACCCGGTAGGTCTTGGCCAGCGCGTAGACCGGGGACCGGCGGGCCGCGTCGAGCCACTCGTCGGGGATGCCCTCTTCGCGTGCGGCGCTCTGTACCGAGGGATCGTGCGGATCGAGCATGAGGTCGAGTTGCGCCTCGTACAGATCCCTCTCGTCGGTCACCGACGCGGCCTCCAGGACGCGGTCGGCGTCGTAGAGGAACAGGCCGAGGTAGCGCAGGCGGCCGACGCAGGTCTCCGAGCAGACCGTCGGCAGTCCCACCTCGACCCGCGGGTAGCACATCGTGCACTTCTCGGCCTTGCCGGTCTTGTGGTTGAAGTACACCTTCTTGTAAGGGCAGCCGGACACACACATCCGCCAACCACGGCAGCGGTCCTGGTCGACCAGGACGATGCCGTCCTCGGTCCGCTTGTACATCGCACCGCTCGGGCAGGAGGCCACACACGACGGGTTGAGGCAGTGCTCGCAGATACGCGGCAGATAGAACATGAACGTCTGCTCGAGCTCGAGGGAGATCTTGTCGCTGATCTTCTTCAGCACCGGGTCATCGGGCAGGATCTCCGGGCTGCCGCCGAGGGAGTCGTCCCAGTTGGCCGACCACTCCACCTTCATCGGCTGACCGTCGATGAGCGACATCGGCCGTGCAACCGGCATCTGGTCGCCCGCAGGTGCGTTGACCAGCGTCTCGTAGTCGTAGGTCCAGGGCTCGTAGTAGTCCTGGATCGAGGGCAGCTTCGGGTTGGCGAAGATCCTGGCCAGCTTGGCGAACCGCCCGCCGTCGCGCAGCATCAACCGCCCGCGGCGGTCCAGGACCCACCCCCCGTGCCAGTTTTCCTGGTCCTCGTACGTGCGCGGGTACCCCTGACCCGGCCGGGTCTCGACGTTGTTGAACCAGACGTACTCGACGCCGGGGCGGTTGGTCCACGCCTGCTTGCAGGTGACCGAGCAGGTGTGGCATCCGATGCACTTGTCGAGATTCATCACCATGCCGAGCTGTGCCATGACCTTCATCAGTACGTCACCTCCTGGCTGCGGCGCCGGACGACGGTGACCTGGTCACGCTGGTTGCCCGTAGGCCCGAGGTAGTTGAACCCGAACGACGTCTGCGCATAGCCGCCCGCCAGATGGGTCGGCTTGACCAGCAATCGGGTCAGCGAGTTGTGGATGCCACCGCGCCTGCCCGTCGTCTCCGTGAGCGGCACGTCGATCGTGCGTTCCTGCGCGTGGTAGACGTACACCGTTCCCGGCGGCATCCGGTGCGAGACGATCGCGCGGCAGACGACGACGCCGTTGCTGTTCACCGCCTCCACCCAGTCGTTGTCGGCGACCCCTATCGCGGTCGCGTCGGCTGGACTCATCCACATCGTCGGCCCGCCCCGGGACAGCGACAGCATGAGCAGGTTGTCCTGGTACTCGGAGTGGATCGACCACTTGGAGTGCGGAGTGAGGTAACGGACGGTGAGCGAACGACCGCCGTCCTGGGCCGACCCGACGGAGGGCTGGTCGAACAGCAGCGCCATGTCGACCGGTGGCCGGAACACCGGGAGCTGCTCGCCGGTCTCGGTCATCCAGTCGTGGTCGAGGAAGAAGTGCATCCGTCCGGTGAGGGTGTGCCACGGCTTGAGGTGCTCGACGTTGACGGTGAAGGGCGCGTACCTCCGGCCGCCGGTCTCCGAGCCGGACCACTCCGCGCTGGTGATGACGGGGACCGGGCGGGCCTGGGTGTCGGCGTAGGTGATGCGCCGATCCTCGGCACCCTCGGCCAGTTGGTGCAGGGGCCGGCCGACCCGCTGCTCGAGCGCCTGAAAGCCCTCGACCGCCAGCCGCCCGTTCGTGGTCCAGGACAGGGCGAGGATCGCGTCGGCCATCTTCACGTCGGTGTCGAGTGCCGGCCGGCCCGCCGCAGTGCCGCGGTCGTACACGCCGTGCCGGGCGGCCAGGTCGGCGACCTCGGCATCCGGGCGAACGGTGACCCCCTTCGTGGTCAGCCCGAGCGTCTCGACCAGCGGGCCAAGGGCCCGCCATTTCTCGGCGACCGCACCGTAGTCGCGCTCCACCACGGCGAGGTTGCCCATGGTGGCCCCGGGCACGGGGGTCTCCCCGGTCGCGCGCCAGTCCCGCCCGACGCCGCCCGGACAAGCCGTCTCCCCGGGCGTGTCGTGCTGGACGGGCATCATCACGACGTCCCGGCGGACGCCCAAGTGAGTCTTCGCGAGCCGACTGAACGTTTCGGCGATGGCGCCGAAGGCCGCGTAGTCGGTGCGGGTCTCCCACGGCGGGTCGATGGCCGGAGTGAACGCGTGCACGAACGGGTGCATGTCCGTGCTGGACAGATCGGCCTTCTCGTACCACGTCGCGGCCGGCAGCACGACGTCGGACAGCAGCGTCGTCGAGGTCATCCGGAAGTCCATCGACAGGAGCAGGTCGAGCTTGCCCTCGGGTATTTCCTCCGACCACGTGACATCGGCCGGCCTGCGGTCTGGTGCCGTAGGCGTGGCGCGCAGGTTGGAGTCGGTTCCCAACAGGTGCCGCAGGAAGTACTCGTTCCCCTTGCTGGACGACCCGAGCAGGTTGGCCCGCCACACGGTCAGTACGCGCGGCCAGTTCCGCGCTGCGTCCGGGTCTTCGATGGCCAGGCGCACGCCGCCGCCGGCCAGTTGCCCGGTCACGTAGGCCGTGGCGTCGACACCGGCCGCCTCGGCCTCGTCCGCGAGATCGAGCGGCGAGCGGTCGAACTGCGGGAACATCGGCATCCACCCCAGCGCGACCGACTGGGCGAGCAGGTCCATCGTGTGGCGGCCCCGCCAGAGTCCACGCCCGGTCGGGGAGGCCAGCGTGTCGGCGGTGTAGCCGTCGTATCGCCACTGGTCGGTGTGGGTGTACCAGTAGGCGGTGCCCGCCATCTGCCGCGGTGGGCGGGACCAGTCCGTGGCCGCAGCCAGCGTGGCCCAACCGGTCGCGGGCCGGCACTTCTCCTGTCCGACGTAATGGGCCCAGCCGCCGCCATTGCGCCCCATCGCACCGGTGAGGAGCAGCAGCGAGAGGATCGCCCGGTAGCTCGCGTCGCCGTGGAACCACTGGCAGACGCCGGCTCCCATGATGATCATCGTGCGGCCACCGGACTCCGCGGAGTTTTGGGCCATCTCGCGGGCGATGCGGGTCACCTTGTCGGCCCCGACACCGGTGATCTCCTCCTGCCAGGCGGGCGTGTACGGCTGCGAGGCGTCGTCGTAGGAGTCCGGCCACGTCCCCGGGAGGCCGGGGCGGCTCACGCCGTACTGCGCGAGCATGAGGTCGAAGACGGTGGTGACGAGGTGATCCCCGATCCGCAGGGCAGGGACTCCGCGGTGCAGCACCTCGCCGTGTCCGTCGGGAGCGTCGAACCGGGGGAGCAGCACCTCGACGGGTTCGGCCCGGTCGCCCTGGACGGTGAGCACGGGGGCCACGTCACCGAGGTCGAGGTTCCAGCGCCCGGCCCCCGAGCCGGTCCATCGGAAGCCCAGCGACCCGTTGGGGACAGCGGGCTCGCCGGTACGCCCGTCGAGGAGAACGGTCTTGAACGCCGCGCCTTCGGAGTCGTCGCCGAGGTCGGCGGCGGTGAGGTTCTTCGCCGGGACGTAGGCACCGTCGCGCTCCTCCAGCCGGACCAGGAACGGCAGGTCGGTGTAGCGCTGCGCGTAGTCGACGAAGAACGGCACTCGCCGATCGACGAAGAACTCCCGCAGCATGACGTGGCCCATCGCCATCGCCATCGCGCCGTCGGCGCCCGGAGCGCAGGAGAGCCACTCGTCAGCGAACTTGGTGTTGTCCGCGTAGTCCGGGCTCACCACGACCACCTTGGTGCCGCGGTAGCGGACCTCTGCCATCCAGTGGGCGTCCGGTGTCCGGGTCACCGGGACGTTGGAGCCCCACATGACCAGGTAGGAGGCGTCCCACCAGTCGCCGGACTCGGGGACGTCGGTCTGGTCGCCGAACACCTGCGGGCTGGCCACCGGCAGGTCGGCGTACCAGTCGTAGAAGGAGGTCATGCAGCCGCCCACGAGTTCGATGAACCGCGAGCCGGCGGCGTGCGACACCATCGACATGGCGGGGATCGGCGAGAAGCCCGCCACCCGGTCCGGGCCGTACTCCTTGATCGCGTGCACGTGCGCGGTGGCGGCGATCTCCGCCGCCTCGTCCCAGGACACGCGGACCAGCCCACCCTTGCCGCGCGCCCGCTGGTAACGCCGCCGGCGATCCGGATCGCGCTGGATGTCGGCCCACGCCGCCACCGGGTCGCCCAGGCGAGCCTTCGCCTCGCGGTACATCTCGACGAGCACGCCCCGGGCGTAGGGGTAGCGCACGCGGGTCGGGGAGTAGGTGTACCAGGAGAATGCCGCGCCGCGGGGACATCCGCGCGGCTCGTACTCGGGCCGGTCCGGGCCGACCGAGGGATAGTCGGTCTCCTGCGTCTCCCAGGTGATGATCCCGTCCTTGACGTAGACCTTCCACGAACACGAGCCGGTGCAGTTGACGCCGTGGGTGGACCGCACGACCTTGTCGTGGCTCCACCGGTCGCGGTAGAAGACGTCGCCATCCCGCCCACCCCGACGGGTCACCGTGCGCAGGTCGGGCGAGACCTGCCCCCGAGAGAAGTAACGGCCGGCGCGCAACAGGAGATCGGCTGCAGGACCGTCGGTGCCGGAACTCGTCCGGGCGCGAGCGTCGACCATGAGCCCTCCACTCCGCGGTGGTTCGTCCACCCTGGCACGGCGGGGGGAGTGAACAAACCCGTCGGCGCGCACCGCAAATCCATTCTTGTGGCGCGGCAACGCCGGTCGCGGGCCGAAGGTCACAACATGGGTGGGTCGTTGGACCCTACCGGGGAGGGGGCAACGACCGTGTCCGATCACCGTGCACCGGCCGTACCGTACGTCCGGAGACCGGACCGCACGGGAGGTCGCGAATCGCATGGCCATGCCAGCACAGACGCCGGTGCGCACGACCAGCCCGACCACCTTGCTGGTCCTGGCGACCGCCGGGTTCATGCTGACGTTCTGGGCATGGGCTCTACTCAGCCCGCTCGGCCCCGCTCTGGGTGAAGCTCTCGACCTCACGTCGTT
>DATFBR010000151.1:0-5095 GCA_035253685.1 Jiangellaceae bacterium
ACCCCAACCGGCGAGCGAGCGGCCTCCGGCGCAGCCCGCCACGACGGCGGGGCCCGGCACCAATGCGCCGGTTCAGGTTGCCGGGCCGAGCGAGACGGTAACGGCTGCACCGGCACCTGCCCCGGCGTCGGTAGGTGCGCCGGGCGTAGCCGACGTCCGCCGACTGTGGCCGGAGCTCTTGGTCCGTCTCCGTGAGATCAAGCGCACACCGTGGAGCTTGATCTCCCAGGAGTCCGCCGTCGTCGACGTCGCAGACGGGATCCTCACCCTGGCGTTCCGGAAGCCCTCGCTCCGCGACACGTTCGCGCGGCGCGACGACTTCCAGGACAACCTCCGGCAGGCGATCACGGACGTTCTGGGAGTCGACCTGAGGGTCGACGCGATCGTCGACCCGTCGGCCGATCCTGGCGGGTCGACCTCCAGCGGTGGCGAGTCCGCCAGACCGTCCGCGACGCCGCAGGAAACCCCGCCGGTCGCCGCCGATCCCGCGGCGCCCCGAGCGTTGGATGTCGACGCATCCGGTCGCTCGGCCGGCGCCGAGAACGGCTCCGCGTCATCGCCGAGACGCACCGATCCGGACGACGATGTTCACCCCGACGACCCCGATCACCACGACTCGGCCCTGTCAGAACGCCAGCTTCTCGAGCGCAGCCTCGGAGCGCGCGTCATCGAGGAGATCGAGCACGGCTGACCCGAGCGGCCCGGGCCGGTCGCCGCGCCTGCCGGGTTAGGCTCGGATGCAGGCCCATCCCCCTGGAGGCTTCGAGTGTTCCCGCCCGGTCCCGAAGGCCTGGACGTCCAGCAACTGCTCCAGCAGGCACAGCGGATGCAGGAGCAGCTGATGTCGGCACAGCAGAACCTCGCCGAGACGGAGGTCACCGGCACATCCGGCGGCGGGCTGGTCACCGCCACGGTCACCGGCTCGGGTGAGCTGGTCTCGCTCGACATCGCGCCCTCGGTCGTCGACCCCGCCGACGTCGAGACGCTCAGTGACCTCGTCGTCGCGGCCGTCCGCGACGCCACGGCGCAGGCGCAGCGGCTGGCCGCGGACCAGATGGGTCCGCTCGGGCAGGGCCTGGGCGGCCTGCTCGGTGCAGAGGCCGGAGAAGCCGGGAACGCCGAGCAGGCGGGCGAGCACGGTACCGGCCCGGGTCCCGGACGACCGCCGTTGCCGGGCGCCTGACCGCGGGATCTCGCTGTGTACGAGGGTGTCGTCCAGGACCTCATCGACGAACTGGGTCGGCTGCCCGGCGTGGGGCCCAAGGGTGCTCAGCGGATTGCATTCCACCTGCTGGCGGCCGATCCCGTCGACGTTCGGCGGCTGGCCGAGGCGCTGATCGAGGTGAAGGCCAAGGTTCGGTTCTGTTCCACCTGCGGCAACGTCGCCGAGGAGGAACAATGCCGCATCTGCCGTGACCCGCGCAGGGATGCTTCGGTGCTGTGCGTCGTCGAGGAGCCGAAGGACGTCGTTGCGATCGAGCGCACCCGCGAGTTCCGCGGCCGATACCACGTCCTGGGCGGTGCGATCAGTCCGATCGAGGGAATCGGCCCCGACGACCTGCGGATACGTGAACTGCTGACCAGACTCGCGGACGGCACGGTCACCGAGCTGATCCTGGCGACGGATCCGAACCTCGAGGGGGAGGCGACGGCGACCTACCTGGCCCGAATGATCAAGCCGATGGGGTTGCGCGTCACCCGTCTGGCCAGTGGACTTCCGGTAGGAGGAGACCTCGAGTACGCCGACGAGGTCACGCTGGGACGTGCTTTCGAGGGGCGGAGGTTGCTCGATGTCTGAGCCGGGCGCCGCCGAGGACTACACCGAGTTCGCCGCCGAGATCGCCGACCAGGTCGAGAGCTTCCTGGTGGCGCTGCGCGAGATCGCCCGCGGAGACGACCCGGGCAGCACCTTGTCGCTGCTCCTGCTGGAGGTCAGTCAGCTGGTGCTGGCCGGGGGCCGGCTGGGCGCGATCGTAGACGTGGTGCCGGCCGAGCAGTACGAGCCCGACGCCGGCTTCGACCCGGACTTGGCGGAGCTTCGCGAGCGGTTGGCGGAGCTGTTGGGCCCGGTCGACGACTACGTGGAGGTCTTCGACCCCGTGGTCGCACCCGCCGAGTTGGTGCCCTACCGTCTGTCCGACGACCTCACCGACATCGCCGGAGACCTGCTCCACGGGCTGCAGCACTATCACGCGGGCGACACCATGGAGGCGCTGTGGTGGTGGCAGTTCTCGTATCTCAGTCACTGGGGCAACCACGCCACGGCCGCGCTTCGCGGGCTGCACTCCCTGATCGCCCACACCCGTCTCGACGCGGAACTCGATGCCGAGACCCAGGCAGAGCAGGACCTGCTCGCCGATGTCGTGACCGACGCCGTCGACCGCTGAGCCGTCGCCCAGGCGCCGAGTCGGGAAGATCGTCGTGCACGTTCGTCCCGCCGCGCCCCCTGCGGGCTCCTGCACAACGATCTTCACAACGGCTCGGCGACATGAATCCCGGGATGCGGACGGGCCGGGACCGCCTCCGACGGTCGCCTAGACTCGCCATGCCGCCGACGCCGCGACGAGCAGCCGGGAGGAGGACCGCCGCGTGGGCCTCATCGTCCAGAAGTACGGAGGTTCCTCGGTGTCCGATGCCGCCGCCGTCAAGCGGGTAGCGCAGCGGATCGTGGCAAGCAGCAGGTCAGGACATGAGGTCGTCGTGGTCGTTTCCGCGATGGGCGACACCACCGATGACCTGCTCGAACTGGCGGAACAGGTATCCCCCCTGCCCGCGGGTCGCGAACTGGACATGCTCCTGACCGCCGGTGAGCGGATCTCGATGGCCTTGTTGGCGATGGCCATCGGTGACCTCGGGCACGAGGCCCGGTCGTTCACCGGCAGCCAGGCCGGCGTCATCACGACGTCCGCACACGGACAGGCGCGGATCATCGACGTGACGCCCGGCCGGATACGCCAAGCGCTCGACGACGGTGCGGTCGCGATCGTCGCCGGCTTTCAGGGCGTGAGCCAGGACAGCAAGGACATCACCACCCTGGGTCGCGGGGGATCCGACACCACCGCCGTCGCCCTTGCCGCCGCACTCGACGCCGACGTGTGCGAGATCTACACCGATGTGGACGGCATCTTCACCGCCGACCCTCGCATCGTTCCCAGTGCCCGCCGGATCCCGCGGATCACCTACGAGGAGATGCTCGAGATGGCGGCCAGCGGCGCCAAAATCCTCCACCTCCGGTGCGTCGAGTACGCGCGACGGTACGGGCTGCCGATCCACGTACGGTCGAGCTTTTCGACCCTCGACGGCACCTGGGTGTCAGACCACTCTGAAGGAAGTGACGAGACCGACATGGAGCAACCGATCATCTCCGGTGTGGCCCACGACCGCAGCGAAGCCAAGATCACCATCGTCGGTGTGCCCGACAAGGTCGGCGAGGCCGCGACGATCTTCCAGGCTGTCGCTGCAGCGGAGATCAACATCGACATGATCGTCCAGAATGTGTCGGCGGCGGCGACGAACCGTACCGACATCTCCTTCACCTTGCCCAAGACCGACGGGCGCCGGGCGATGGAGGCGTTGAACGGCGTCCAGGCCCAAGTCGGGTTCGAGTCACTGCGGTACGACGACGGGATCGGCAAGGTCTCGCTCGTCGGGGCCGGCATGCGCAGCCACCCAGGGGTGAGTGCGCGCTTCTTCGGCGCGCTCGCGTCCGCCGGCGTGAACATCGAGATGATCTCGACGTCCGAGATTCGGATCAGTGTCATCGTCCGGGGCGACGACGTCGACATCGCCGTGGGTGCCGTCCACCGCGCCTTCGAGCTCGATGCGGCGGAGGTGGAAGCGGTCGTCTACGGAGGGACCGGGCGATGACGGGATCCGGCAAGCCCACGCTGGCCGTCATCGGCGCGACCGGTGCCGTCGGCACGGTCATGCGCGACCTGCTCTCGACCCGGGAGGACGTCTGGGGCGAGATACGGCTGGTGGCTTCGCCCCGGTCGGCCGGGCGCAGGCTGCCCGTCCGTGGCCAGGACGTCGAGGTGCTGGCCCTCGCACCGGAGGTCTTCGACGGTGTCGATGTCGCCATGTTCGACGTGCCCGACGACGTCTCGGCGCAATGGGCACCCGTGGCCGCGGAGCGTGGGGTAGTGGCCGTCGACAACTCGGGCGCCTTCCGGATGGATCCGGACGTCCCCCTGGTCGTCCCCGAGGTCAACCGCCGAGCGGTACGCAACCGACCGAAGGGGATCATCGCCAATCCGAACTGCACGACGCTGTCGATGATCGTCGCCCTGGGTTCGTTGCACGCGGAGTTCGGCCTCACCGAGTTGGTCGTGGCCTCGTACCAGGCCGCATCCGGGGCGGGACAGGCGGGAATCGACACTCTCCACGACCAGATCCAGAAGGTGGCCGGCAACCGCGAGCTCGGTACCCATCCCGGCGACGTCCGGCGCGTCGTGGGTGACGAACTCGGGCCGTTCGCAGCGCCGCTCGCGTTCAACGTCGTGCCTTGGGCCGGCTCACCGAAGGATGACGGCTGGAGCTCCGAGGAGCTCAAGGTCCGTAACGAGTCCCGCAAGATCCTCGATCTGCCGAAGCTGCGGGTGTCCGCCACCTGCGTCCGGGTACCGGTGGTAACGACGCATTCCGTCGCCGTCCACGCCGTCTTCCAGGGCGAGGTCACGACCGACGGTGCCTGGGAGATCCTGCGCAACGCTCCCGGTGTGGTGCTCTACGACGACCCGTCCCGCGGCGAGTTCCCTACGCCGGCCGACGTCGTCGGAACCGACCCTACGTGGGTGGGCCGGGTACGCCGGTCCATCGACGACCCGAATGCGCTCGAGCTTTTCGTGTGTGGCGACAACCTCCGCAAGGGCGCTGCCCTCAACACGGCCCAGATCGCCGAACTCGTTGCACATGAACTCACCTCGACCACCGGACGGTGATCGTTGAACCTCTGCTGGGCGTGTACCGCCAGCAACGGTTCAACGATCGACGATGTCGGCGCGGCTGGCGGGATCGCTAGGAGTTCAGCCTCGCCCTGACCGCCGCAGCCACGCGGGCGCCGTCCGCACGGCCCGTGGTCCGCGGCTGCAGCGCC
>DATFBR010000152.1:0-24886 GCA_035253685.1 Jiangellaceae bacterium
TGCTTGCGCGCACCCCCGGACGTCACGGCCGGCAGCCTATGCCTGGTCTGACGGCTTGAGCATCCACCACTCGGTGAACTCGGAGCAGCGCCCGTCGGCGCCGAAACGCAGCACCCAGAGATTGGAGAAACGGTCACCGTCGTCGTAGTCGACATCGCCGGTGACGACGGCCAGGTCGTCGTGCACGACCAACGGCGAGAACGAGGCGCGCCAGCTCCCCGGCTCATCGGAGTGTTGGAGCCAGTCCGACACGATCGCGTCCCGGCCGGTGATCGGTTCGTGGTACGGACGGTGGCGGTACGTGGCGTCGGCGGTGAACAGCACCTCGACGTCGGCCGGGTCGTTGCTCGCCCAGGCCTCCTGGTAGGCGTCCACCCAGCGCCGGACGTGGTCGACGTCCACGGCTGCTCCTTCCCGGTTCGTCTGTTCCGGTCTATCACGGTCGAGCGCCCGAGAATGCCTCCGGCGGGTCACACTGGTGGTGTGGAGGTGTGCTTGCGATGGGCAGGGTGACGGCGCGGCGGCCGGTGCTGCGCCTCGTCGACGGCCGTGCCACGCGGCGGCCGGACACGCTCGCCGTCGAGGAGCCGCTGCAGATCCGCGTGGGTCCGGTCGTCGTCACGACGACCATGCGCACGCCGGGCGACGACTTCGACCTGGTCGCCGGCTGGCTCGTCGCCGAGGGTGTGGCGGCGGCCGCCGCCGACGTGGTCGCCATGCGGATGTGCACGGACGAGCTCAACACGGTCGAGGTCACGCTGGCCGAACACGTACCGCCGCCGCGCCCGCGTGCGTTCGCGACCACCAGCGCGTGCGGCGTGTGCGGGTCGGACAGCATCGTCGAGGTGGCGGCCGCACTGCGGTGGCGCGCTTCCGACGACCGGATGCGGGTGGATCCGGCCGTCGTCTCCGCCCTACCGGACCGGCTGCGATCTGCCCAGGCGGCGTTCGACAGCACCGGCGGCCTGCATGCCGCCGGCGTGTTCACGGCGGCGGGTGAGATGGTCTGTGTCCGCGAGGACGTCGGCCGTCACAACGCCGTCGACAAGGTGGTCGGTGCCGCGCTGCGCAAGGATGCGCTGCCCCTTCGCAACCACCTCCTGCAGGTGTCCGGGCGGGCCTCGTTCGAGCTGGTGCAGAAGGCGGCGATGGCAGGAATCCCGGTCCTGTCGGCCATCTCGGCACCCTCCAGCCTGGCCGCCGACCTCGCTGCGGAATGTGGCGTGACGCTGATCGGATTCGTGCGTGCCGGCAGCATGAACGTGTACGCCGGACCGAGCCGGCTCACCCTCGACTGATCAGCCGGCCGTGACCTCGCGGTAGATGTCGATCGTGCGGGCTGCGACCGCGTCCCAGCCGAACTCCGAGACGGCCCGCTCGCGACCGGCCCGGCCCATCTCGGCGGCCCGGCCCGGGTCCGCCGCCAGCTCGCCGACGGCCTCGGCAAGGCCGGCCTCGAAGGCGGCAACGTCTGCGGCGTCATACGGCACCAGCCGGCCGGTGACGCCGTCGACGACGACCTCCGGGATCCCGCCGACGGCGCTGGCGACAACGGCGGTCGCGCATGCCATCGCCTCCAGGTTCACGATCCCGAGCGGCTCGTAGACCGAGGGGCAGCAGAACAGCGTCGCGTGGGTGAGCACCTGACGGACATCCTCGCGGGGCAGCATCTCGTTGACCAGGACGACGCCGGTGCGTTCCGCACGAAGACGAGCGACGAGCGCATCGGTCTCCGCGGCGAGCTCCGGTGTGTCCGCGGCACCGGCCAGCAGCACCAACTGGATCTCGGGGTCGAAGCGCAGAGCGGCGCGAAGCAGGTGCGGCACACCCTTCTGCCGGGTGATGCGCCCCACGAATGCGACCGACGGACGTCCTGGGTCGATGCCCAGCCGGTCGAGCACATCGGACTGCTCGACCGGCCGGTAGAAGGCGGTGTCGATGCCGTTGTGGACGACGTGGACGCGCTTCGGGTCGACGGCCGGATAGCAGTCCAGGATGTCGGTCCGCATCCCGTTGCTGACGGCGATGACCGCGGCGGCGCCCTCGTAGGCGGTCCGCTCCACCCATGACGAGAGCCGGTACCCTCCGCCGAGCTGTTCGGCCTTCCACGGCCGCAGCGGCTCGAGCGAGTGGGCCGTGAGCACGTGCGGCGTCCCGTACAGCAGCGACGCCACGTGGCCGGCGAGGTTGGTGTACCAGGTGTGGGAGTGCACGACGTCGACCTCGCCGAGGGCGGCGGCCATGACCAGGTCGGCGCTCGTCAGGCCGAGCGCCGGGTTCGCCGCCGGCATCCGCGGGTCGACTTCCGCATAGGTCGAGGCGCCTTCACGTTCGGGACCGGTGGCATGGACCTCCACCTCGACGTCGTCCGCCCGGCGCAGTTCGCGCACCAGGAAGTCGACGTGCACGCCCGCACCCCCGTACACGAACGGGGGATACTCCCTGCTCAGCACGGCTATCCGCATCGCCGCCACACCCGATCGTCGTCGTGCCGGACCGTCGCAACCACGGCGTCACAATGGCACGAGCAATCGCGTGACCCGCGGCGGCCGCCGTGTACCAGATGGCGCGCCGCCAGCTGAGCGGTCACGAGGCCGGCACCCAGTAGCGGAGCTTTCCTTCGCGCTGGTCGTCGAACTTCCCGCCGGCTCGTTCGATCACCTTCCGGGAGGCGACGTTGTCGACGTCACACGTGACCAGCACCGGGTCGATGCGAAGCTTCCGGCACCACGGCAGGGCCTGCCGGAGCATGTCGGTGGCGTGGCCGCGTCGCCGCGCCGAGGGGCGCACGTCGTAACCGATGTGGCCGCCGTAGTCGCGCAGCCACTGGGTGAGGCGATGGCGGATCGACAGCCGGCCCAGGAATGTGGTTCCGTCGACGTACCAGAGGTACGTGACGGGCACCCAGCCAGTGGGCCGCGGCGCGTCCTCGGTGGCCTGGGCCCGCTCGCCGGCGACGAAGTTCGCGAAATCGAGGGGGTCGGCCAGCCGATCGACGTCGACGTCGTCGACCCAGCGCGGGTCGTACTCCGGCTCGGCGACAGCCTCCATCCAGGACCGGTGGACGCGGGTGGTGGGGACGACGAGTTCGGGCACCCGACCATCCTGCTCGTGGTCCTGCCCGTCGGGCCACCGGCCGGGAGCGGGTGATCTCGGGCCAGATCGTGACTAGTGTCGGATCGTGGCGACGGGGCCGCACGTGCTCGGGATCGTCCTCGCCGGCGGTGAGGGCAAGCGGCTCATGCCGCTGACCGCCGATCGAGCCAAGCCGGCCGTCCCGTTCGGCGGAAGCTACCGGCTGATCGACTTCGTCCTGTCCAACCTGGTCAACGGCGACATCGACCGCATCTGCGTGCTCACCCAGTACAAGTCCCACTCGCTGGACCGCCACATCTCGATGACCTGGCGTATGAGCACCATGCTCGGCCGGTACGTCACCCCGGTGCCCGCGCAGCAGCGGCTCGGGCCGCGGTGGTACCAGGGCAGTGCCGACGCGATCTACCAGTCGCTCAATCTCGTCTACGACGAAACACCCGACTACGTGGTGGTCTTCGGTGCGGACCACGTCTACCGCATGGACCCCCGGCAGATGATCGAAGCCCACATGGCCAGCGGCGCCGGAATCACCGTCGCCGGCATCCGTGTGCCCCGGTCGGGCGCCAGCGGGTTCGGCATCATCCAGACCTCCGACGGCAGGCGCATCGACGCCTTTCTGGAGAAGCCTGCCGAGCCGCCCGGGCTGCCCGACGACCCGGACAGCAGCTTCGCCTCGATGGGCAACTACGTCTTCTCCACCGACGTGCTGCTCGAGGCGCTGCGTGTCGACGCCGGCGACGAGGGCTCGGTCCACGACATGGGCGGCAACATCGTCCCGCTGCTGGTGGAGCGCGAGCGGGCCTGGGTGTACGACTTCGCCGCCAACGACGTACCCGGGTCGACCGACCGCGACCGCGGATACTGGCGCGACGTCGGAACCCTCGACACCTACCACGAGTCGCACATGGACCTGGTGTCGATCAACCCGCTGTTCAACCTCTACAACCGTGAGTGGCCGATCCTGACCACTCACCCGCAGCTTCCCGGCGCGAAGATCGTCGAGGGCGGCGAGGCACATGAGTCCATCGTCACCAACGGCTGCATCATCGCCGGGTCGCTGGTCGACCACGCGGTGCTCTCTCCGGGCGTCGAGGTCCGGCAGGCTGCCGAGGTGTCCCGGTCGGTGCTCATGCACGGCGTTCGGGTCGAGCCGGAGGCCCTGGTCCGCGACGCGATCCTGGACAAGAACGTCGTTGTCCCGAAGGGCAGCACGGTCGGCGTCGACAAGGACGCCGACCGGGAGCGCGGCTACGTGGTCAGTGCGAACGGCATCACCGTCGTCGGCAAGGGCGTCCGTATCGACGACTGACCCGCGGCGGGCCCGCGTCGGCCGCAAGCATCACCGGGAGCGGTCTGCGGCCAGCCACGCTCGTCCGACCTGCTCCTCGATCCGTGCGGCGTGGACCACGGCGTCGTGCACGGCCTTCTCGATCCGGCCGCCCACCAACGGGATCGACGCCTTGACCTTGGCGTCGATGGTGGCGGCCGTCGCGGCTGCGGTCCCGACCAGCGTCATCCCGCCGGTGAGGTGAACCGGCGCACCGCCCATCTCGATGCGGATCGAACCGGTGCGGGATCCGTCCGGCGACGCGGGCTCCCACACGTCGGTCTGGTCGAGGTCGATCGTCTCGCCCACGAAGCCGCGGAGGAGGTCGGGCACGTCCGGCGGCATGACCCGGAGCAGGCGCACCGTCACGTGGTCGCCGAGGCGGGTCACCGAGGCCTCGTGACGCACCGCTCCGGTCGCGCTGGCCTTGCGTGCCAGGTACGCCTCGTCGGTGAACATGGCGAACACGGTGATCGGATCGGCGTCGAAGCGGAGCTGGGTGCGCAGGTCCATGAGCACATCCTGACCCACGAGAGTGCGGTGCGGGTTCGTATGGTGGCCAGATGGCCACGCATGTGCACCCACCGTCCGCGCACTTCGGCGAGGACGGGGCCCGGCTGACGTACGGCAGTTATCTGCGCGTCCCGGAGCTGCTCGACCAGCAGCGGTTGGCGACCGACGCTCACGACGAGCTGTTGTTCATCACGGTCCACCAGGTCTACGAGCTGTGGTTCCAGCAGCTGCTGTTCGAGCTCGAGTCGGTGCGGGACGCCATGGTGACCGGGCAGCTGTGGTGGGCCCGGCACCTGTTGGCCCGCGTCCACGAGATCGAACGGATCCTGATCGAACAGGTCAGTGTGCTCGAGACGATGACGCCGCAGGACTTCCTCGAGTTCCGCGAGCGGCTCGCGCCCGCCAGCGGCTTCCAGTCCGTCCAGTTCCGCGAGCTGGAGTTCCTCTCCGGGGCCAAGGACCCGGGGTTCGTGACCCGCCTGCGCGGCGTGACCGAGCAGGAGCGGATCCGGCTGGAGCGGCGGCTGGCCGAGCCCACGCTGTGGGACGCGTTCATCCAGGTCCTCGACGCGCGGGGGCTGGACGCCGGCTCGGACGACGGGATCAGGGAGTCTCTGCGTGCGGCCGCCCACGACCGCGAGACCCACGGCGAGATCTGGGAGCTGGCCGAGGCCCTGCTCGTGCACGACGAGCGCGCGGCCGGTTGGCGTGCCCGGCACGTGACGATGGTCGAGCGGATGATCGGGACGAAGACCGGTACGGGCGGTTCGTCGGGAGCCGCTTACCTTCGCGGCCGGCTGGACATGCGTTACTACCCGGTGCTGTGGGAGCTTCGCTCCTGGCTCTGAGGCTGTGGACGGTCTGGAGGATGGATGAAGGTCGGCCCGGCGCGAGCTAGTGTCGTAACCGTGGGGTACGAGGACGTACCGGCAGGAGCTGGCCCCGGGGGCTGAGGCATGCGAAACCGGCTCGACGACGCCAAGTCAGAGCTTCTCGCGAAAGCCGCGGTGGCGGCCGACCACCACGGACAGCGCGGCCATGCCCGACCCGACGAGAGCGCGTACCTTCGCCGCTACTACCGCCATGTGGCTCCGGAGGACCTCCTCGACCGCGATCCGGTCGACGTCTACGGCGCCGCGGCGTCGCACCGCCAGCTCGCGCAGAACCGTCCCCAGGGCACCTCGCTGGTCAGGGTCTACACGCCCAGCATCGAGGAACACGGCTGGTCCTCCGGCCACACGGTCGTGGAGGTGGTCACGGACGACATGCCGTTCCTGGTCGACTCGGTGACCATGGCGCTGTCCCGGCTGGGCCGCTCGGTTTTCCTGGTGGTGCATCCCCAGTTCGTCGTGCGCCGCGACGTCGCCGGCGACGTGCTCGACATCTGCGACTACGGCGAGTCCGACCCCCGCACCGCCGAGACACCCGACGCCGTGGTCGAGTCATGGATGCACGTGGAGATCGACCGCGAGACCGACCCGACCGCGCAGAACGCGATCGCCGAAGAGCTGCGCACCATCCTGCGCGACGTCCGCGAGGCGGTCGAGGACTGGCCGCGGATGCGGCAGCGTGCGGATGAGATCGCGGCCGAGCTGGAAAAGGACCAGTTGCCGCTTCCGGGCGACGAGGTAGCGGAGGCGCAGGAGTTGTTGCGCTGGCTCGCCGACGACCACTTCACCTTCCTCGGGTACCGCGAGTACGCCCTCGACATCGTCGAGGGCGAGGACGTGCTGCGCGCGGTCACCGGATCCGGACTGGGAATCCTGCGCTCGGACCAGGAGCTGTCGGGTTCCTTCGCGAAGCTGCCTCCCGAGGTGCGCGCCAAGGCCCGGGAGAAGCGCCTGTTGGTGCTGACCAAGGCCAACTCCCGCGCCACTGTGCATCGCCCCACCTATCTCGACTACATCGGGGTGAAGACCTTCGACGACTCCGGCGAGGTGGTCGGCGAGCGGCGCTTCCTCGGGCTGTTCACCTCGGCCGCCTACACCGAGAGCGTGCTGCGCATCCCCGTACTCCGCCGCCGGGTTCTCCAGGTGCTCGAGAACAGCGGATTCGCCCCCACCGGGCACTCGGGCAAGGACCTCATGCAGGTGCTCGAGACGTACCCGCGCGACGAACTGTTCCAGACCCCTGCCGAGGACCTGCTGCCCACCGCGCTGGCCGTCGTCCAGCTCCAGGAGCGGCGCCAGCTGCGCCTGTTCGTCCGGCGCGACGTCTACGGCCGCTACCTGTCCTGCTTGGTCTACCTGCCGCGCGACCGCTACAACACCGGCGTCCGCGAGAGGATCCAGAGCATCCTGCTGGCCGCCACCGACGGCGTGTCGATCGATCACACGGCGCTGGTCAGCGAGGCGGTGCTGGCGAGACTGCACTTCGTCGTCCGGATGCGGCCCGCCCAGGAGCTGCCCGACCTCGACGTCACGGCGCTCGAGAGGCAGTTGGTCGCCGCCACCCGCGCGTGGAGCGACGAGTTCGCCGATGCGCTCGCGGAGCGGGCGGGGGAGGAGGCGGCGGCCCGACTCCTCCGCCGCTACCGGGAAGCCTTCCCGGAGGCGTACAAGGAAGACTTCCCGGCGCGGACCGCGGTCGCCGACGTCGCCAGGCTCGAGGAACTGCCCGAGGACGACGGTCTGGGCATGAACCTCTACCAGCCGATCGGCGCTCCGCCGGACGAGCGCCGGTTCAAGATCTACCGGACCGGCTCGCCGATCTCGCTCACCCAGGTGCTCCCCATCCTGTCGCGGATGGGCGTCGAGGTGATCGACGAGCGCCCCTACGAGATCCTCCGAACCGGCGACGGCACGACCGGGCCGGCGTTCATCTACGACTTCGGCCTGCGACACAGCGCCCGGCGGGCGGCCGGTGGGGACGGCCTCAAGGAGCTGTTCCAGGAGGGCTTTGCGGCGGTCTGGAGAGGCGAGGCGGAAAGCGACGGATTCAACGCCCTCATACTGCGGGCCGGGCTGTCATGGCGGCAGGCCGCCGTGCTCCGGGCGTATGCGAGGTACCTGCGCCAGGCCGGCTCAACGTTCAGTCAGAGCTATCTCGCGGAATGCCTCGCCGCCCACGTCGAGATCGCGCGCCTGCTCATCGAGCTGTTCCAGACGAGTTTCGACCCGGACCGCTTCGGCAACGACCCCGACGCGCGGTCGGCTGCGGCCGAGGAACTGGTCGAACGGCTGCAGAAGTCACTCGACCAGGTCGCCAGCCTCGACCAGGACCGCATTCTGCGCTCGTTCCTCGGCCTCGTGCAGGCCACGCTCCGCACCAACCACTACCGCGTCGACCAGAACGGCCGCCCACCCGCGGCGACTTCGTTCAAGTTCAGGTCGTCGGCGATCCGCGACTTGCCGGAGCCACGACCGTTGTTCGAGGTCTGGGTCTACTCACCCAGGGTCGAGGGCGTCCACCTGCGCTTCGGAGCGGTTGCCCGCGGTGGCCTGCGCTGGTCCGACCGCCGCGAGGACTTCCGCACCGAGGTGCTCGGGCTGGTGAAGGCGCAAGCGGTAAAGAACGCCGTGATCGTTCCCGTCGGTGCCAAGGGCGGCTTCGTCGGCAAGCGCCTGCCCGATCCCGCGGTCGACCGCGAGGCCTGGCTGGCCGAGGGCGTGGAGTGCTACAAGACGTTCATCCGGGGCTTGCTCGACATCACCGACAACAGGGCGGCCAACCGGAGCATCGTTCCCCCTCCGCGCGTGGTCCGCCATGACGGCGACGACCCCTACCTGGTCGTTGCGGCCGACAAGGGCACCGCCACGTTCTCCGACACCGCCAACGGCGTGTCCGCCGAGTACGGGTTCTGGCTCGGCGACGCGTTCGCGTCCGGCGGCTCGGCGGGCTACGACCACAAGGCCATGGGCATCACCGCGCGGGGCGCCTGGGAGTCGGTCAAGCGGCACTTCCGCGAAATGGGACGCGACTGCCAGAACGAAGACTTCACCTGTGTGGGCATCGGCGACATGTCCGGCGACGTGTTCGGCAACGGAATGCTGCTCTCGACGCACACGCGGCTGCTGGCCGCCTTCGACCATCGGCACGTCTTCCTCGACCCCGATCCCGACCCGACGGTCTCCTTCGCCGAGCGCCGCCGCCTGTTCGAGCTCCCACGTTCCAGTTGGGCCGACTACGACCAGGCGCTGATCAGCGAGGGCGGTGGTGTGCATCCGCGCACGGCGAAGAGCATCGCTCTGACCCCACAGGTGAAGGCGACGCTGGGCATCGACGACGACGTGGCGGACATGACTCCGGCCGACCTCATGCGCGCGATCCTGCGGGCGCCGGTCGATCTGCTGTGGAACGGCGGCATCGGCACCTACGTCAAGTCCGCCACCGAGACCCACGCCGACGTCGGCGACAAGGCGAACGACGCCATCCGCGTGGACGGCGCCGAACTGCGCTGTGGCTGCGTCGGTGAGGGCGGCAACCTCGGCTTCACCCAGTTGGGCCGGATCGAGTACGCGCTGTCCGGCGCCGACGGGCAGGGCGGCCGCATCAACACCGACGCGATCGACAACTCCGCAGGCGTCGACACCTCCGACCACGAGGTCAACATCAAGATCCTTCTCGACGGTGTCGTGCGCGACGGCGACCTCACGGAGAAACAACGCAACGCGCTGCTGGCGGAGATGACCGACGAGGTCGGTCACCTGGTGCTCGCCGACAACTACGGCCAGAACGTCGCACTCGCGAGCGGGGTGTTCCAGGCGGCCAACCTCGTGCACGTCCACCAGGCGTACGTCTCGACCCTCGAGGCGAAGGGCAAGCTGGACCGGACACTGGAGTTCCTGCCCACCGACCGCCAGTTCAGGGAACGGATGCAAGCCGGTCGTGGGCTCACGTCGCCTGAGCTCGCGGTCCTGCTGGCGTACACCAAGAACACGATCTATGCGCAGCTTGTCGGCAGCACGCTTCCCGACGACCCCTACCTCCGCAACGCACTGCAGGCCTACTTCCCGGGCGCGCTCCGCGAGCGATACGCCGACCGGATCGAGGAGCACCCACTGCGCCGAGAGATCATCACCACGACCGTTGTCAACGAGCTCGTCAACCAGGCGGGAATCACCTTCGCGTTCCGGCTGCGGATGGAGACCGGCGCCACGATGGAGGACCTGGCGCGGGCGCACACGGTCGCCAGCGTCGTGTTCCGAATGCCCGAGCTCTTGACGTCGGTGGCCGCCCTCGACACCGTGGTTGCGGCCGACCTGCAGACGCGAATGCGGCTGGAAGGACGCACGATCACCGAGCGCGCCACCCGATGGCTCGCGGTCAACCGTCGTCCACCGATCGACATCGCCTGGCAGATCGAGTTCTTCGAGGCGCCGATCGCCCGCCTGCTCTCGGGGCTGCCCGACCTGTTGGTCGGTCGCGAGCACGATCTGTTCGCGCAACGCCGCGACTCGCTGCTCCGGTCCGGTGTGCCCGAGGACCTGGCTGTCCGGGTCGCGGTGCTGCCGCCGGCGTACGCGGGTCTCGGCATCGTCGAGACCTCGCTGGCGACGGGCACCGACCTCATCGAGGTCGCGCGCGTCCATTTCGAACTCGGCGAGCACCTCACGCTCGGCCGCCTGCTGGAACGGATCATCGCGCTGCCGCGCTCCGACCGGTGGCAGACGATGGCGCGGGCTGCGTTGCGTGACGACCTGCATGCGGTCCAGACCGCGCTGACCGCCCAGGTGATCCAGCGCACCGAGGAGGGTCTCGACGTCGCGGATCGTGTTCAGGCCTGGGCCGTGGCCGACCGGGTCGTCGTCGCCCGGGCTCGCGAGACCTTGCGCGAGATCGTCGACAGTGATTCGTTCGACCTGGCCCGGGGCTCGGTCGGGCTGCGTGTCGTCCGCTCCCTGCTTCGTGCCGACACGGCGTGAGCTCAGCGAAGGGAATCGATCCGTGATCGTCCGATACTGGCGTGGCTGGACCACGCCGGAGAATGCCGACGCCTATCAGGACATCGTCAGCAACCGGGTGCTCCCGAGCATCCGCGACCGCGGACTGGCGGGGTACCGGGGCGCCTATCTGCTCCGGCGTGAGCTCGACGGCGAGGTCGAGTTCGCCACGCTCATGCTCTTCGACTCGATGGACGCCGTTCGGGCCTTCGGGGGAGCGGACTACGGAGTCGCCTACGTCCCTGCGGAGGCGCGCGAGGTCCTGACGCGGTTCGATGAACGCTCCGCCCACTACGAGACGCTGCTCGAGCCCTGAGGTTTCGGACGACGGCGTGCCCGTGAGTCTTCGGTGTGGGCGCTGGAGCAAATACACAAGAACTCTTGCACGTTAGTTCTTGTACGTCTAGCCTGGCGGCATGGCGGAATCCTCCTCGCGTATCCGGCTTCGCGACCCAGGAGAGATGCGCGCCCTCGCCCACCCCACCCGGCTGCGGCTCCTGGGGGAGCTGAGAGCGCGTGGCCCGCAGAACGTCGGCATGCTCAGCGAGATCGTCGACGAGGCGCCGGGCTCCGTCAGCTACCACCTGACCACGCTGGCCAAGCACGGCTTCGTGCAGGAGGCGCCGGAACTGGCGCCGAACGGCCGGGAGCGATGGTGGCGGGCAGCCCATGCGCGGACGGTCTGGGACCGGGTCGAGACGCTGGACGACCCGGAGCGGCGGCTGGCCGCGGACATGATGCAGCGCACGATCCTCACCCGCTGGGTGCAGAAGCTGGAGCACTACCTCGACGTCGAGCCCGGCCTCGACCGGGAGTGGATCGCGGCGGCCGCCGGCAGCGACGCGATCATGCACCTCACGGCCGGTGAGCTGGCCGAGTTGCGCGACGAACTCGATGGTGTCGCGGCACGCTGGACGGCGCGCAGCGACCCGAACCGGCCTGGTGCGGCCCAGGTGACGATGCTCTACTTCGGGTTCCGGAGCGACCCGTGAGGGGTCATCGTATTCCGCTGACCGGACTGCTGGCGGCGCACGCCGTGTCGCTGACCGGCAACATGATCACCTTCATCGCCCTGCCGTTGTACGTGCTCGACACCACCGGCAGCGCCTCCCTGACCGGTGTGGCCGCGTTCTTCGCGGTGCTTCCCGTCGTCGTCGGAGGAGCACTCGGCGGTGTCTTCGTCGACCGGGCGGGCTACCGGCGCACGAGCATCGTCACCGACCTGATCGGCGGCGCGACGATCCTGGCGGTTCCCGTGCTGGCCGCGACGGTCGGCTTGCCGTTCTGGGCGCTGATGCTGCTGATCTTCGCCACCGGCCTGTTCGACACGCCCGGCCGTTCGGCCAGGTCGTCACTGCTGCCGGAGATCGCCGAACGCGCGCAGGTGCCGTTGGAACGGGCAGTCGGGACGTTCGAAGCACTCGAGCGAGGCGCGCGGCTCGTCGGCGGCCCGCTGGCCGGCCTGCTCGTCGCTGCGCTCGGCCCGGTGAACACCCTCGTGGTCAACGCGGCGACGTTCGCGGTCTCCGCGCTGTTGGTGGCCTGGTTGGTGCCGAGATCCGTCGACTCGGTGCGGACGGTCGGCGGCGGTTCGCGGCCGGCGGCCGTCGGCTCCTACTGGCGCGAGCTCGCCGAGGGCCTCGGCTTTCTGTGGCGTCAGCCGCTGTTGCGGGCGATCACGGTGCTGCTGGTCGTGACGAACTTCTTCGATGTGGCGTGGACCACGGTGATCCTGCCGGTGTTCGCCGACCGGAATCTCGGCGGTTCGGTGGCTCTGGGATTGCTGGTGGCGGCGATGGGCGGCGGCGCGTTGGTGGGCTCGCTGATGTTCGGCGTGGTCGGGCACCGATTGCCGCGGCGGGCGCTGTTCGTGGTGTCGTTCCTGCTCTGCGGCGGCCCGCGGATGCTGGTCTTCGCCGCCGAGCCGCCGCTGTGGGCGTGCCTGCTGACGGTGGCGGTGGCGGGTTTGGCCGCTGGATCGATCAACCCGATCATCGGCACGGTGCAACTGGAACGCACCCCACCGGGGATGCGGGCCCGGGTCTTCGGCTGCATGGGCGCCGGCGCCTGGGCCGCGATGCCGATCGGCGCCTTGGTGGCCGGCGTGGCCGTCGAGCATCTCGGGCTGACCACGACCCTGCTGGTACTCGGGTCGGCGTACGTCCTTGTCGTCCTCTCGCCGCTGTTCGGGGGCCCGTGGCGGCACATGGAACGACCCGAACGATCGACGGCCTCCGCCCCCGAGCCCGCCCCGGTCGACCTGCCCGCCTAGCTCGACCTGCCCACCAGGCTCGGCCTGCCCGCCCAGCTCGACCGCTACCGGCACAAGCTTCCCTGCGTCCCGTCATGTGGCGGGAACGGCACGTCATATCCGCCCACGACAGGTATCCAAGCCACCACAAGATGGCGACCGCGGGCCGCTCCGGCACCGGGCAGGGCTGTCGCATCGGCGCCATCACAGTGCGCACGTTCGGGGGCGAATCTGTGTATCACCTGGTGTTCTGCGGGCTCTACGCAGATGAGTCGGCATGGGCGTCGGGCGACGCCTGCCATGTATGCGGTGCCCAATTGGGGGGCGTTGTGCGACGACGGGGTGAGCTTTGGGTGAACGTCGACCAACTGATCGACTGGTGCCGACGGGCGGTCCGGCGGATCACCCCAGACGCGCGGGCGGCGCACTTCGCCGATGCCGTTCGGCTGCCGCGCATTTTCCCTGGAAAAGCGCTTCGAACCGGGTCGATCCGTCTGGCCGCCGCGGGCGTGCTGGTTGCTCTTTCCGTGACCGGCTGCGGAACTCCGACCAATGGCGTCGAGGAGAAGTCGGCAGCACAGGTTCAGGAGGCTGCGACCGCTGCGATCGAGGGTGCGAGTGGTGTCCGCGTGACGGGGACTGGTGTGAGGGACGGCCGGCCGGTGGAGCTTGACCTGCGCATTCAGGACGACTCGAGCCATGGGACGATCATGATCGAGGATGCGCGTCTGGAGATCACGACGGTCGGAGCCAATGCCTTCGTCCAGGGTGGTCAGAAAGCGTTGGAGGCGCTGGGCATTTCTCCGGCAGCGGCGGCACTCGGCGCCGGCCGGTGGCTCAAGCTCAGCGCACAGGAGGCGGCGGCGTTGGAAGGATTCTCGCTGGATTCCTTGGTCGCCCAGCTGGCCGGCAACGACAGCCTTGTCGATGCGAACGTGGAGCAGACCGAGCTCGACGGTCAGGAGGTTGTCGTCGTCAGCAAGGAGGACGGGTCACGGCTCTACGTCGCGAACACCGGCGTCGCCTACCCACTTCGCGCGGAGGACAAGGGAGGGGACGCGTGGCTGCTCGAGTTCACCGATTACGGCGCCGACTACGACATCGCCGCACCTCCGGGGACGGTCGAGCTCGGCGAGCTCGTCTGGCTCGACGCGGTGGAGAAATTGAATGCGAGGATGGACGAGATCTTCGTCAACAGCCCAACCAACCTCACGCCGAATGCGCTCGCCGGGTTGGGTGGCCAACTCCGCGAATGCGGTCGTGAGTTGGAGCGAATCGGTACTCCCACTGCACGTCTGATGCCGGTTCATGCACTCGTCGAGCAGGCGTGCGGAGAATACGAGAAAGGCGCGCAGTGTTTCGCCGCGGCTGCAAGCATCGGCATCCCGTTCGCCGGGACGGCGGCGGAGCGACAACTAACCGAGGGGATCGACTGCGGGTTCGCCGCGTCGGGTAGCGGCGGCATACCCCTGCTCGATGCCATGAACCTCGGCGCTGAGATCACAAGAGCAGCCAGCTGACCGGTCGCCGCACCGCAGGCTCTGAGGTGGTGGACACCTCGATCACCATGGAAACTCTCGGTGGTCATCTGCCCGGCCACAACCTTCATCTTGTGGCGGGAAAGACACGCCTCGGTGCGGCTGAAACGTGCACAACCCGCCACAAGCGCTGACAGGGGAACGACCATGTCAGTGACCCCATATCGTCGATCCGCTGATGGGAGCGAGTCTGACCGCTCGTCGGTGTGATGGGCTGTCCGGCCGACCTCGGGGTGTCGGACGGGGCGCCGGTCCTAGCGTTGTGCGCCGCTGAGACTCCCGCTGACATTCCCGTCCGGGTCGTAGATGTTGCACACGACTTCCCGGTCTCCGGCGACCCAACCCTCCTCGACCGGTGCAATGACCCAGATGTCCAGCGCCGATTCCCTGTACGACAGCCCGACGAAGCTCTCGAACTCGGCAATGCACAACTCCTCGGCCTGGGAATAGACCGCGTCCTGGCCGGGGAAGTCCCCGTCGGGAAGATTCACGAGAGCGAATACCTCGTCGCTGTGCGGCTCGGAGCACGGGACGACCGGAACGGTGTAGATGATCTCCTCTTCCGTGTCCTCGGATTCAGTGAAGCAATCGCCCACCCGTAGCTTGTAGACGTCGACCTCCACCGCCTCCGCGGGCTCGGTGTCCTCGGGCTGCGGTGGCGGGGACGTATCGGGCGCTGAGGAGGTTGGGCTCTCGGTCGCCGGCGCCACGGTGCTTCCGGTTTCCACGGCAGCCTCGTCGCCCAGTTCCTCGAACACCCCGAGGAGGATCACCAGGCCGACGATCGAGAGGACCACCGCGATCGCGCTGGTGATGATGCCCCACAGCGCCATGGTTCCGTTTGTGGCTTCGCCACGGTTGGCGCGGCCGCGACCGATGAAGCCGAATATCAGGCCGATCACGCCCAGGATCACGGCGAGCCAGAAGAAGAAGGGGATGATCCCGACGACGACGCCGATGATCCCGAGGACGAGTGCGGCGATCCCCAGCCCGTTCCGTGGTGCCTGCTGGGCGACCGGGTAGGGCTGGTAAGGGGAACCGGGTGGCGGTGGGGGTGGGAAGTCGGACATAGCGGTGCTCCCAAACGAGACGGCGAAGATGATCGCATAGACCACGCCGTCTGTCACCGGGCGACGCCGACGAAATCGACCCGGCCATGCTCGGCCACCAGGGCGACGCCGAACCTCCGGCGTTGTCGGGACAAAGAGCGCGGAGGTCTCCTCGTGTAGCCAGCGTCCTCAGGGCCCGTCCGGCGATGATCGACCCACCCACGCTGTCATCTTGTGGCGGGGAAGACACGCCTCGATCCCCGCTGAGACGTGCTCAACCCGCCACGAGATGGCGACGTGGCTGTGTCGGCCTGTGGATATCCAGATTGGGGCTGGTCACGGGGCCGACGCACCGGTATAACTCAGCGGCATCCAGTCAAGTCATGCGCCGTTGCCGCCGGTAACCCGCCGCGTCACGGTGCCGACAGCCAGGTGAACGAAGCAGCCGTCGACGGGGTTCGCCGCATGACCGCTCTCGAGATCATCGATGCCGAAGTCCGTGACGTCGTCCGCCGGGAGGGACTCGACCCGGTCGCCGATCCGGCGGCGGTGCGTCGCATCGTCGACGACGTCGTGGCGACCTACGACGAACGCAGCCTGAGCCGCCCGCTGCCCCCGCTCGGGGACCCGACGGCCCTCGCCCGCACCGTGCTGGACTCGGTGGCCGGCTTCGGACCTCTGCAGCGGTATCTCGACGACCCGACGGTCGAGGAGGTCTGGATCAACGAACCGGGCAAGGTGTTCATTGCCCGCGGGGGCCGCAGCGAACTCACCACGACGATCTTCACAGACCAGGAAGTGCGCGACCTGGTCGAGAGGATGCTGAAGACCTCGGGACGGCGCATCGACCTGAGCTCACCGTTCGTCGACGCAATGCTTCCCGACGGCAGCCGCCTCCACGTCGTGATCCCCGACATCACCCCTGAACACTGGGCGGTGAACGTCCGCAAGTTCGTCGTGCGCGCCAACCACCTCGATGACCTGGTGGGCCTCGGAACGCTGACACCGCAGGCGGCGCGATTCCTCGACGCCTGCGTGGTCGCCGGGCTGAACATCCTCGTCTCCGGCGGGACGCAGGCGGGGAAGACGACGCTGTTGAACTGCCTGACGGCTGCGGTGCCGGCACGCGAACGCGTGATCACGTGTGAAGAGGTTTTCGAGCTGCGCATTCCGTTGCCGGATGTGGTGCGGATGCAGACGCGGCAGCCAAGCCTGGAGGGCACGGGCGAGATCAGCCTTCGACACCTCGTCCGCGAGGCCCTGCGGATGCGGCCACAGCGGATCGTGGTGGGCGAGGTACGCCAGCAGGAGTGCCTCGACCTGCTGATCGCACTGAACTCCGGAACACCCGGCATGTGCACCGTGCACGCCAACTCGGCGCGCGAGGCGATAACGAAGATGTGCACGTTGCCGTTGTTGGCCGGTGAGAACATCGGGAGCCGTTTCGTGGTGCCGACGGTCGCCGGTTGTGTCGACATCGTGGTGCACCTCGAGAGTGAGCTCGACGGCAGCCGTCGGGTCCGCGAGATCGTCGCGGTGCCCGGCCGGGTGGAGGGGGAAGTGGTCGAGCTGGAGCCGCTCTTCCTCCGGCGCGGGGATCGGCTGCGGCGGGCGGAGGGACATCCGCCGCACGTGGACCGGTTCCGACGCGCCGGTATCGATCCGGAAGGTCTGCTTGCGGTATCCGACGACGACCGGGAGGGCGCCGCCTGATGGGTGCCCTGGTCGGGCTCATGCTCGGCGTCGGCCTGCTGTTGGTGTGGCAGTCGTTCACCGTCCCGGTCGGCCGCCGGAGGGATCGTCCGCGGGGGCGTGATCGGTTGGCCGACCTGATCGCCGAGGCGGGCATCGAGGCGGTCACCTCCCGCCAGCTGCTGGTCTCGTGCGCGGGAGCAGGGGCATTCGTCGCCCTGGCGTTCCTGGTCGCGTCCCGGACCTGGCCGGTGGCGCTGGCCTTCGGGGTCTTCGCGGCGTACGCGCCCGTGGCTCTGGTGCGCTTCCGTGCGCGGCAACGGCGTAACGAGCTTCGTGAGTTGTGGCCTGATGCGGTCGACAACCTCGCCTCGGCCGTGCGGGCGGGGCTGTCGCTGCCCGAGGCGCTCACCCAACTCGGCGTGCGCGGGCCGGAGCCGTTGCGCCGCCCCTTCCAGCGCTTCGGTGAAGACTACCGGGCGACCGGGCGGTTCAGCCAGTGTCTCGACCTGCTCAAGGAGCGGCTGGCCGACCCGACCGGCGACCGAATCTGTGAGTCATTGCGGATCGCCCGCGAGGTCGGTGGGTCGGATCTGGGCCGGTTACTGCGCACCTTGTCCTCGTTCCTGCGCGACGATGCTCGCACCCGGGCCGAGTTGGAGACCCGACAGAGCTGGGTGGTCAACTCGGCGCGGTTGGCCGTCGCGGCGCCGTGGATACTGCTCGGCCTGTTCTCCGTCCGGACGGAGTCGATCCGCGCCTTCAACGCGCCCAGCGGGTGGGTGGTGCTCGCGGTCGGCGGAGTGCTCTGTCTGATTGCCTATCGTTTGATGCTGCGGCTGGGCCGACTGCCCGTGGAAGGCCGGGTGCTCAGATGAGCGCGACGCCGGCGGTCGGCGCCCTGCTGGGGTTGCTGCTGTGCTGTGGGCTGTTGCTGACCTGGTCCCGGCTGCCCTTCCGCCGGCGCCCGACACTCGACACCCGGCTGGCTCCCTATGTCGGCGAGCTGACGTCGCGGACTGCCCGCCGTGCCCATCAGACGACGATCCGCGCCGTCTCTCCATTCCCCACCCTCGAGCACCTGGTACGCCCGTACATCGCCGACACGGCCGAGGTGCTGGAACGTGTGCTCGGCGGCGGTGCGTCGGTTCGCCGCCGCCTGGACCAGTCCGGCAGCACCCTGACGCTGCAGGAGTTCCGGATCGAGCAGGTCGTGTGGGGGACGGTCGCCTTCGGCGCAGCGGTCGCGGCGAGCCTCTTGGTCGTGGGCGGTGGCAACGCTCGATCTCCGGTACTGCTCCTGGTGTTCTGCGTAGCCGCGGCGATCGCCGGCGTGGTCCTCCGCGACCAGCGCCTCACCCGGGCGGTGCGTGATCGCGAGCAACGCATGCTGTCCGAGTTCCCCACCATCGCCGACCTGCTGGCGCTGTCGGTGGCGGCCGGTGAAGGCCCACTCGGAGCACTCGAACGGGTGGCCAGGATCGGCAGCGGTGAGCTCGCCGGTGAACTGGCCCGCGCGCTGTCCGAAGCCCGGACGGGGGCGGGGCTCGTCCAGGCTCTCGACGGCGTGGCGGAGCGGACCACCCTCGCGCCGCTCGCCCGCTTCGTCGACGGCGTGGCCGTCGCGCTGGAGCGCGGAACCCCACTCGCGGACGTGCTGCGAGCGCAGGCCGCCGACGTCCGCGAGGCACGCAAACGCAACCTGCTCGAGATCGGCGGGCGCAAGGAGATCGCCATGATGGTGCCGGTGGTGTTCCTCGTCCTGCCGGTCACAATCTTGTTCGCACTTTATCCAGGACTGATCCAGATCAGCTCGGTCGTCCCGTGACCCGCGGCGTAGGCGGGTTCCCGATTCAGAGGAGTGACCACACGATGAGCACGTCGCTGGTGTTCCGCATCCGCCGGGCGATGCTGAGGCTTGCGGATGAGCGTGGTGACGTCCCGGGCTGGGTCCTGGTGACAATCATGACGGCGGGCATCGTCGCGGTCTTGTGGCAGTTCGCCGAACCGTACCTTCGTGACATCCTCCAGCAGGCGCTGGAAGCGGTCTCGCCCTGATCGTGCTTCGCGCCGGTCGGACCCCGGTCGGGCGGCATCGGAGCGAACGAGGGGCGGCGGTCGTCGAGTTCACGCTGGTCTCGGTGGTGCTTGTCGGGCTGTTTCTCGCCGTTCTCCAGGTCGGCCTGGCTCTCCACGTCCGCAACACGCTCGTGGCCTGTGCGGCCGAGGGCGCCCGGTACGCCGCCAACGCCGACCGTGACCTTGCCGATGGTGAGGTACGTGCCGCCGCCCTGATCGCCGAGTCGCTTTCGCAGCGCTACGGCCGGGCCATCTCGTCGCGGTATGTGCACAGCGGCGGCGTGCAATTGGTGGAGATCGAGGTCAGCACGACGCTGCCGCTGTTCGGCCTGCTGGGAGTCGAACGCGGCCTCACCGTGACCGGTCATGCGGTCGAGGAAGGCGCACTGTGATCCGGTGGCGCCGCGACGAACGGGGCAGTGCGATCGTCGAGTTCCACTTCCTCGGGATCCTGCTGCTGGTGCCCCTGGTTTACGTCATGCTCGCCGTGCTCGACGTCCAGCGGGCGTCGTACGGCGTGACGCAGGCCGCTCGGGAAGCCGGCCGGATCTACGTCGCGACCGGTGACGAAGTTGCGGCCCGGCTCGCCGCCCAGGTGGCGCTGACTGATCAGGGACTCGTGGGCGGCCCGGCCGACATCGTCCTCCGCTGCTCGACGGCACCGTGTTACCAGCCGGGTGCGGAGATCACCGTGACTGTCGCGACGACCGTGAACCTTCCGTTCCTGCCTGAAGTGCTCGCCGGCACGGTCAACGCAGCGATACCCGTCGAAGCGACCCACTCGTCCGTAGTCGACCGATTCCGGGCGCTGTGATGCGCCAAGGCCGCGACGACGGACAGGTCACGCTGCTGATCATCGGGTTCGTGATGATCGTCGTGCTGCTGGTGGGCGTCGTCGCGAACGCCTCCAAGGCCTTCGTCTACCGCCGATCGCTGGCGTCCTGGGCCGACGGTGCCGCCGTGGCCGCCGCGCAGAACGTCGCCGAGGAGGTCGTCTACACCGGTCCGGCACCCGACGAGCTGCCGATCTCGGCCGCCGGGGCTCGCGGCGCGGTCGCTGACTACGTCGCGCGGCACGGACTCGCCGAGCGGTTCGACCAGTTCGACACCTCCGTGGTCGTCGACCCGACGGCGGCCACGGTGACGGTGGCGTTCCGGGCCCGGATGCCGTTCGCCCTCGCCGGCGACGTGGGCGGCATCACCATCGGCGCTGAAGCCACGGCAACCGCACCCTTGGACTGAGGTCCGCTCTCTCTTGCGACTTGTGGTGGGGAAGACACGCCTCGGCCGCCGCCGAGGCGTGCGCAACCCGCCACAAGATGGGAGCAGGCGCCGCGCCGCGTACCCTTGACGGACGTGGCCACCACCCGTGACGTCGGCGCCGAGATCGGCGCCCTGGACCAGACCCTCGCGACGATCGAGCAGGTGCTGGACCCGGCCACCATGCGCGAGCAGATCGCCGACCTGGAGAAGCAGGCAGCGGCTCCGGACCTGTGGGACGACGTAGACCGGGCCCAGGAGGTCACCAGCCGACTGTCGTACCTGCAGGCGGATCTGCGCCGGCTGACCGAGCTTCGCGGCAGGGTGGACGACCTGCCGGTCATGTTCGAGCTGGCCGAGGAGGAAGGCGACGCCGAGGCCGCCGCCGACGCCGACCGAGAACTCGACGAGGTCACCCATCTGGTCTCGGAGCTCGAGATCCGCACCCTCCTCTCCGGCGAGTACGACGCCCGCGAGGCCGTCATGACGATCCGGTCCGAGGCCGGTGGCGTCGACGCCGCGGACTGGGCGGAGATGCTCCTGCGCATGTACACGCGCTGGGCCGAGCGGCACGGGCACAAGACCGAGGTCTACGACATCTCATACGCGGAGGAAGCGGGCATCAAGTCGGCGACCTTCGTCGTGCACGCGCCGTATGCGTACGGAACGCTCTCGGTAGAGCAGGGGACCCACCGGCTGGTACGGATCAGCCCGTTCGACAACCAGGGCCGTCGGCAGACCTCGTTCGCCGGCGTCGAGGTGCTGCCGGTGGTGGCGCAGACCGATCACATCGAGATCCCCGACGCCGACGTCCGGGTCGACGTGTTCCGCTCGTCCGGGCCAGGCGGCCAGAGCGTGAACACCACCGACTCGGCCGTGCGCATCACCCACTTGCCCACTGGGATCGTCGTCTCCTGCCAGAACGAGAAGTCGCAGTTGCAGAACAAGGCGTCGGCCATGCGGGTGCTGCAGGCCAAGCTGCTCGAGCGGAAACGCCAGGAGGAGCGAGCGGCGATGGACGCGCTCAAGGGCGACGCGGGGTCGTCCTGGGGCAACCAGATGCGCTCGTACGTGCTGCACCCGTACCAAATGGTCAAGGACCTGCGCACCGAGTACGAGGTGGGTAACCCGCAGACCGTCCTCGACGGCGAGATCGACGGCTTCCTCGAGGCCGCCATCCGCTGGCGCCGCCAGCAGGAGTCGTCGGCATAGTCGGCCCGTCACCAGACGGAATCCCCGTTGTGACCGGTTCGTGACACGCAATAGTGGACGTCGACGTCCCCGATTCCGCTAGTCTGCGGTGTCCGCCGAAGACGGCGGTCCGGCTTGGTAAGCCGCGCTGTGGGGGGCGCAGTCAGGCCGAATCGTGACCGGTCCGATTCAACCCGACTCCGGGGGGAGTTTCTTTCCCATGTCTCCAAAGAGCGAGACCGTCAGCCGTCGCGCCGTGCGCGCGTTGCTCGCCGCAGGCCTCGCCTGCTTGATCTCCGGACTCACCGTGGTATTTGCGGCGTTGCTGCCCTCGGCGTCCGCGGACCATGAGGATCCGGTGGTCATGGCGGGCAACCCGGACTGTGAGGAACTGGGCCTGGTGTCCCTCGACAAGGTCGAATTCAAGGGGGAGCAGCCGACGATCATCGACGACATCACGGATCTCTTCGATCCCGACGATTACGACCTCGACATCGTGGCCGTCATCGTCAAGGGCGGTAACAGCGCCAACGTCTACGACATGCCTCCGTTCCATGACCTGGTGGCTCCCGATGGCAAGGAGATCAGCCACATCGAGATCTGCGGTGGAGAAACAGTGACGACGCCGCCGACGACGCCTCCGACGACGCCGCCGACCACGCCGCCGACCACGCCTCCCACCACGCCCCCGACCACGCCGCCGACGACTGCACCGGTGACCACGCCAGGGGAGGAACTTCCCAAGACCGGTAGTGGGAACGGCTGGCTCGCCGCACTCGGCGCCGGCCTGCTGCTCGGCGGGGCCGGTCTCGTCCTGGCCGGACGTCAGGCAGGTCGTCACGAGGCCTGACCGGCTGGCCTGACCAGCAACGACGTCGCCCGGGCGGCTCCGCGATCTTGCGGAGCCGCCCGGTCGACGTTCACGTGCGTCTGCGCGCCGGCCGGCCGCACCGACCCGGCCGGTCCTGAACGTTCCGCCGAAGTCGGCGACGTAGACTCAGGCGCTGGCCGCAGGCGCGCACAAGCTGCGGACGGCGAATTCGACACCGGCGGCGAGGACTAGTGATCCGTTTCGACAGCGTCACCAAGCTCTACCCCACGCAGACCTCCGCGGCTCTGCACGACCTGTCCGTCGAGGTCGAGAAGGGTGAGTTCGTCTTCCTGGTCGGCCCATCCGGCTCCGGCAAGTCCACCTTCCTCCGCCTCGTGCTCAAGGAGGAACGGCCCACGTCCGGCCGCATCCGGGTGGCCGGGAAGGACCTTCACCGGCTGTCCAACTGGAAGGTGCCGCACCTGCGGCGGCGAATCGGCACCGTGTTCCAAGACTTCCGACTGCTGCCCAACAAGACGCTGTTCGAGAACGTCGCGTTCGCTCTGCAAGTCATCGGCAAGTCGCGTCGCCAGATCAACCGCGACGTCCCCGCGGTTCTCGAACTGGTCGGACTGGACGGCAAGGAGGACCGCCTTCCCGACCAGCTCTCCGGCGGCGAACAGCAGCGGGTCGCGATCGCCCGCGCGTTCGTCAACCGGCCGCTGATCCTGTTGGCGGACGAGCCCACCGGCAACCTGGACCCAGCAACGAGTGTGGGCATCATGAAGCTCCTCGACCGGATCAACCGGACGGGGACCACCGTGGTCATGGCGACCCACGACCAGTCGATCGTCGACCAGATGCGCAAGCGGGTCATCGAGCTCGACACCGGGCGCCTCGTCCGCGACCAGTCCCGAGGCGTCTACGGGTACACCCGCTGACGCCCGTCCCCGAACGAATCTGCAAAGAGAGCCATGCGCTTCCACTACGTCTTCTCCGAGATCGTGACCGGCCTACGCCGGAACCTGACCATGACCCTGGCCGTGATCATCACGGTCGCGATCTCGATGGGCTTCCTTGGCACCGGACTGCTGCTGCGTGCCCAGGCCGAGACCATGAAGGACTTCTGGTACGACAAGATCGAGATCTCGGTCTTCATGTGCAACGAGTTCGACACTGGCAGCGGCTGTGCGGGCGGCCAGGTCACCGAGGAGCAGAAGGCGGCGATCGAGCAGACCCTGACGACGCACCCCGAGGTCGAGCAGGTCTTCTACGAGTCGCAGGACGAGGCCTACGAGCACTTCCAGGAGCAGTTCCAGAACTCGATCGCGGACACGATCACCCCGGACCAGCTCCAGGAGGCGTTCCGGGTAGAGCTGCGCAACCCGGAGCGCTTCGAGGGCGTGGTGTCAGCAGTCGTGGGTCTGCCCGGCGTGCATCAGGTGGTCGACCAGCGTGAGCTGCTCGAGGTCTTCTTCCAGGCGCTGAACCGGATCCAGCTGGGGGCGATCATCGTCGCCGGGATCATGGTGGTGGCTGCGATCCTGCTGATCGCGAACACGGTGCGGCTCGCGGCCTTCAGCCGCCGCCGGGAGACCGGCATCATGCGGTTGGTCGGTGCGTCGAACTTCTACATCCAGCTCCCGTTCATCCTCGAGGCCGCGATCGCCGGCGTCGTCGGGGCCATCATGGCGGGCGTCGGTGTCGTCCTGATCAAGGCGTTGTTCTTCGATGGAATCCTGGCGCCGGCCTTCCAGTTCGTCGCCTGGGTGGACTGGGCCGACACGCTCGCGATCATGCCGATCCTCCTGGTGATGGGCGTCGTGCTCGCGGCGATTGCCGCATTCGTGACGCTTCGCCGCTATCTGCGCGTCTGACGGCGCCTCGCCTCCACAGCGGGTCCACAAGCCCGACCCCTCCCCATACACGCGGTACAGGTGTACGGTCATGTGTCGTGTGTTACGAGGGAGGCCGCTGTGATCGGTGTGACTAACGTGACGCACCGACGCCGCGTGGGCGCGCTCGTCCTCGCGGCAGCGTTGATCCTGACTGCACTCGGACCCGCTTGGGCGGCCGATCCGCAGGACCGCAAGCGTGAGGTGGAACGACGCCTCGACCAGGCACAGAGCGAGCTGAACCAGTCGACCCGCGAACTGGACGAGGCGACCCGGTCGTACGCGGACGCCGAAGCTCAGCT
>DATFBR010000153.1:0-9615 GCA_035253685.1 Jiangellaceae bacterium
AGTCAGCGCAGGTACTCGCGAAGCGCGCTGGCAAAGCGGCCGCGCCGTAGTTTCGCCAGCGTCTTCGCCTCGATCTGCCGTACGCGCTCGCGGGTGACCCCGAAATGGCGTCCGACCTCCTCCAGCGTCCGCGCCTCTCCGTCGTCGAGGCCGTACCGCAGCCGTACCACGGCCTGCTCCCGCTCGCCTAGCGAGTCGAGCACCTCGTCGAGGTGCTCCTTGAGCATGAGCTGTGCGACGAACTCCGCCGGTGTCTCCGAGTCTCCGTCCTCGATGAGATCGCCGAGCTCGTTCTCGGTGGTCTCGCCCACCGGCGTGTGCAGGCTGATGGGTTCGTACGCGAACGAGAGCAGGTCGAGCACCCGTGCGGTCTCCAGACCGGTCTCGGCGGCCAGCTCCTCCGCGCTCGGCTCGTGGCCGAGCTCCTGCAGCAGCCGCCGCTGGACCCGCAACACCTTGTTCATGCTCTCGACGACGTGCACCGGCATCCGGATGGTCCGGCTCTGGTCGGCGAGGGCGCGCGAGATCGCCTGCCGGATCCACCAGGTCGCGTACGTCGAGAACTTGTACCCCTTGACGTAGTCGAACTTCTCGACCGCCCGGATGAGCCCGACGTTGCCCTCCTGGACGAGGTCGAGCAGCGGAAGGCCACGGCCGATGTAGCGCTTCGCCACCGAAACCACGAGCCGCAGGTTCGCCTCGATCAGCATGCGCTTCGACTCGCGGCCGAGCAGCACCAGCTGGCGCAGCTCCGATCGCAACGTCTCGTCCAGGCCGGTGCCGTTCTCCAGGCGGTCCTCGGCGAAGAGCCCGGCCTCGACCGACCGCGCCAGCTCGACCTCCTCCGCCGCCGTGAGCAGCGGCACCCGGCCGATCTCGCGTAGGTACTGGCGGACCAGGTCCGGTGTCCGCTCCGAGGATCCCCAGGACGGTCGGACGACGACCGTCTCGATCTCGACCGGCTCGTCCTCGACGGCGGCCGCCTCGGCGATGCGGTGGGCCGCATCCGGACCGATTTCCGCATCGACGAGGGTGAGATCGGGCACGGGGAACTCGCCGGCCGAGTGGTCGGCCTCGAGTCGGCGGGGCGCCGGGATCGACGACGCCCTTGCCAGGTCTCGCATCGTTGCGCGCGACACGGCCACCGCCTCGGATGGGATATGACATCCAGTGTGCCGTGTCCCGGCCGGATTGCTCCCCCGAATTTCGAGAGTGCCCGCAGGCCGTGCCTGGCAGCACCGGTCGAACCGGGATACGTAGGAGCCACGATGTGGCGCATACGTATCCGGTCTGACCGGTACCTACGCACCTCTTCCGCTGGCGATCTCCCGCCCGGATCGACGCCGTTCGGTTCTGTGACATCGGACTCGGAGAATCACCGCGGTCCGGACGCGGCGGTCCTGGCGCGCGTGGTCCTGGGCGTCCCGCGCGTCAGTCCGCCGAGCTGAAGGCTGCGTCGAAGGCCGCCGTCGGGGGCTCGAAGGCCATGCGCCGGACGAACTCCAGTGCTTCGGGTGCACCGACCAACCGGTCCATTCCGGCGTCCTCCCACTCGATGGAGATGGGGCCCTGGTAGCCGATCGTGTTCAGCATCCGGAAGCATGCCTCCCAGGGCACGTCACCGTGGCCGGTGGAGACGAAGTCCCATCCTCGACGCGGGTCCGCCCACGGCAGGTGGGAGCCGAGCCGGCCGTTGCGACCGTTGCCGACCTGGCGCTTCGCGTCCTTGCAGTCGACGTGGTAGATGCGGTCCCGGAAGTCCCAGAGAAACGTGACCGGATCCAGGTCCTGCCAGACGAAGTGGCTGGGGTCCCAGTTGAGCCCGAACGCCTCACGGTGGTCGATGGCCTCCAGCGTGCGCACGGCCGTCCAGTAGTCGTAGGCGATCTCCGACGGGTGCACCTCGTGCGCGAATTGCACACCGTTCTCGTCGAAGACGTCGAGAATCGGGCTCCACCGCTCCGCGAAGTCCCGGTACCCGTCGTCGACCATCGCGGCCGGAACCGGAGGGAACATCGCGACCGTCTTCCAGATCTTGCTGCCGGTGAAACCGACGACGGTGTCGACGCCGAGCTTCGCCGCGGCCCGAGCGGTGTCCTTCATCTCCTCGGCCGCGCGCTGCCGAACGCCCTCCGCGTCACCGTCACCCCAGATGCGCGCCGGCAGGATGTCCTGGTGTCGGGCGTCGATCGGATCGTCGCAGACCGCCTGCCCGACCAGGTGGTTGGAGATCGTCCACACCTGGAGGTCGTGCTTGGCCAGGATGTCCTTGCGCTCCCGGACGTATGCGTCGTCCGCGAGCGCCTTGTCGACCTCGAAATGGTCGCCCCAACAGGCGATCTCGAGGCCGTCGTACCCCCACTCGGCAGCCAGCGCACACATCTGCTCGAAGGGCAGGTCGGCCCACTGACCGGTGAAAAGTGTGATCGGTCGCGCCATGTCGAGATCGCTCCTTACGTCGGGCCGGTGGGTGCGTCAGCGGACGCCGAGCAGGTGCTCCATCGCGAGCTGGTCGAGTCGTTCGAAATGCATGCCGCGGCCGGCCAACTCGGCGACGTCGAAGGTCTCCGCGCGCAGCGATTCCAGCGACTCATCTGCAGCCAGCGTGGACGCGGACAACTCCGGCACTCGCGCCGCCGCCAGCGCCTCGGCCACCTCGGCGTCGGCCCGGAATGCCCGGACCTTCTCCCGCAGGATCAGGTAGGTGCGCATGCAGGCCCGGGCCGTCTCCCAGACGTCGTCCATATCCTCCGTGCGCGGCGGCTTGTAGTCGAAGTGGACGTAGCCGTCGTAGCGCGGACCCGTGCCGGCTCCTTCGAGGACGTCCACCGTCCAGAAGGCGCCCCGCAGGTTCCCCGCGCCGAAGCGCAGGTCCTGGTCATACCGGGGGCCGTGCTGACCGTTGAGGTCGATGTGGAACAGCTTGCCGTGCCACAACGCCTGGGCGATGCCGTGGGCGTAGTTCAGGCTGGCCATCTCCTCGTGGCCGACCTCGGGATTGAGGCCCACGCGTTCGGGTTCGTCCAGCTCGGCGATGAACGCGAGCGCATGGCCCACCGTCGGCAGCAGGATGTCGCCGCGCGGCTCGTTGGGCTTCGGTTCGAGAGCGAACCGGATGTCATAACCACGCTCGCGGACGTACGCGCACAGGACGTTCATCGCCTCGCGGTAGCGGTCCAGGGCCGCGACCACGTCCTTGGCCGCACCCGACTCTGCGCCCTCGCGGCCACCCCACAGAACGTACGTCCGGGCACCGAGATCGGCGGCCAGATCGATGTTGCGCAGGACCTTGGCCAGCGCATACCGGCGCACGTCCCGGTCGTTCGCGGTGAACCCGCCGTCCTTGAACACCGGATGCGCAAACAGGTTCGTCGTGGCCATCTCGACCGCCAGTCCGGTCGCGTGCAATGCCTTGCCGAACCGGTCGAGCGTCGCCTGGCGGGTCGAGTCGTCGGGGACGACGTCGTCGTCGTGAAAGGTCACGGCCGCCGCACCGAGATCGGCCAGCTTTTCCACTGCCTCGACCGGGTCGAGCGGCGCGCGCACCGCTCCACCGAACACGTCGATCCCCCGCCAGCCGACCGCCCACAGGCCGAAGCTGAACCGGTCGTCCTTGGTCGGGGTGAAGCTGCTCATGCGCCCGTCTCCGTCCAGACACTGTCGTTGGTGGCACTCTGCTCGACAGCGGCGAGCACGCGCTGAATGGCCAGGCCCTCGGCGAACGAGGGCTCCGGATCGCGCTCCTCGGCGATCGCGGTCAGCAAATCGACCGCCTGATGGGTGAAGCTGTGCTCGTAGCCCAGTAGGTGACCCGCGGGCCACCACGCGGACACGTACGGGTGCACCGGCTCGGTGACGAGCACGCGCGTGAAGCCCGCGGTCTCCGGGTCGGCGGTGTGGTCGTGGACGTGCAGGACGTTCATGTCCTCGAAGTCGAAGGCCAGGCTGCCGGCCGAACCGTTGATCTCGATCCGGATCGCGTTCTTGCGGCCGGCAGCGAAGCGGGTCGCCTCGAACGTCGCCACAGCACCGCCGCTGAAGCGGGCCAGGAACAGCGCCGCATCGTCGACGGTCACCTCGCCGCGCTCGGTGCCGGCGACGCCGGACAGGCCACTGGAGGACTCCGGCAGGGGGCGCTCCTTGACGAACGTCTCGAGCAGTCCGCTCACGCCGGTGATGCGCTCGCCGGTGACGAACTGGGTGAGGTCGACGACGTGTGCCCCGATGTCGCCGAGGGCTCCGGAACCGGCCCGGTCCTTCTGCAGTCGCCACGACAGTGGTGCCTCCGGATCGGTGATCCAGTCCTGCAGGTACTGGGCCCGGACGTGCCGGATGTCGCCGATCCTGCCCGCGGCGACCAGGCGGCGTGCGAGCGCGATCGCCGGTACCCGCCGATAGGTGAACCCCACCATAGACCGCACGCCGACCGCGCGCGCTGCCTCGGCGGCTGCGGCCATCGCCTCCGCCTCGGTCACGGTGTTGGCCAGCGGCTTCTCGCACAGCACGTGCTTGCCCGCCTCGAGAGCCGCGATCGCGATCTCGGCGTGGGTGTCGCCCGGAGTGCAGACGTCCACGAGTCCGACGTCGTCGCGCTCGATCAGCGCCCGCCAGTCGGTCTCGACGTCACGCCAGCCGAACCGTTCCGCCACCGAAGCCGCCGCCGCACGGTCGCGGCCGCAGATCACAGAAAGGTGCGGCACGAGCGGGAGTTCGAAGAAGCTGGGCGCGTTCCGCCAGGCCTGGGAGTGAGCCGCCCCCATGAACGCGTAGCCCACCATGCCAATCCCGAGTGTCGGCCTGCTGTCAACGGTCATCTGCTGCGTCCCTTGCATGTCACGCGGTCGGTCGATCGCTTACCCCTCGGCCTCGCCTCTCCCGTTGATCATGGCGAAGTGGGGGGCGCGGGCGCCGGAACTGCCCCCACTTCGCCATGATCGACAGAGGTTCGAGGTCAGGACTCGAAGCAGAGGTCGGTGTACTCGTCGACGTTGTCCGCGGTCACGACCGGCGCGTTGAGCACCACGCGGCGCGGCACCTCGACCTGGACCAGGTCGGACATGCCCTTGCCCTGGGCGATCAGGCGAGCCAGCTTGATGCCGTCCGCGGCCTGCGTTGGCGGGTAGAGCACTGTGGCCTCCATCTCGCCGTCCTGGATCCACTGCATCGCGTTGCACGAGCCGGCACCGCCGATGAAGAAGAACTCGTCCCGGCCGGCGTTGTCGAAGGCCTGCTTGACGCCGACGCCCTGGTCGTCGTCGTGGTTCCACACGATGTCGAGCTCGGGTGCGGCCTGGAGAAGGTTGGACGCCTGCTCCTCACCGGACTCCACGGTGAACTCGGCGGCCACCCGGTTGTCGACGGTCTCGTCGCAGCCGGCGAGCGCGTCGGCGAAGCCGCGGGAGCGGTCCTGGGTCAGCGGCAGGGCGTCGATGCCCGCGATCTCGGCGATGACCGGATCGCTGATGTCGTTCTCCTCGATCAAGTTGCAGGCGTAGGTGCCCGCCGAGACGCCCATGCCGTAATTGTCGCCCAGGACCGTGGCCCGCGCCGCGAACGGGCTGGAGAACTCCCGGTCGACGTTGACGACGATGATGCCGGCCTCCATCGCGCGGATGGCCACGTCGGTGAGCTGTGCGCCGTCAGTCGGCAGCAGCACGATCGCGTCGACGCCTTCGTTGATGAACGTCTCGATCTGGCTGATCTGCAGGTTCGCGTCGTTGGTCGCCTCAGCCACCCGCAGGTCGATGTCCTCGTACTTCGCTGCCTCTTCCTCGGCGGAGCTGTTGACCGCCGCGAGCCAGCCGTGGTCGGCCAGCGGCCCGGAGAAGCCCATGGTGACGGTGTCGCCGGGTTCGTCGTTGCCGCTCGTGGCCGCGTCGCCGTCCTCCGCCGCCGCGCCGTTGCCGTCGCCGCTGTCCTCCTCGGGTTCGTTGCTCGTGCAGCCGACGACAAGGGCGCCGGCGACGGCCAGCACGCCGGTCGTCGTGAGCAGCCTGCGGAACGGCTGGTTGGTTCGTACGGACATGGCCTCTCCTTGCGGGTGGTTGGGTCCGGATGCGATCCGGTTCCTGTCGAAGTCGCCGGGACGGTCAGGTCGGGCGGATCCGGTAGGGGTGTCAGGGGGATCCGTTGCGCGCGGCCACTCGCTGCTGTAGCAGCACGGCCAGGACAATGATCACGCCCTTCGCCACGGCCTGGGTCGACGTGTCGAGGTTGTTGAGCGTGAAGACGTTGGTCAGCGTGGTGAAGATCAGTACGCCGAATACGGTGCCCACGATCGTCCCTCGCCCACCGGTCAGCAGGGTGCCGCCGATGACGACCGCGGCAATCGCGTCGAGCTCGTACAGGAACCCGTGGGTCGAGCTTCCGGTCGTGGTCCTGGCCATGAGCATGGCGGCAGCGATGCCGCAGGCGAAGCCCAACAGCGTGTAGAGCAGGACCGTGTGCCGCTTGACGGCGATGCCGGCCAGCCTGGCGGCGACGGAGTTGCCACCGACCGCGACGGTGCGCCGGCCGAAGGTGGTCCGATTGAGCAGGACCCAGCCCACCGCGGATACCAGGGCGAAGATCCAGACCAGGACCGGGACGCCGAGCAGGCTGTCGTTGAAGAAGTCGACGAACTCGCGCACTGTGATGATCTGGGTCTTCCGGTCGGAGATGATCTCGGCCAACCCGCGTGCGGCCGCCAGCATGGCCAGCGTCGCGATGAACGGTGCCATCCGTCCGTACGCGATGAGCAGCCCGTTGACGACACCGCAACCGGAGCCGACGGCGAGCGCGGCGAACACCATGATCAGCCAATGGGTGTCCTCCGCCATGGTCTGCGTCGCCAGCGTGGTCGCCCATACCGAGGACAGTGCCACGATCGCACCCACGGACAGGTCGATCCCGCCGCCGATGATCACGAACGTCATCCCGATGCTGACGACGCCGATCACCGACGCGAGTCGGAGGATGGTCAGCATGTTGTCGGCGCTCGCGAACCGGTCGCCGGCAGTGATCACACCCACGACGATCAGAATGATGAGCGCGATGACCAGGCCGAGGTTCCGGCCGACTGAACTCCCCATCACCCGGCTGAATGTCGAAGCCGGTCGAGCGGTCTCTTCGGCCGCTTTCTCGACCCGGCGATGTTCGTCGGGCGGTGGTGTGGCGGCCGCCTGCGGTGTGGTCTGTTCGCTCACGCGGCGCTCCCTTCCATGACCAGGTCGAGGACCTGGTGTTCGTCGATCTCGTCGGCCGGACCCTGGTAGACCTGGCGGCCCTCGCGGAGAACCAGCACCCGGTCGGACAGACCGAGCACCTCCGGCACCTCGCTGCTGACCAGCAGCACAGCGACGCCGTCGTCGGCCAGCCGCCGGATCAGGGCGTAGATCTCTGTACGGGCGCCCACGTCGACGCCGCGGGTGGGCTCGTCGAGGAGGAGCACCTGGCATCCCTTCAGCAGCCACCTGCCCAGGACGACCTTCTGCTGGTTGCCGCCGGAGAGCGTCCGGACCTCCCGGGTCGGGTCAGCGGGTCGAATGTCCAGTGCCGTCACCTGCTCCCGGGCGGCGTCCATCTCATCGGCACGTTGGACGAACGACGCGCGCGCGAAACGGCGCAGGGATGCGACCGTGAGGTTGTTGACGACGCTCTCGTGGAGCAGCAGGGCCTGGCTCTTGCGTTCCTCCGGAGCCATGCCCATGCCCGCCGACACGGCGGAGTCGACCGATCCGGCCCGCAGCCCGGTGCCGTTCACATGGACCGATCCGGCCGCTGCCTTGCGGGCTCCGAAGATCGTCTCGAGGATCTCGGAGCGTCCGGATCCCACCAGCCCGGCCAGGCCGAACACCTCGCCGGGGCGCACCTCGAATCCGATCTCGTAGAACTCACCCGGCCGGGTCAGGCCGCTCACCGTGAGGACCGGCTCGGCCGCGCTGAAATCGCCGTCACGCTGCGGAAACACGTACTCGATCGACCGCCCGGTCATCAGCCGGATGACCTCGGCAGTAGGGGTCTTCGTCGCCTGCAGGCCCGTCGCCACGGTACGGCCGTCCTTGAGCACCGTGACCCGGTCGCCGATCTCGCGGATCTCCTCCAGCCGGTGCGAGATGTAGACGACGGCGACGCCCTGGCCGGTGAGGTCACGGATGACGCCGAACAGGCGGGCGACCTCCTCCTGGTCGAGGACGGCCGACGGCTCGTCCATGACGATCAACTTCACGTCGTGCGACAGGGCCCGGGCCATGCTCACGATCTGCTTGCCGGCGGCGGACAGACGCTCGACCTCCCAGCGCGGCGAGATCTCCGGATGGCCGAGCCGGGCCAGCAGTTCGGCCGTGGCGCGTTGCGCATCGGCCCGCTGGGAGAACCCGGCCGTGCTCAGCTCGTGTCCGAGGTAGATGTTCTCGGCCACCGTCAGGGCGTCGACGAGGTCGAGCTCCTGGTAGATCGTCGCGATTCCCCGTCGCATCGCGGCGATCGGGTTCGCCAGCCGGATCTCCTCTCCCTGCCAGGTCACCCTTCCCTCATCCGGCTGGTGGGCTCCGGAGAGCACCTTGATCAGGGTGGACTTGCCGGCGCCGTTCTGCCCGAGCAGGCAGTGCACCTCGGCCGGGGCTACCTCGAGGTCGACGCCGTCGAGTGCGCGGACACCGGGGAACTCCTTCACGATGCCGTGCATCTGCAACAGGGGTGCTGTCATGAGATCCCTCCACGCACATCGACGTCGGCCGCAGCGCGGACGACGGAGGTCGGGTCGGCCAGGACCGCCTCGACGGCGACATGGGCGCCGCCGCGAACCGCCGCCGTGAACCCGAGCGTCGACAACTCGACTTCACATCCGTCCCGCCCGGGCGCAACCACGCGCTTGTCGAGCTCGGTCTCCATGGTCTCGAGGAAGAAGTCGCCGAGGGCTGCGTAGTATCCACCGAGCACGAGCACGCGTGGATTGAAGATGTTGACCAGGATCGCCGCTCCGAGCCCGAGGCTGGTCCCGATCGCCTCAAGCCCGCGCAGGGTTCGACCGTCGCCGAGCTCGGCGCGTCGGCGAATCTCCGCCACCCGCACCTCGAGGTCGACCGACGGGTCGGTCACGGGGTCGCCGTGGTCGGCCACTTCGCGCAGCAGCGCGGCGAACCCGACGGCCGTTTCCCAGCAGCCCTGACGACCGCAGCCACACGTGTGTATCGGTTCGACGATGGGCATGTGCCCGACCTCGCCGCCGTACCCCTCCGCACCGCGCAGCAGCCGGCCATCGCTGATGACTCCCGCACCGACACCGAAGTCACCGTCGAGGTACACCAGATCGGATGCGCCGGCCGATGCCCCCATCACGTGCTCGGCCAGAGCGCAGAGGTTGGCGTAGTTTTCGACTCGGACCATCGCGCCACGCCGCGACCGGGTGCGGCCTGCGACTCGACCGCGCGTGGGATCCGGCGCCTCCGGCTGGGTCCACCGCTCGGCGAGCTCGTCGGCGATCCGGACCTCGCGCCAGCCCAGATTCGGGTCATAGCGAAGCATCCCCGGAACGGCCTCGACCAGCCCGGGAACCGCAACCGTGATACCGGCGACGTCGTGCCGTTCGCGACTCGCATCCGTGATCGCAGCCTCGATCGAGCTGGCGAGTTCGTC
>DATFBR010000154.1:0-18472 GCA_035253685.1 Jiangellaceae bacterium
GATTTCGGGAGCTTGGGATGCATGCTCGACGTGATCGCGGCGTGACGCCCGCACTCGGGGGCATTCCGGTCGGTCACCGGAACTTCTCGGGCGCCTCCGGCACCGAGACGTTCTCGGCGCGCGTCCTGGCCGGCATGAACCGCATGCGCGGCCGGTACAACGCGTACTGGAGCTTCCGCTTCCTGCTGATGTCGCCGGTCTCGACCAGCCGCTTGAGCTCGGGGAGGATCACGGCCCAGGTGGCGTCGACCTTGTCGAGATCGTTCGTGTCGGCCGGCCAGCCGCTGTGGCGCAGCGTCACGCGCGTTCCGTTGTCGACCTCGTCGAGCTCCCATGTGACCAAGGTCGGCGGGTCGTCACGCATGAGCAGTTGCTGGGTATGCGAGAACCTCCGCGGCGCGTCCACGGCGACGACGCGTCCGACGATGTACACCCGCTTGCCGTCGGAGGCCCGGTAGTACAGCGGGTCGCCCGCCCTAAACGTTGTGTCCAGGACGGCGTCCATCATCGCGCGCTGCCTTCCGCGCACCCGGGTGATCTCCGACCAGACCTCGTCGATCGACGCTCTGATGACGATGGAGTGGACGAGCACATGCTCAGCCAATGGTCCGCCTTTCGCCTGATCTGGCCCCGACGGCGTCGCGCGGGCCAACCGGGCGGTCGTCCAGTTCGTCCGTGCTCGAGACACAGCGTACGAGCCGAGCCGGATCGGGACCTGGACGCACACATCCCGATCCGGAACAGTGGCGGCTGCATCGGAAGGAGGTGCCAGCATGGCTGAAGCGGACTTTCCGGCTCCGACGGAGGGATTCGTCCTGACGCACTTCCTGGTCGTGGCGGATCAGGACCGGTCACGGCAGTGGTATGAGACGGTTCTGGGTGCGAAGACCGTGCTCGAGCGCGACCCCGTCATCCTGAAAGTCGAAAACTCCTGGATCATCCTCAACGTGGGAGGTGGTCCCACCGAGGACAAGCCGGACGTGACCCTCGAGACCCCGTCAGACCCGCATCGCACCAGCGCATTCCTCAACATTCGAGTCGCGGACATTGCCGCGGCCTACCGGGACTGGCGCGCGGCAGGTGCGGAGTTTCTCACCGAGCCGCAGGACCGCGGCGCCGAGATTCGCTGCTACATGCGCGATCCGGACGGACATCTCATCGAGGTCGGCCAGTCCACGGGCGTTCGCCGCTGACAGCGCCTGAGATGCCGATGGTCCGACGTCAGGCGGCCCGACCACCACGTGCCACCGGCGCCGGCATCAGCCGGTGGTGATCGGTTGGCTGAGCGCGACCGCGACGCCGGCGATCAACCCGGCGCAGGCGAAGGCGAGGAGGGCGATCCGGGCGCGCCTGTATTCGAACCGTTCGGAGATCGCGGAGAAGAACAGCGCCGAGGCAAAGAACAGCGTCGACGCCGTATAGACGTCGGAGAAGGTGTTCGCGTCCTCGCCCTCGGCGAACTTGGCCTCGGCCAGCGCGGTCAGGTCGCTCGCTTCCTGCTCCAGGGCGAGCTTGTACTCCGGCATCGCCAGCGGGGTGGCAGGGGCCGCAGGGTTCGTCAGCGGATCGAGTGCGATCCACGCCTCGTACGCAGGCTCGAACTCGTCACGGAAGCGGGTCCGGTAGAAGTCGGCTAGCTCGGTGTCGCCGCTGACCGAGGCATCGATGAAGTTCGAGAACACGCTCAGGTCGGCCAGCCGGAACTGGTTCGCCTCGGTGTGTCTGAGCGACGCGTTGGTGCGCGCGGCAGAAGCCTGGGTGTAGCTGCTCGACTGGATGCCGTCCCACAGCGAGGCCTGGTAACCGCTCCACGCGGTGGCCAGCGCGGAGAGCGCGAGGAGCGCTGTGGCGAAGATCTCGAGGCGCTTCTCCGACCGCGACACCTCCGGCACCATGGCCTGGTCGTGCGCTCGCGCGTTGTCGGGCTGGTCGCTCATTACGAGACCGCGGCTGATGTGGACGGTAGCCCGTCGGTCTGCTGACGGTGCTCCTGCATGGCCCTGACCTCTCGACGGGAGTGATCGCTACGAGCGTCATCAGAACAGTGGCGGCCAGCCGGCGCATCGCCCCGATGGGGTGAAACCGAGCTCCCGCGACAGATCTACGACGTCGGCGTCTGTGCTCCTGCCGGAAGGCGCGGGGCCCGGAGACCGTGGTGTCGCCGTCTGCATGAGCGGTCGTGACGACGCCGTCGCGCGGGTGGAGGATTGCCCGTGCAGTCGACAGACATCACTCCGGAAGGAGGAGTCATGGCAACCGACCTTCGGATCGAGGCCGACAACCGCGTCGGACAGCTGGCGACGCTCAGCGAGGCGCTGGGCCGGGCCGGTGTGAACATCGAGGGGTTCTGCGCCACGGCGACCGATGGCGGAGGCGTCCTGCACGTGCTGGTCGAGGACGCGAGTGCGGCCCGCCAGGCGTTGGAAGACGCCGGCTACGCCGTCGCCGCCGAGCGGGAAGCGGTCGTGCTCGAGGGCGTCGAGGACCGGCCCGGGTACCTGGGCGAGGCGGCGCGTCGGCTGGCGGACGGCAACGTCAACATCGAGGTCGCGTATCTGGCCACCGGGACCCGCCTGGTGGTCGTCGCCGACGACGCAGCCGCCGCTCGGCAGGCGTTGTAGCGGTCAGGTACCGACAGCGGGTTCAGCTCGCCCAGGCGAGCAGCGGCTCGTGCCGCTGCGGTTCGCGCAGCTTGGCAAGAGCGTGCTTCTCCAGCTGCCGTACCCGTTCACGGGTCAGGCCGACGTGGTCGGCGACCTCCTGCAGGGTGTGCTGGCGGCCGTCGCGCAGCCCGAACCGCAGGCTGATGATCGTGGCCTCGCGCGGCGGCAGCGTCGCCAGCAGGTCGTCGAGCTCGTCGAGAAGCGCGTGGTGTTCGGCGACATCGGCGGCCGAGACGGAGTCGTCGTCCTCGATCAGCTCGCCGAGGCTGGTCTCGCCGTCGTCGCCGACCGGCGTGTCGAGGCTGACCGCCTCGCGTGAGACGCGACGAAGCTCGACGACGCGCTCCACCGGGATGCCGGCCTCGTCCGCGATCTCCTCGACGGTCGGGTCGCGGCCCAGCATGCGCTGGAGATCACGGTCGATGCGGCTCAGCTTGGAGACGACCTCGGACACGTGCGCGGGCAGCCTCACGGTCCGGCTCTGCTCGGCCAGGCCTCGCTCGATCGCCTGCCGGATCCACCACATGGCGTAGGTGGAGAACTTGAATCCCTTGGTGTAGTCGAACTTCTCGACGGCCCGGATCAGCCCGAGGTTGCCCTCCTGGACGACGTCGAGGAACGGCAGTCCTCGCCGCGAGTGCCTGCGGGCCGCCGACACGACCAGCCGAAGGTTCGCGCGGATCATGTGGTCACGCGCAGCGGCGCCGTCGGTGGCGAGCGCCTCGAGGTCGTTTCGCCGGTCGGCATCGATGCTGGATTCGCCGGCATCGGCCTCGCGCAGCAGCTCGGCCGCGTATACCCCTGCCTCGATCCGCTTGGCCAGATCGACCTCCTCGGTGGCGGTGAGCAGCGGCGTGGATCCGATCTGGGCAAGGTACTGCCCCACCAGGTCCGGCTCCTCGCTGTCGGAAATGCGCCGCCTGATGGTGTGGGTGCTGGTGTCTCTCGCCACCGGCCTCCTTCGGATTGATGGCACGAATACGGACAGTTATGTCAACGTCGGGCACCGCACGAAGATTTCCGCCGCCTGCCGAGCGCGCTTCATCATCGACATCAGGCTGCGGCGGTATTCCGCGGCCGACCGCTACGAAGTGGTCAGGCCGCGGCGCCCCAACAGCGGCTCGATCCGCGGCTCCCGGCCGCGGAAGGCACGGAACGCCTCCATCGGATCCACGCTGCCGCCCTTGGAGAGCACCTCACGGCGGAACCGGTCGCCGTTCTCGCGGAGCAGACCACCGTTCTCGGTGAACCACTCCACCGTGTCGGCGTCGAGGACCTCGCTCCAGATGTAGGAGTAGTAGCCCGCGCTGTACCCGCCGGCGAAGATGTGCGCGAAGTACGTGCTCCGGTACCGCGGCGGAATCGTTTCGAGGGCGACGCCGACCTTCTCCAGGGCAGCCGCTTCGAACGCCTCGACGTCCTCGGGCTCGTCGCCGGCCCGGAGCCGGTGCCATGCCTGGTCGAGCAGTGCCGCCGCAAGGTACTCGGTCGTGGCGAAGCCCTGGTTGAACCGCCGCGCTGCCAGCAGCCGGTCGACCAGTTCCTGCGGCATGCGCTCGCCCGTGCGGTGGTGGACCGCGTAACGCGCGATGACGTCAGGCCACAGCGCCCACATCTCGTTGACCTGCGACGGATACTCGACGAAGTCGCTGGGCACCTTGGTGCCCGAGAAGCGCGGGTACCGCACCGATGAGAACAGCCCGTGCAGGGCGTGGCCGAACTCGTGGAACAACGTCCGGACCTCGTCGAAGGTCAGCAGCGTGGGTTCACCGGCCGCAGGACGTGCGATGTTGAACGTGTTGACGACGACGGGCTTGGTGGCGCGAAGCTCCGACTGCTCGACGAAGCTGTTCATCCATGCGCCTCCGCGCTTGGACTCCCGGGCGAAGAAGTCGGCGACATAGAGCCCCAGAGGCGATCCGTCATCCTCCGACACCTCGAAGACCCGCACGTCGGGGTGGTGGCGCGGCAGATCGTCGCGCTCGGTGAACCGCAGGCCGTAGAGCGAACCTGCTGCGCCGAACACGCCCTCCCACAGGACGCGTTCGAGTTCCAGGTAGGGCCGGATAGTGGCGGTGTCGATCTCGTACCGTTCCCGACGGATCCGCTCCGAGTGGTAGGCCCAGTCCCAGGCCTGCAACGTGACGCCGTCGTCCATCACGGTCTGCAGCACGGCGGCCTCGGCCCGGGCGTTGGTCACCGCTGCAGGTGCGAGCCGCGTGAGCATCGACGTGACGGCGTCGGTGGTGCGGGCGGTCTCGTCCTCGACGATGTAGGCGGCGTGGTCGGCGTAGCCCAGCAGCCGAGCGCGTTCGGCCCGCAGCGCCGCCATCCGCAGTACGAGGGCCGACGTGTCGTGATCATTGCCGTTGCGGCCGCGGTTCACCGACGCACGGAACAGGCGCTCCCGCAGGGCCCGGTCGGTCAACGACGCAAGCGCCGGCTGGCCGGTCGGCAGTACGAGGCCGAGAACGTAGGAACCATCCAGGTCGCGAGCTCTGGCGGCTTCGGCGGCCGCGCCGACGGCATCGTCGGTCAGCCCATCCAGGTCACGGACGTCGTCGACGACGACAGCAGACGCGTTGGTGTCCGCGAGCAGGTGCTGCTGGAACCTGGTGCTCAGCTCCGACAGTTCCTCGTTGAGAGCACGAAGCCGGTCCTGGTCGGCCGGTGCAAGCCGTGCGCCGGCCCGGACGAAGTCGGTGTGGTACCGCTCGAGCAGCCACAAGGACTCCGCGTCGAGCCCGAGCCGGTCGCGGTTACGGTGGAGTTCGTCGATGCGCGCGAACAGCACCGGGTCGAGATGGATCGCGTCGCTGTGCGCTGCGAGTTCCGGCGCGACCTCCTCCTGCACCCGCTCGACCTGCGGGTTCGTGTCCGATGATGCCTGGTTGAAGAACACCGCGGACACGCGATCCAGCAGCAGGCCGGAGCGCTCCAGTGCGACCAGGGTGTTCTCGAACGTCGGCGGCTCCGGGTCGGCGGCGATCGCCGCCGCCTCCGCGCGCTGGTCGGCCATGCCGAGCCGGAACGCCGGCAGATAGTGCTCCACGCCGATCCGGTCGAACGGCGGCAGCCCGTACGGCAGGTCGCTCGGGGTGAGGAAGGGGTTGTCGGCCGGCTGCATCGGTGTCGGGGCTCCTCTGGCCTGGGGCGGGGGACGTACGGTCGTAGGACGGCACGCTAGCGAGGACGAGGAGGCACACCGGCATGGCGGGGACGGGTCGGAACCCTGAGGTGCGCGTCGAGCCCTGCACCAAGCGGCTGCGGGCCTATCTCGGCGGCATCGTCGTGTTCGACACCGTCGATGCACGCATGGTGTGGGAGGTGCCGTACTACCCGCAGTACTACGTGCCACGTGCGGACGTGCGGGTCAAGCTCGAGCCGACCGGTCACCGCAAGCCTTCCCGGCAGCGCGGCGACGGGGTCCTGTGGAACGTCGTCGCCGGTGACTACGAGGCGGTCGATGCCGCGGCGACCTATGACGACTCCCCGGTGGAGGAGCTGCACGGCCTGGTCCGGCTGCGGTGGGATGCGATGGACGCGTGGTTCGAGGAGGACGAGGAGGTCTTCACGCACCCGCGAAGCCCTTACCGTCGGGTCGACATACTGCCCACCAGCCGCCAGGTCCGGGTCGAGACGGGCGGCGTGGTGCTCGCCGAGTCGACAAGCGCCCACGCGCTGTTCGAGACCGGCCTCCCGCCGCGGTTCTACCTGCCGAAGGTGGACGTCCGGATGGATCTGCTCGAACCGTCGGACACCGTCACACACTGCCCGCACAAGGGGGAGACGAGGTACTGGTCGCTGCTCCTGGACGGGCATGAGATCGACGACGTCGCCTGGTCCTACCCGTACCCGCTCCCCGAGTGCACGCGAATCGCCGGACTGGTCAGCTTCGAGAGCAAGAAGGTCGACGTCCTGGTCGACGGCGTCCGGCAGGATTGAGATGGCGCCGACGACGTGAAGACTCGTTTCGAGTAGGGGAACCTGCGCACAGAGGACGACACGCGCGCGTGTGCTGGCGCGGGTTGCCCGTGGTCGTGCACAATGACCCACGTCGCACCGGACCGAACCGGGCGCGAGGCCGCTGGGGAAGGCGTCCCTCGACCCGCAGGAGGACCGGTGACGACTCGTGGCGTTCTGTACGTCCACGCCGCCACGTCGGCGCTCTGCCCGCACATCGAGTGGGCGGCCGCCGGCGCTCTTGGCACGCACGTGAACATGCATTGGACCCCGCAGCCCGCCGCACCCGGCACCTACCGCTGCGAGTTGTCCTGGCAGGGTGAACCCGGTACCGGCGCCAAGCTGGCCTCGGCACTACGGGGCTGGATGCACCTGCGCTTCGAGGTCACCGAGGAGCCGAGTACAGGGCACGAAGGCGCGCGCTACTCCTACACGCCGGAACTGGGCGTCTTCCACGCCGTGACCGGCGTGCACGGGGACATCATGGTCCCCGAAGACCGGATCAAGGCGGCGGTCGTCAAGGCCGCCCTCGGCGAGGTCGATCTCGAAGACGAGCTGCGTCGGCTGGTCGGTGGGCCATGGGACGACGAGCTCGAACCCTTCCGCTTCGCCGGTGACGGTGCGCCGGTGCGGTGGCTGCACCAGGTGGTGTGACCGTGCCGTCGTGCCACGCGTCCTCAAAAGGTGAGATTGCCTCTTCCGCACCCGGCTCGGCGACGGTATGGTCACGGGCGGGTAACACCTCCATACGTGGCCGCTCCGGCACCGGTGACTCCCCGGCCCGGTGATCCGGGAACGTCAGCGGCCGCACCACGGGAAGCGTCCCGGCCCCTCGCGCGGCTGGGACGCTTCGCTCTTTCCGGCCCGGCGGCAGGTCCGGTCAGAGGGGGATGTTGCCGTGGTCTCCTCGCCGAGCGGGCGCTTCGGCCACGGCCCGGGCCAGCGCGGAACGCGTGGCGGTCGGCTCGACCACCTCGTCGACGACGCCGATCTCCATTGCCTTCGCCAGCCCGCCGGCGATGCGCTCGTGCTCCTCGGCCAGTTCGGCCTCGACCTGTGCCCGCAGGTCCGGAGCCACCTCGGCGAGCCGGCGACGGTGCAGGATCCGCACGGCGGCGACGGCGCCCATGACCGCGACCTCGGCCGTGGGCCAGGCGAGGACCTTCGTCGCCCCGAGCGCCCGCGAGTTCATCGCGATGTAGGCACCACCGTAGGCCTTGCGGGTCACCAACGTGACGCGCGGCACCGTGGTCTCGGCGAAGGCGTGCAGCAGTTTGGCGCCCCGGCGGACGACGCCGTCCCACTCCTGCCCCACGCCGGGCAGATAGCCGGGAACGTCGACGACGACGACGAGCGGAACCCCGAAGGCGTCGCACATCCGCACGAACCGGGCCGCCTTCTCCGCAGACGTGGAGTCGAGGCAGCCGCCGAGTCGGAGCGGGTTGTTGGCGACGACGCCGACGGTTCGCCCGCCGAGGCGGCCGAGCGTCGTGGTGATGTTCGGCGCCCATCGGGGATGCAGTTCCAGCGCCGATCCCGCGTCGAGCAGATCCGTGATCAGCGGATGGACGTCGTAGGCCCGTTTGGCCGACTCGGGCAGGAGTGCGCCGAGATCGCGGTCCTCGACGTCGTCGACGTTCAGCGTGCCCTGGGCGCCGAGCAGCGCCGCAAGCCGGCGGGCCTCGTCCAGCGCCTCGCGTTCGGTGGACGTCACGACATGGACGACGCCGGAGCGGCGCCCGTGCGGCTCCGGGCCGCCGAGCCGCAGCATGTCGACGTCTTCGCCGGTCACCGAGCGAACCACGTCGGGGCCGGTCACGAAGACGCGCCCGTCCGGTCCGAGCACGACGATGTCGGTGAGCGCCGGCCCGTAGGCGGCGCCGCCGGCGGCAGGTCCTAGCACCACCGAGATCTGCGGCACCCGACCGGACGCCCGCGTCATGATCGCGAAGATCCTGCCGACCGCGTGCAGCGAGAGCACGCCTTCCGCGAGTCGTGCGCCGCCGGAGTGCCAGAGCCCGACGACGGGCACGCCGTCGGCGAGTGCGCGCTCGTAGGCGTCGACGACGACCTGGCAGCCGGCGTCACCCATGGCGCCGCCCATGACCGTCGCGTCGGAGCAGAATGCGACGACCCGGGCACCGTCGACGGTGCCGGTCGCGGCGAGCATGCCACTGCCGTCGTCCGGGCTGATCTGCTCGATCGATCCGGCATCGAAGAAGGCGGCCAGTCGGTGGTTCGGATTGCGCGGATCTTCTTCACGCGGCGGCTTGGGCGCCTTCGGGGACGCCGGCGGTGTCGTGACGGTGGTCATTGCACGCTCCGGAAGGCCAGGGCGACGTTGTGCCCGCCGAACCCGAACGAGTTGTTCAGGGCGGCCAGTACACCGTTGCCGAGCGGGCGCGGCTCGCCGCGCACCACGTCGAGGCCGATCTCGTCGTCGAGGTCGTCGACGTTGATGGTGGGCGGGGCGATGCGGTGATGGAGCGCCAGGATGACGGCGATCGACTCGACCGCGCCGGCGCCGCCGAGCAGGTGGCCGGTCATCGACTTCGTCGACGTGACCGCGACGCCGCCGGCCGCCTCACCCAGGGCGATCCGGATGGCGACCGCCTCGGCGGTGTCGCCGACCGGCGTCGAGGTCGCGTGCGCGTTGAGGTGCCGGACGTCGCCGGTTTGGAGCCCAGCATCGGCGAGGGCGTTCTGCATCGCCTTGACGGCACCGGCGCCGGACGGGTCGGGCTGGGCGATGTGGTGCGAGTCGGCACTGAGCCCGGCCCCGACCAGTTCGGCATAGACGCGAGCACCCCTGGCTTCGGCGTGCTCGACGGACTCGAGCACGACCAGTCCGGCACCCTCACCGAGCACGAAGCCGTCGCGGCCCTTGTCATAGGGACGGCTGGCCCGCTCCGGCTCGTCGTTGCGCTTGGACAGCGCCATCATGTTCGCGAATGCCGCCATGGGCAACGGGTGGATGGCGGCCTCGGTGCCACCCGCGAGCACGACGTCGGCGCGCCCGGACCGGATCATGTCCAGCCCGTAGGCCAGTGCCTCGGCACCCGAGGCACATGCGCTCACCGGTGTGTGCACGCCGGCCTGCGCGCCGACCTCGAGCCCGACGTAGGCCGCCGGGCTGTTCGGCATGAGCATCGGGATGGCCAGCGGCGAGACCCGCCGGGGACCGGACTCGAGCAGAGCGTCGTAGTTCGACAGCAGCGTGGTGACGCCGCCGATGCCGGTGGCGCAGACGACACCGAACCGGTCTGGATCGACGCCGGCATCGGCGGCCGGTCCGTCGTACCCGGCGTCCGCCCACGCCTCACGTGCCGCGATGATCGCGAACTGGCCCGAGCGGTCGAGCCGGCGAGCCTGGACCCGCGGAAGGACGTCGGCGGGCTCGACGGCCACCCGGGCGGCGATCCGTACGGGCAACTGCTCCGCCCAGTCCTCGGTCAGGGCACGGACGCCGGAGCGGCCGGCCAGGAAGGCATCCCAGGTGGACGCGACATCGCCTCCGACAGGCGTGGTCGCGCCCAGTCCGGTGACGAGGGCACGAGCCTGGGTCGTGGTCATAGATCAGGTACCTGCCCTTTCGATGTAGGCCACGGCGTCGCCGACGGTCGCGAGATTCTTCACGTCGTCGTCGGGGATCTTCACGCCGAACTTCTCCTCGGCGGCCACGACCACCTCGACCATCGACAGCGAGTCGATGTCCAGATCGTCGGTGAAGGACTTGTCGAGCTGGACGTCTGCCGTGGGGACGCCGGCGATCTCGTTGACGATGTCGGCGAGTCCGCTGCGGATCTCCTCGGTGCTGGCCATCTGTGCTCTCCTCCGGTGGTGTCACCCGTACGCTGCTCGTACGGGAGGTCGGCCCCGCGCTCGCAGGGAAGTCAGGGGATCCGGACGACTTGGGCGGCGTACACGAGTCCCGCGCCGAACCCGATCAGCAGGGCGAGATCGCCGCTGCGAGCCTGTCCGGTTTGGAGCAGGCGCTCGATCGCCAACGGGATCGACGCGGCCGAGGTGTTGCCCTGCTCGACGATGTCGCGCGCGGTGACGACCGACGCGGGCAGCTTCAGCGACCGGGCCATCGCGTCGGTGATCCGCATGTTGGCCTGGTGCGGAACGAACACGTCGAGGTCGTCGGGAGTGATGCCGGCGGCGTCGATCGCCTCGCGGGCCACCTTCGCCATCTCGTAGGACGCCCATCGGAACACGGCGTTGCCCTCCATGGTCAGGTGGGGCATCCGTGGCCCGTCGGGCCCGAACAGCGCATCGCGCCACTCCTCCCGCTGGCGGATCAGATCCAGGTGCTGGCCGTCGGAACCCCAGACGACCGGGCCGATGCCGGGTTCGTCGGACGGTCCCACCACGGCGGCGCCCGCGCCGTCGGCGAAGATGAACGCGGTGGAGCGATCGGTCTGGTCGGTGAGGTCGGACAGGCGCTCGACGCCGATGACGAGCACGTGGTCGGCGGTGCCGCCGCGCACCATGTCGGCACCCAGGGAGACGCCGTAGCAGAAGCCCGCGCAGGCGGCGGAGATGTCGAACGCCGCAGCCCGGTCGGTGCCGAGCTTGTACGCGATCTCGGCGGCCGCCGACGGTGTCTGGTAGAGGTGGGTCACGGTCGAGACCACCACGCAACCAACCTGGTCGGGCGTGATGCCGGCGTGCGCCAGCGCCTTGCCGCCCGCGGCGACGCTCATCGCCACCACGGTCTCCTCCGCGTTGGCCCACCGCCGGGCGGCGATGCCCGAGCGGGTGCGGATCCACTCGTCGGAGGAGTCGATCCGCTCGACGATCTCGGCGTTGGGCACGATCCGGGCGGGCCGATAGCCGCCGATGCCGAGCAGCCGCGCCTCCCGGGCCGGTTGGTTGGTGCGGATCGTCGCGCTCATGCGTCCACCATGCCCTGCGACTCGGGGTGGAGCCTGACCAGTGGCTGGCCGGGTGCGACCGGGTCGCCGTCCTCGACCAGCCACTCGATCACTGTTCCACCATGCGTCGCCGTCACGTCAAGGGAGTCCCGCAGCGAGCGGACGGTCCCGACCAGGTCGCCCGCGCCCAGCTGAGCACCGACTTCCACGCCAGCGGTGCCGAACGTGCCCTTCATGGGTGCGACGACCAGCCGCCAGGTCGGGCTGGCGTTGATCGGGCTGGCCTGTCCGTGGCGCTCGACGAACTCCCGTGCGTCATCGAGTTGGTCGGGCGTCTTGAGGGCGAACGTCTCGACGCCGGGAAGCGCTCGCTTGGCCAGCCCGGTGAGGGTTCCCGCGGGCGGCACTTCGAGCAGTCCGGTGACACCGAGGTCGCGCATGGTCTGCTGACACAGGTCCCAGCGAACCGGATTGGACACCTGTTCGACCAGCCGGGTGAGTACCTCGTGGCCGTCGTGCACGACGCGGCCGTCGCGGTTGGACAGCAGTCGTGAGCGGGGGTCGTGCGTGCTGATCGCGCGGGCGAGCCGCCGCAGGACGTCGACGGCGGGTGCCATGTGGACGGTGTGGAACGCGCCGGCCACCGAGAGCGGACGGAGCCGGCTACCGGGCGGCGGGTCGTTCTCGAGAGCAGCGAGCTGTTCGTCGGTGCCGGCGGCGACCACCTGGCCCGCGCCGTTCACATTGGCGGGCGTGAGGCCGTGGCCGGCCAGCGTCGAGAGCACCGCGTCGGCGTCCCCGCCGATGACGGCGGTCATGCCGGTGGGCGTGGCCTTCGAAGCGTCGGCCATCGCGCGCCCGCGCTCGCGGACGAAGACCATCGCCTGCTCCGCGGTGATGACGCGAACGCCGGCGGCCGCCGTGATCTCGCCGACGCTGTGGCCGGCGGCCACGCCCACCTTGCCGAACGCGTCAGCCGGGTGGGGGAACAGCGCCAGCGCGCCGAGCATGCCGGCGGCCACGAGCAGTGGTTGGGCCACCGCGGTGTCCCGGATGGTGTCGGCGTCGGCCTTCGCCCCGTAGTACGCGAGATCGATGCCGGCTACCGCCGAGAGCCAGTCGATGCGCGACCCGAACGCCGCGTCGTCCAGCCACGGCGCCAGGAACCCGGGTGTCTGGGCGCCTTGACCTGGAGCAACGATGGCGAGCACTCCACTACCCTCCCTCGCTACCGGTCCGTAGCAACGTCGGGAGGGATCACAAGGTCGTCCCGCCAACGTTGGAGGGTTCAGACAACCGGACGCAGTGCATCGACAACGGAGCTCTGGAACGTCAGGGCGGCGGGAACAGCCGGCCCAGGGTCAGCGCGAGCCGCAGCGTGTACGCGTCCCGAGGGTCGGTCGGGGTCAGGCCGGACAGGTGCACGACCCTCCGCAGCCGGTAGCGCACGGTGTTGGGATGGACGAAGAGCAGCCGCGCGGCCGCCTCGACCGAACTACCGCTCTCCACGTAGGCGGCGAGCGTATCGATCAGGACCGGGCCGGCGTGGGCGATCGGCTCGTAGATGTCGGCAACCAGGGCGCGTCGTGCGTGCCCGTCGCCGGCCAGCGCGCGCTCCGGGAGCAGGGCGTCGGCGGCGACCGGACGTGGGGCGTCAGGCCAGGCATCCGCCGCTCGTAGTCCGGCCACGGCCGACCTGGCCGAGGCGGCGGCTGCCGCGAGGTCGGTCACCAGCGGCCCGGCGACCACCGGACCCGGCCCGAAATGACCCGCCACCGACGTGGCGGCCCGGACCGGATCCTGGACCCCGCCGAGGACCACGACCAGCCGGTCGCCCTGCACGCCGGTGAGAACGTCGTGCCGGGCCTGCCGAGCCGTCCGCCGGACCGCATCCACCACGGCCTCGGTGTCACCGGATGGCGTACGGCCCACGGTGACCGTCACCCCGCTCTGTTCGGTCCATCCCAGTGCCGCCGCGCGCGAACGCACCTCTTCGTCGCCTTCCCCCCGCAACAGCGAATCCACGACGAGGGCCTCGAGGCGTGCGTCCCAAGCGCCGCGCGCCTCCGCGGCCCGGGCGTACACCTCGGCCGCGGCGAACGCGACCTCACGCGAGTAGCGCAGCACCCCTTCTCGGACCGCGGCCACGTCGCTCTCGTCGACGACCTCGGTGACCGACTGCTCGACGACATCGATGGCGACGCGCACCATCTCCACCGTCTGCTCCAGGCTGATAGCCCGGGTGAGCTCGCGCGGAGCGGTGCCGAAGACGTCGGCGGTGACGGTGGGCTCGTCGCCGGGGTTGCGGTACCAGTCCACGAACGCCGCGATGCCCGCCTGGATGATCAGTCCCACCCAGGAGCGCTCGTCGGGCGGCATCGCCCGGTACCACGGCAGCCGCTCCTCCATGCGCGCGATGGACGCGGTGGCCAGCGCACCCGTCGCACGCTCCAGCCGGTGCACCGACCGCGCGTGCGCACCGGCCCTCGCGATCGACGCCATGCCGCGCAGCGTACGCGCCCGCGCACATGCTCGTTCACCACCCAGTTGTGACAGAGCTACAACTGGGCATGCCCTGCGCCGAGCCCGTCCGAACGGTGGTCAGGGAGCATCAACGGTGGACGGTGCCATCCGGCGCAGCCCGTCGATCGTCGATGCCGGCGCCGCAAGGACGATTGTGTGATAGGTCTCGATCAGGGCCAGGATCGGCTCTCGGGGACCGTCGCGCCACTCGTCGCTGCCGTAGAAGGCCGACTCCTCGCGGTCGCGCGCCGCGGCACTTCCGAAGGAACGCATCAGTGCGTACGAGTCGGGGTCGTCCATGGACGGGCCGTGCCACACGACGTCGATGCCGTGCCGGTCGAGCAACGGCCGGGCGCGTTCGTGGAACAGGCGGTCGAACTCCGCTCCCGCACCCGGCCGGAGCCGGTAGGTGCGGACCTCGAGGACCGCGTCTGCCCGGTCGGTCACGATGTCCTCCTGCCCTCAGCCTGCTCGTTACTCGGCAGCCGGGCCGACGCCTCGCCCGGCCCCGCAGGGTACGGCTTCGCGAAGCGGTTCAGGTCTCGCCGCCGGCCTCTTCGGCGGTGGTGGCGTTGACGTCGTGGAGCTTGTACTTCGCGTGCGCCTGGCGAACGACGTCCCAGTCGATCTCGCCGCGGCGGGCCAGCAGGGTGAGGACGCCCACGGCGATCGACTGTGCATCGACCTTGAAGTGGCGACGCAGCGCCGCGCGCGTGTCGGACATGCCGAACCCGTCGGTACCGAGGGAGAGCCACTCCTGGGTGACGTACGGGGCGATTTGGTCTTGAACCGCCCGCATGTAGTCGCTGACCGCCACGACCGGACCGGGCGCGTCGCGCAGCCGCTGCGTGACGTACGGGACCCGGGCCTCACCGTCGGGGTTCATCAGGTTCCACTCGTCGCATGCCATCGCCTCGCGGCGCAGTTCGTTCCACGACGTCGCCGACCACACGTCGGCGGCCACCTGCCATTCCTCCGCCAGCCGCTCCTGCGCCTCCAGCGCCCAGTTCAGGCCGACTCCGGAGGCCAGGATCTGCGCGTGCGGGACCTTGTCGCCGGGGGCGACCTCCATGGGCCGGTACCGGTAGAGCCCCTTGAGCAGGCCGTCGACGTCGAGGTCGTCGGGCTCGGCCGGCTGGGCGTACGGCTCGTTGTAGACCGTCAGGTAGTAGAAGACGTTCTCGGCCTCCTCGCCGTACATCCGGCGCAGTCCGTCGCGAATGATGTGCCCGAGCTCGAATGCGAACGCCGCGTCGTAGTGGACGACTGCGGGGTTGGTGGACGCGAGCAGGACCGAATGGCCGTCCTGGTGCTGCAGGCCCTCGCCGTTGAGCGTGGTACGTCCGGCCGTGGCGCCGAGCACGAATCCGCGGGCCATCTGGTCTCCGGCCGCCCATAAGCCGTCGCCCGTGCGCTGGAAGCCGAACATCGAGTAGAAGATGTAGACCGGGATCATCGGCAGGTTGTGTGTCGCGTAGGACGAGCCGATGGCCGTCCACGACGCCACCGAGCCGGCCTCGGTGATGCCCTCGTGCAGGATGTGGCCCTTGACGTCCTCCTTGTACGACAGGAACAGGTCCCGGTCGACAGAGGTGTAGTTCTGCCCGTGCGGGGAGTAGATCTTCAGCGTCGGGAACAGGGAGTCCATACCGAACGTGCGGGCCTCGTCCGGGATGATCGGCACGATCCGAGGGCCGATCTCGGGGTCCTTGATGATCTCCTTGAGCAGGCGCACGCAGGCCATTGTGGTGGCGACCCTCTGCTTGCCGGAGCCCCGCTTGACGACGTCGTAGGTCTTGTCGCCGGGCAGCACCAGCGGCGTCGACTTGCCGTGCCGCTCGGGTAGGAACCCGCCGAGATCGCGCCGCCGCTCGACCAGGTAGGCGTACTCCTCGGAGTCGGTTCCCGGGTTGAAGTACGGGGGCAGCTTCGCGTCGAGTGCGTCGTCGGGAATGTCGAGATGGAGGCGGTCGCGGAAACCCTTGAGGTCGTCGAGGGTCAGCTTCTTCATCTGGTGGGTCGCGTTGCGGGCCTCGAAGTGCGAGCCGAGGGTCCATCCCTTGATCGTCTTCGCCAGGATGACGGTGGGCTGTCCGGTGTGCTGGGTTGCCGCCAGGTAGGCCGCGTACAGCTTGTGGTAGTCGTGCCCGCCGCGCTTGAGCCCCCAGATCTCGTCGTCGGACATGTGCTCGACCAGCTTCGCCGTGCGCGGGTCGCGGCCGAAGAAGTGCTCGCGGACGAATGCCCCCGACTCCGCCTTGTACGTCTGGTAGTCGCCGTCAGGGGTGACGTTCATGAGGTTGACCAGCGCGCCGTCACGGTCGGCGGCGAGCAGCGGATCCCACTCGCGACCCCAGATCACCTTGATGACGTTCCAGCCGGCGCCGCGGAACAACGCCTCCAGCTCCTGGATGATCTTCCCGTTGCCGCGTACGGGTCCGTCCAGCCGCTGCAGGTTGCAGTTGACGACGAAGGTCAGGTTGTCGAGCTCTTCGCGGGCCGCCAAGCCGATCGCGCCCACCGTCTCCGGCTCGTCGACCTCTCCGTCGCCAAGGAACGCCCACACCCGCTGCTCGCTGGTGTCCTTGAGGCCGCGATTGTGCAGGTAGCGGTTGAACCTGGCCTGGTAGATGGCATTGAGCGGGCCCAGGCCCATGGACACCGTCGGGAACTCCCAGAAGTCCGGCATCAGGCGCGGATGCGGGTAGGACGGCAGGCCGCCGCCGGGGCCTGCGTGCGAGAGCTCCTGGCGGAAGCCGTCGAGCTGGTCCTCGCTGAGCCGGCCCTCGAGGTAGGCCCGGGCGTACATTCCGGGGGACGCATGACCCTGGAAGTAGATCTGATCGCCGCCGCCGGGGTGATTCTTGCCACGGAAGAAGTGGTTGAAGCCGACCTCGTAGAGGCTGGCGGACGACGCGTACGTCGAGATGTGTCCGCCGACGCCGATCGAGGGGCGCTGCGCGCGGTGCACCATGATCGCGGCGTTCCACCGGACGTAGCGCCGGATCCGGCGCTCGAGCTGCTCGTCGCCCGGGAACCACGGCTCCGACTCCGGCGGGATCGTGTTGATGTAGTCGGTGCTGCGCAGGCTGGGCACGCCGACCTGGCGCTCACGGGCGCGTTGGAGCATGGCCAGCATCAGGTATCGGGCCCGGTTGCGGCCGCCGTTCTCGACCACTGCGTCGAGTGAGTCGAGCCACTCCTGGGTCTCGTCCGGGTCGATGTCCGGTAACTGGCTGGGGAGGCCGTTGCTGATGATCGGGGTGCGGTCTGCGGCCACGACGGTCCTTCGGTTCGGGACGCTGGCGTCGGCGTCTGTTCGTGCGGGTGTCGCCACCCCCATCCTCCCCCGTGCTGGCCTCCCGCGTCACCTCAGGGCTTTCTCTCCGGGCACGGGCACGGCAGTCTTGGAAGGTAACGGGCGAACAGGAGGTGACAACATGCATGCGCAGGTCGGTGATCGGTTGCATGTCCACGGCCGAGCCGTCGGCAACGTCGACCGGGTCGGTGAGATCGTCGAGGTGCGCGGCGGCGAGGGCGGGCCTCCGTACCTCGTCCGCTTCGACGATGGTCACGAAGGGCTGGTCTTTCCAGGCCCGGACGCGACCGTCGAACCAGCGAGCACGAGCGAATAACGTCCACGGCGGTTCGCTTGCGCTAGTGCCGCCACTTGGGTGGACTACGCCCACGACGTTCCGTGAGGGCGGGACGGGGGGACGACGGGAGGACGACAAGTGGGCCAGAGCGCGGGCCACTCCGACCAGAACGACGGGCCGGCGCACCGGCTCGGGCTCCGGGCCGGTCTCGTGGTTCAGGAGCTGGGCTGGGACGAGGACTGCGATGACGACCTACGCGCCGACGTCGAAGACGTCACGGGTTCGGAGTTGGTCGACGTCGATCTCGGCGACGTCGCCGACGTGGTCTTGCTCTGGTGGCGCGACGGCGACGGCGACCTCGTCGACGCGCTCGTCGACGCGAAGACCGACCTGGCGGAGGGCGGCGTGGTCTGGCTGCTGACCCCGAAGGTCGGCCGGGCCGGTCACGTCGACCCCAGCGACGTCACAGATGCGGCCCCGACGGCCGGACTGGCGACCACCACGACCGTGTCGGCGGCCGACGACTGGTCCGGCATCAAGCTCGTCGCGCCCAAGAGCGCCCGCACCGCCCGCCGGTGATCGTTCCTCGGGTCGGTGAGCCGGCCCATCGTGCGACCCGATGCTCTCCCTGCGCGTTCATGCCGACCGAGAAGGCATCGGGTTCGCGTTGCTGTCCGGCCACTGGCCACATGGCGCCGTCGCTCAGGCCTACGGCGTCTTCGACCCCGAGCGGGGTTGCCCGCTTCGGGGCACCATCGTGATAGAGCGCGAGGGCCTGGTCCACTGGGGTGGGGCGTCTCCGACGGCCGCGACATCTCGCGGTGGTGGCCGGTCCTCCACGAACTCA
>DATFBR010000155.1:0-9887 GCA_035253685.1 Jiangellaceae bacterium
GTTCCGCCCCACCAGGTGATGGGATCCGGCTCCGGCCTGCCCGACCTCTCGCCGGGCTCTCCGCTGCCGGCCTGCCTGCGCACGGTCGTCCGCGGCCGGACCGTCTTCGACCGCTCGGCACTGTGATCGTCGAGAGCACGTCAGCGCGCCGTCGGTGCTACCGGGTCGGCGTGTCACGGCGACACGCCGTCGGACGTCACCTCCGACGTGATCGACTTCTGCCGAAGCACGTCCGTGCTGACCTGGGCAAACACCTCATCTTCCCAGGTCAGGCTCCGGTTGACAGGTCGGGAGCGGGGGAGCAGAGTCGCGTCCTGTCCACCAGCGGACACTGCTCGGGCCGGCGTCCGAGCGCGCCGCGTGACCGGAGTCGAGGGGAACCTCCGGGATACACCGGGGTACCGCAGGCCAGGCTCATGCTGACGCGGATCGCCAGGTCGCTTCCCGGGCGGCACGGGGTGCGACGAGGTCGGGCCCGGCCCGCCCAGTAGACAACGGTCCGCGGACCGCAGCCGGCGGTGCGCGGACCGGTCCGAAGGGCGAGGCCGGGCCGCGTCCGTCCGGGATACCGCGGGCACCAGGTGTGCCGACCGCACGTTGTACCGTCACGGGAAGCACCCGTGTGTCATGCACCTGACCGGTACCTGGACGGAGAGCGCTGCCCGTGAAGCCTCTCGCCCGCGCCGTCGCGGCCGCGGTCACGGGTGCCGCGCTGATCCTCGCCTTCCCGCCGTACGACCTGTGGTTCGTCGCGGTCGTGGTCACGGCCGGATTCGCCCTGATGGTGCGCGGGCGGTCGGTGCGCGAGGCGGCCGGCCTCGGCCTGTGTACCGGGCTCGGCTTCTTCGTGCCGTTCCTACCCTGGATCGGCCAGGAGGTGGGTCCGGTCCCGTGGCTGCTGCTCGCGGGCCTGCAGGGACTGTTCTTCGTACCGCTGGGCGTGGCGGTCATGCTCGTCCAACGGCTTCCCGGCTGGCCGGTGTGGACAGCCGCCGCATGGGTGGCCCAGGAGGCGCTCCGGGGCCGGGTGCCGTACGGCGGGCTCACCTGGGGCAAGCTGGCCTTCTCCCAGGCCGACGGCCCGATGCTCGGCCTGGCGTCCGTGGGCGGGTCGCCGGTGGTCTCGTTCGCGGTCGCCCTGGCCGGAGGGCTGCTCGCATGGGTCATCGTCGACCGGAGGACGGCGGTGCGCCTGCTGGCCCTGGCGGCGGCCGTGTGTGTCGTCGCGGTGGGAGCGGCGGTTCCGACTCCCGAGCCCGACGGTCCGACCGTCACGGTGGCCGTGGTCCAGGGCAACGTCCCCGAACTCGGCCTGGGCTTCAACGAGGAGCGTCGCCGGATCACCCAGAACAACGCCGAGGTGACCAACGCGCTGGCCGACGACGTGGCGACCGGCCGCGCGCGGCAGCCTGATCTCGTGGTCTGGCCCGAGAACTCGGTCGACGTCAATCCCTACGCGGACGCGCAGACCCGCGCCGAGGTGAGCCGGGCGGTCGACGCCATCGCCGCGCCGACCCTGATCGGTGCTCTCGTGCCCACTGCGGACGGTCGCAACGTCGAGAACACCTCGATCGTCTGGGAACCCGGCGACGGCGCCGGCCAGACCTACGTCAAGCGGCACCCGATGCCGTTCGGCGAGTACATCCCGTTCCGCAGCATCGCCCGCAGGATCACGTCCGCGGTCGAACGGCAGCCGCGTGACTTCGTCGCCGGCGACGAGGTCGGCCTGCTCGAGATGGGCCCGACCACCATCGGCGCCGTCATCTGCTTCGAGGTCGCCTTCGACAACCTGGTCCGCGACGCGGTCCGCGCGGGCGCCGACCTGCTTGCGGTCCAGACGAACAACGCGACATTCGGCTTCACCCCGATGACCGAGCAACAGCTGGCCATGGCCCGGTTGCGGGCCGTCGAGCACCACCGCACGGTGCTGGTGGCGGCACTGGCCGGTGTGAGCGCCATCGTCGGACCGGACGGCACGGTCGGCGAGCGGGCCGAGCTGTACACCCAGGACGTCCTGGTCGCCGACGTCGGGCTGTCGCAGACCCGGACGATGGCGACGACCCTCGGCGAGTGGCCGGAGTGGGTCCTGGTGGCCATGGCCGTCGCGACCAGCGCGATGGCGATCGTCGGGTGGCGACGACGGATCGGCGACGAGGCCCATCGGGCGGCCACACCCGTGGAAACTGCGGAGGTCCGATGAGTGACCGCGCCCCGATCGGACGGGTGCTGGTGGTGATCCCGACTTACAACGAGGCGCTGACGATCAGCAGGGCGGTCGAAGGGGTCCGGTCGGCGGTGCCAGACGCCGACGTCCTCGTCGTGGACGACGGGTCGCCGGACGGCACCGGCGAGATCGCCGATGCTCACGCCGGACGCGACGCCCAGGTACACGTGCTCCATCGCGCGCGGAAGGAAGGCCTGGGTGCCGCCTACGTGGCCGGCTTCCACTGGGGGCTGGAGCGGGGATACGGCACGGTGGTCGAGATGGACGCCGACGGGTCGCACCGGCCCGACGAACTGCCCCTGCTGCTATCCGCATTGGCCGATGCCGACCTGGTGCTCGGCTCCAGGTACGTTCCCGGCGGTCGGGTGGTGAACTGGCCTCGGCGTCGCGAGGCCCTCTCGCGTGGGGGGAACCTCTACACGCGGCTCGCACTCGGGATCCCGCTGCGGGATGCCACCGGCGGCTTCCGCGCCTATCGTGCCGGCGCGCTGCGCCGCCTCGGCCTCGACGAGGTCTCGTCGCAGGGATACTGCTTCCAGGTTGACCTGGCGTGGCGGGCGGCCCAGGCCGGTATGCGGGTGGTCGAGGTGCCCATCACGTTCGTCGAACGGGTCGAGGGCAGGTCGAAGATGACCGGAGCGATCGTGCGCGAGGCCTTGTGGCGGGTGACCCGCTGGGGTGTGCAGCACCGGCTCGGGCAGCTCCAGCGGGCGGTGCTGCGCCGATGAGAGCGCCGTTCGGGGTGCGCCTGGCGATCGCCGTCTATGTGGTGGCGGAGGTGGCGTTGCTCCTGCTGGCGGTGCGTTGGCTGGGCGGTTGGCCGACGTTCCTGCTCGTGCTCGGCACGAGCCTGCTGGGTGGATGGATCATCCTGACCGCCGGTGTCAGCGCGTATGGCAGCCTCGAGGAGGCCGTCCGCGCCGGCCGCGCTCCGGACGCGCGCCTGGCCGACGCCGGCATGGTCATGACCGGTGGGCTGTTGCTGATCCTGCCCGGATTCCTGTCCGACATCGCCGGCGTGCTCACGGTCGTGCCCGCTACCCGCCCCCTGGTGCGTCGCGTGGTGCGCCGGGCGGGCCCGGTGGCTGCCCGCACTCCACCCGTCGGCAGGGGTCCGGTGATCCGTGGCGAGGTCATCGACCCGACCGACGACGGTCGCCGGCCGGGCGGAATGGCCGACGGCCCGACCTCCCCGGACGGCGGTCGACCCCGTCCACCGATCCCGCCACCGGACTGAGAGGCAAAGGGGCGGGCCGCGTCGCGGGGGGAGCGACGCGGCCCTGCCGGGGCCGTCGGTTGGCGCTGGGCGGGCAACCGGCGGCGGTCAGGCGGTCTTCTTCCGGCCGCGGCTGGTGGCTGCGAGGTGGGCGCCGCCGGGCAGTAGGCCGGCGCGAAGGAGCTCGAGGCGCTCGTCCAGGAGGACCTCCAGATCCTCGACGGACCGGCGCTCGAGCAGCATGTCCCAATGGGTGCGTGCCGGCTTGCCCGGCTTCTCGTCGGGGCGGTCGGTCGCGACCTGAAGTGCCTGCGCACCGCAGCGGGGGCAGTCCCAGAGTACCGGTATCTCGGCCTCGACGGAGAAGGTCATCTCGAACCGGTGACCACGTGCACAGTCGTACGAGACGGTCTGCCGGTCCGCAAACTCGACGCCGCGCTCGTCCTCGTAGCTGGTGGCGCCAAGGCGCGAGCCACGGAGGGTGGAACGCTCGGCCATCGTGTCAGCCCTTCCAGGGACGGTAGTCCCGATGATCGGGTTCAACTTCGGTGTTCCGTAGTCGCCGGTCGGGCAAACCACGGATCTGACATCGACACAACGTCCTGGCGGCCGTCGTTGTTCCGCACCGCTGTGGGGGACCGCCCGCGCCGGTGTGACGTCGTTCACTCGCGTTCGAGGACGCTCCTCGCGCCCGGTCGACGATCGGCCGGCGGGGTGCTTCCGTACACTCGCGGTCCGAAGAACGCCGGGCGCGCCCGGTCCGTTCACCCGGCGCGGCGAGGCGGCGACGTGGAGGTGGCGTGACGGTCCGCGAGATCCGCCTCTACGGGGACCCGGTGCTGCTCACGGTCGCAGCGGAGGTCACCGAGTTCGGCGACGCGACCCACTCGCTGGCAGCCGACCTTGTCGACACGGTTCTTTTACCGGGCCGGGCCGGCTTGGCAGCGCCTCAGATCGGGGTCTCCCGACGGGCGTTCTCCTACAACGTCGACGAGCTGGTGGGCGTCGTCTTCAACCCCGTGGTCGCCGACCGTGACGGCGAGCAGACCGGCGACGAGGGGTGCCTGTCGGTCCCGGAGCTGTGGTACCCGACCCGGCGGTCGCTGCATGTCGTCGTCGAGGGCATGGACGCGGACGGGGCACCGGTCCGGGTCGAGGGCACTGAGCTGATGGCTCGCTGCCTCGAGCACGAGGTCGACCACCTCGACGGTGTGGTCTACCTGCACCGACTGGATCGTGACACCAGGCGGGCCGCGATGCGAGCCGTCCGGGAGAGCGACTGGTTCAACCGCTGAGCACCTGCGGGCGAGCTCGACGCGCAGGTCAGGCCGCGACGGTCACCTGCGGGCGCACGCGGCGGATGCCGGCCGGCGTGACCACGTAGGTGCCATGGCAGGCGAGACCGGCCATGGCGGCCGTTCCGGCGAATGCGTCGTGCCAGGCCAGATCGCCGCCCTGCGCTCTGGGATCGCCCTCACGCGCCACGGCCAGCAGCGCACCGGCATGGCCATGTTCGGCGACGAGCCGCAGTAACGGCCCCAGAGCCTGCACCCGCGAGTACTGCGGCGGGTCACGGGGTACGCCGTCGACGGCCAGGGCGCTCTCGACGCGGGTGTCGAGATCGGTGACGACGACCAGCAGTGAGCCCGCCTGCAGCTCACCAGCACGGACGATGCAGGACAGGTACCGGATGGCGTCGGCCTCCCGGCCGAGGCGGATCGTAATGTCCATGTGCCCGATGCTGCTGGTGCCGTGCTGTGGATCGCGTGCGCCGTCCACAGTCGGCTCATGGTATGGCGTCGATACGGTCGGGCGGTGCGGACGGTCGACGGCTTCCACCGTCCCCGTGCCGAGCGCTACCGGCTGTGTTCGAGCTTCGGCCGGGGGCCACTACCGCGATTCCACCGACATCCCGCCGGCTCGCTCACGGTATGAGGAGGTCCATGAGCTCGCGGATCGCAGCCGCTGCGGTGACCGGATCGGTGAGCATCGACAGGTGGTGACCACGCCGTTCGAGCACCGGCCAGCCCCGACGACGGGCTTGGGCAGCGTCGCCGTCGTATGCCTCGCTGAGCAGGAGGTAACCGCTCGGTCCGTCCCACGAGGCCGGCGGCACGGGTTCGCGGAAGTACGCAACCGGGAGCCGAGGCAGCTCGGCGACGAACCGCTCGCGCATGCGCCGGTCCGGCAGCAACTCCTCGACGGCGCCGGCCTCGAACCATTCGTTCCACGGCGGTAGCACGCCGTCACGGGCCAGCCCGCGCAGGTGGCCGGCCAGGTCTGCGGGTGCGCGGTCGAACCAGCTGACGCCGGACTGGGGGAGGAGTGAGTCGACGTAGAGCAGGGCGCGGACCGGTGCGCTCGTCAGGTCGGCGATGCCCGGCAGCAGCGGTCCGGCGCCGCTGTGCCCGACCAGCACCACCGGCGCCGCGGAGCTCGTTGCGGCGACGGCCTCGGCGGCAGCCTGCTGGACGGCCGGGAGCACCGGAGGACCGGCGGTGATGCTTGCGGTGAGGTCGGGTACCACGACCACCTCGCCCTCGTCCCTCAGCACCTCGGCGGCGGCCTGCCAGCTGAGCGGGCCGACGAGAGGGCTGTGGACGAGGGCGAGGGTCATTGCTCCATGGCCGGCTGATCAGGCGGGTACCGCCTCGGCGACGGGACCGTCCGCGGTCAACTCCTCGTGCTTGATGTTGAGCCCGAGGAACACGATCGCCGCGCCCACGAGGATCATCAGCGCCGCTACCCAGAACGCCTGCGTTGCGCCGTATGTCTGAGCTGCCGCACCGATGAGCTGCGGATCGAAGTTGCCCGCGGCCGCCAGCTGACCGAGCTCCTCGGCCTTGTTCTCCGCGGACTGGACCGCCACCGTGCCGAGCGTGGCCAAGCCCAGCGCACCTCCCACCTGCTGCATGGTGTTGAGCACTGCTGAACCGACGCCCGAGTCCTCGCGAGCAACCCGGCTCACCGCAGTGAGCGTGAGCGGCACGAAGACCAGCCCCATCCCGACCGACTGGACCAATATCCAGGGCAACAGGTCGGCGACGTAGGTGGAATCGACGTCGAGTTGCGTATAACCCCACATCCCGACCGCGCTCACCAGCGCGCCGACCCCGGCGATCCAGCGCGGGTCCACCCGCGACGCGAGCGCCGACGCCGTCTGGGCCGCCACGATGATGCCCGCGGTGAACGGCAGGAAAGCGATGCCGGCCTTGAGTGGGCTGTACCCGAGCACCTGCTGGACGAAGAGGCTGATGAAGAAGAACATCGAGAAGATCGCTGCGCCCATGATGAGCATGGACACGAAGCTGACCGCACGGGTGCGGTCAGCGAGGATCCGCATCGGCAGGAGCGGGTGCTCCGTGCGGGACTCGGCGGCGACGAAGAGCAGCAGCAATCCGATGCCGAGTGCCAGCGTGATGATCGTGGTGGGCGAGGTCCATTCGTGCGACGCCGCGTGGGTCAGGCCGTAGACCAGTGAGACGAGACCGGCGGTGCCGACCGCAGCCCCCGCGAAGTCGAACTGGCCGTGCTGCCGGGGGGACTCGCCCAGGAAACGCGGGACCAGCACGAGCAGCAGGATGCCGATCGGGATGTTGATGAACAGCGTCCAGCGCCACGACACCTCGGTCAGCGAGCCGCCCACGATCAGGCCGATCGCAGCGCCCATACCGGACATCGCCGCATAGACCGCCATGGCCCGGTTGCGCGGCGGCCCGGCCGGGAAGGTGGTCGTGATCAACGCCAGCGCGGTGGGGGAGGCGATCGCCGCACCCACACCCTGCAGGGCCCGGGCGATCAACAGTGTTGCCTCGCCCTGGGCGATGCCGCCGAGGAAGGAGGCGAGGGTGAACACCGCGATGCCCACCATGAAGATGCGGCGCCTGCCGAGCAGGTCGCCGAGGCGGCCACCCAGCAACATCAGGCCGCCGAAGGCGAGAACGTAGGCGGTGACCACCCAGGACAGGTTGGCGTCGGAGAAGCCCAGGTCGGCCTGGATCGACGGCAGGGCGATGTTGACGACCGAGGCGTCGAGCACGATCATCAACTGGGCTGCGGTGATGATCGCCAGCGCGATACCCAGATGTCGATGGCCGTGGTCGTTACCGGCCGACTTCGGCTGCGGCGCGGTGGCGTCGACAGCGGTCGTGTCGTGGGACATTACAGCTCTCTTCCTGGATGTGTCGTGGATCGGCGCGAGACCGGTTCGGTGCGGTGCGCCGCGGGGAGCAGGACCCCGTCGATGATGCGGGCGATGAAGTCGTTGTCGACCGCCCCGCCCATGATGAGCCGCCGGTGCAAGACCATGCCCGGCAGGACGTCGAACAGCAACCGGATATCGACGCCGGCGTCGATCTCGCCGCGCTGCCTGGCGCGCTCGAACACCGCGTCGAGTACGTCGATCCGCGGCGCCAGGAAGCGCTCGCGGAATGCGCGCTCGAGTTCGGCGTCGTGGTGCATGGCCGACATCAGACCGGCCAGCACCGACAGCGGGACGTCGTCGGTCAAGCCACCGGCATTGCAAGCGACGGCCATCAGGTCGCCGCGGAGGGAGCCGGAGTCGACGTCGAGCGGCTCGGGACAGCGCTTGGCCCGGGCGACCGCGTCGACGACCAGCTCGGCCTTTCCCTGCCACCGCCGGTACAGGGTCGCCTTGCTGGCGTGAGCCTCGGCCGCAATGGCGTCGAGCGTGAGCCGGTCGTAACCGAGCTCGACGAGCAGGCGGACGGTGGCGTCGAGGATCTGCTCCTCGCGCTCACCCTCGACCCGAGGTCGGGTTCGCGCGGCACCGACGGCAGGCACCGTGTCCTCCTGATCGTTCGTTGGATGAAACGGAACGGTTTCGTTTCGTCCGCGACGATAGCGAGCCCGTTCCGGCATCGCTAGTCCTTTTCTGCGTTCTGATGTCCGCCCTCGGCGAACGCGCAGCCGGCCCAGCTCGGGCGTCAGCCCGTCCGGATCAGCATTCCTTCCGGTGACCAGGTGCATCTTGAACAGAACGCGTGTGTCGGTGTGCGCCAGACGGGGGACTGGCCGACAACGCGTGATGACCTGGCCGCTCGGTGGCTCGGGGTATCGTGGCGGCCCCGATAGGTGTCAGGCTCGACGGTGCTCGGCGATCGCCTTCAGGCGCTCCACGGCATTCACGGTCTGACGGGGAAGTGTCCGGGTGACGATCGGGGCGAGGATCCTGCCGAGGCCGCGCCCGTGGACGTCGACCTCGTGCGTGAGCGACGTGCTGCTCGACGTCACGCCATCCCGGAGGACGAAGTCCACGCCGACGAGCATGAGCTTGTCGGCGTACTCCATGGAGAACCGATCGTCGGGCTCGCGCGCCGTGATCCGCCCGGTCATCTGCCCCGTGCGGGGACCGTCCTTGAACGTGTAGCGGAGGTTTGTGCCGACCGAGTTCGGCCCGGGCGACAGCTTCTCCACGTTGATGCAACGCTGTTGCCACTCGGGCGTTCGACCGACGTCGTCGATGATCGCGAACACGGCCGACCGCGGCGCGTTGATCTCGACGGTGTGTGTTGCCCTCGGCACGCCGGACAGTGTCCCACCACTCATGAGGGTGCAGAAGGCCGTAGCCGGCCGACGGCTGACGAGGCGTGCTGACGTGGGCGAGTGGGGGATACCTCAGGGCCTGAGCAGGTAGTCGACGGCAGCGGAGCAGACGGGGCAGAGCGGACGCGAAGTCCGGGCCGCCAGCGGCGCTGGGCGAACCCGCGCGACGTACGATCTCGCATGTGACCAGCAGACCCGCCGCGGCGCAGCACCTGCGCGACCTCGCGCGGCTGCGCCACGTTCGCGACCGGATCGACCGGGACTACGCGCAGCCGCTGGACGTCGAGGCGCTCGCCCGCGGCGTGAACATGTCGGCCGGGCACCTCAGCCGTGAGTTCCGGCGCGCCTATGGCGAATCGCCGTACAGCTACCTGATGACGCGGCGCATCGAGCGCGCCATGGCGCTGCTGCGGGTGGGCGACCTCAGCGTCACCGAGGTCTGTTTCGCGGTCGGCTGCTCCTCTCTGGGCACCTTCAGCACTCGCTTCACCGAGCTGGTCGGTGTGGCGCCAAGCGTCTATCGGCGTGAGGGAGCCCGCGCGACGGCGGGCATGCCGGCGTGCATCGCGAAGCAGGTGACCAGACCCATCAGGAATCGAGAAGCCCCGGCCCCCGAGCCGCAGTTAGCGTGACCGCCATGGACATCACCATTCACACGAGCTTCCTCCCGCATGACGATCCGGACGCCTCCGTGGCCTTCTACCGCGACACCCTCGGCTTCGAGGTTCGCAGCGACGTCGGAACCGGCAAGATGCGCTGGATCACGGTCGGCCCGCCCGACCAGCCCGACACGTCCATCCTCCTGGCGCCGCCGGCCGCCGACCCCGGCATCACCGACGACGAGCGCCGCACCATCGCCGAGATGATGGCCAAGGGCACCTA
>DATFBR010000156.1:0-11362 GCA_035253685.1 Jiangellaceae bacterium
GGTGGCGCTCGATCGCGGCATCCGGCTGGCGAACAGGCACGGACGACCGGCGCCCCTGGACCGGTGGCGTACCGAGCGGGACGCCATCTACGACCAGATCATGGAACGGGGCTGGAGCCCCACTCGCAAGGCGTTCAGGCAGCACTACGGGACCGACGTTCTCGACGCCTCGCTGCTGCGGATGTCCACCGTCGGCTTCATCACACCGACCGACCCGATGTGGATCTCGACCCTGGACGCCATGGAAGGCGAGCTGGTCACCGACAGCCTGGTGTACCGCTACGACCCCGAAGCATCGCCGGACGGCCTGCGAGGGAACGAGGGCACCTTCTCGTTGTGCACCTTCGCCTACGTCGACTCCCTGGCCCGCGCCGGGCAGCTGGACAAGGCGCGTATCACGTTCGAGAAGATGCTGACCTACGCCAACCACCTCGGCCTCTACTCCGAGGAGATCGCGCTCACCGGCGAGCAGATCGGCAACTTCCCCCAGGCATTCACCCATCTGGCCCTCATCGACGCCGCCCTCACGCTGGACCGACAGCTCGACCTCAAGCAGTCGGCGGCGACGACGCGCCGGCCGTCCACCCCGACCCAGCAGGTCGCCGCAGAAGCCGAGCACGTCTGACGAATCACCTCAGGAGGAGGGCGGGTGGTGCGAGCCATGGGTGACAGCCCGGTCGAGGTCGTGCTCGACATCCAGGCCCAGCACGCGGAGGGCCCGCTCTGGGACGCGGACACGGATCGCCTGTGGTGGGTGGACATCATGGGAGAACGCGTGCACTGCTTCGACCCCAAGTCGAGTAACGACAGCTCTTGGGGCACCGCTGGCCAGCCCGGCGGTGTGGTCCTCACGTCGGCGGGAGACCCCGTCATCGCCACGCCCGGGGGCCTCGCCGTACTCGACCGCGCTACCGGCTCGACCGATCTCCTCGTCCCGATCGAGCCGGACCGACCGGAGAACCGAGCGAACGACGCCAAGGTCGACAGCCGGGGAAGACTCTGGGTCGGCACGATGGCCTACGACAAGCGGCCGCGGAACGCGGCCTTGTACCGGGTGGAAAGGGACACGGCGACCCGCGTCGTCGACGGCCTCACGATCTCCAACGGACCGGCGTTCGACGAGGCAGAGGGGCGGCTCTACCTTGCCGACACCGCCCTCGGCGTCGTCGACCTGTTCGAGCTGGACCCGGACACCGGCGCTCTCTCGGGCCGCCGGCGCTTCCTCGACTTCAGCGATGTGGAGGAATGGCCCGACGGCATGACCGTCGACGACGACGGGATGCTGTGGGTCGCTCTCGGACGAGCTGGACAGGTCCGCCGCTACGGCCACGACGGCACCCTCGACGGCGTCATCATTCTACCGACGACCAACCCCACCTCGGTCACGTTCGGTGGCGACGACTGCGGCGACCTCTACATCACCAGTTCATGGTTCGACGTCGAACCAGCCCGGCGCGCCGAGCAACCCCTCGCCGGTGCGATCTTCCGCTCACGTCCCGGCGTGACCGGGCACCCCTCCCCGAGGTTCGCCGACGTCGTGCCCACGTCGGCAACCGAGCTCAACGCACCACCGACCAGGAAAGGATCGACCCGTGATCGAGCGAATGGTCATCCTTGGAGCCTCCGGTGACCTCACCAGCCGGCTGCTCATGCCGGCCGTAGCCCAGTTGGCCGAAGCCGACCTTCTGCCAGCCGGGCTCACGATCGTCGGGTCGGCCAACACGGAGTGGTCCACCGACGAGTTTCGTCTGCACATCGCCACAGCGCTGAAGGAACACGCACCTGTCGCTGCCGCGACACGGGACGCCGTCGTGAGGATGCTCGAATTCCAGTCCGGCGACGTGACCCAGCCCGCGGATCTCAGCGCTCTGATCGGCGACGACCAACCGACAACGCTGGTCTACCTCGCGCTGCCTCCGCTTCTGTTCGAACCGGTCCTGAAGACACTGGCGGCAGCCGGACTTCGGGCCTCGGACGCGGTCGCCATTGAGAAGCCCTTCGGCACCGATCTCGCGTCCGCGCAACAACTCAACGAGCTCATCCGGGTTCGGCTGCCGGAACCGACGATCTTCCGGATCGACCACTTCCTGTCCGATGAGCTCGTCCGCCGGGTGGTGGCCATCCGGTTCCTCAACCGGGTCTTCGAGCCCATCTGGAACTCGGTCCACGTGGAGCGGGTCGACGTGAGCTGGCTGGAGAGCCTGACCCTCGAAGGCCGGGCCGGCTACTACGACACGGCCGGCGCGCTCAAGGACATGGTGCAGAACCACCTCATGGAGGTGATGGCGCTCGTCGTCATGGAACACCCTGCTCGCATCGACGCGCACTCGTTCCGGGACGTCCGGGTCGAGGCGCTGCGCGCTGTGGCCACTCCCCTGCCGGAACGGATGCAGACGGCAACGGTCCGCGCACGGTACAGCGCCGGCACGATCGGTTCCCGGCAAGTGCCGTCGTACGTCGACGAGCCAGGAGTCGACCCGAGCCGCAATACGGAGACCTATGCCTCCCTGAACTTCGAGGTGGACAACCCGCGATGGGCGGGAGTGCCGTTCACGCTCCGGTCCGGCAAGGCCCTCGCGGCAGACTCGGCCGAGGTGGCCATCCATTTCCGACCACTGCCCCGCTACCTGCTCGCTCATTGGCCGGGCGCCGAGCCGAACGTGCTGAGGCTGGGTCTGACCGAGCCGTATGTGCGCCTGGCCACGACGCTCAACGGCCCGGATCGGACCGCCGATAGCCGCGAGCTCGAAGCAACGTTGACACGGCCGAAGTTCACGGCATACGCGAATCTGATCCTCGCGATGCTGAGGAACGATCCGATGCTGTTCATCCGCGCCGACGAGACCGAGGAGGCATGGCGCATCGTCGACCCGGTCATGACGGCGTGGAGCGCCGGAGATGTCCCCATGCAGGAGTACGCCGCTGGTGGGACACCGCCGGGCCCGCTGCCCGAAGGGTGAGGCGGCCGGTCACAGCACCTCGGACAGCGCTGGTTCGGACGTGCTGCGGCGCAGCCAGCACCTCCCGCGGCGCCCCGGCCGCCGCGATGACCCCGTCGCCCATGAAGACGAGCGAGTCGCCGCCCGGCGACCCAGTGCCGTAGGTCCCGAGGGAAGGGCTGCAATTCCCTCATTGCACCGCTCTTGGCCCGAATGGGTTGCGAAGGCCGATCAGGCTCGCCGGTTCAGGTCACGCAGAACTCGTTCCCCTCGGGATCCCGCATGACGATGCACCAGCCGATGGGCTCGTCCTTCTCGTGCAGGATGGTGGCCCCGGCTTCGACCAGCCGCTTGGCGTGCCGCCGGGCACGCTCTCGACCGTCCTCACCCTCCGCGCCAGCGCTGGCCCCGATGTCCAGGTGCACCCTGTTCTTCGCCGTCTTGCCTTCCGGCACGGGTTGGAAGAACAGCCGCGGCCGCTTGCGCTCGGGATCGACGACGGCCGCACGCCACAGTTCGCGCGGTATTGCGTTGCGCTCCGCGAAGTCTTCCCACGACGAGAAGCCATCCGGTGGCGGCTCCTCTTCGTAGTCCAGCGCGAGCGCCCAGAAGCGCGACATGACGTCGAGGTCGTGCACGTCGAAGGTCACCTGAATGTCGAGAGCCATCGGTGCTCACCTCCTCGAGCGGACGCTACGCCGGTCTCCCGACAGAGCATCTGCCGGCAATGTCGAGCAAGCGCTCCATCCCACAGCTCGTTCGCTACAGCCCGACGGGGTCAAGAATGATGCGGCCGATGACGACGGCTGCGACGCTGGACGCGATGGTCACCACCCGGGCGAACGTGGCCTCGTCGAACGGCCACTCCTGGATGCGTTCGGCCCGCTTCTCCAGTGCCTCGGCGGCACTCAGCAGAGCGGTCTGTCGCTGGAGCACCTCCAGCGTGGGCTCGTCCCGAACCGGCTGGTATGCCTGCCGGTAGAGGTCGACGGCGCGTTCGAGTTCATGCTGCTTCACCGCCACCATCTGGCGGTTGAGCCGCCGTAACGACAGGAAGAACAGCGTCACGCCGGCGACGAGTACACCGATCCCGACAACCGCCCCTGGGACGTCGGAGATGCCGGTGACCACGAGCGGTCCCACGGTGCCGAACAGCATCCAGAAGCCGGTGAACGCCAGTCTCCCAACGGGGCGGAGACCCAGGCTTCGATCGCCGTGATACGCCTCGAGGGTCAAATGGCCTCGGCCCAGCCGGTTCAGCCCGCGCTGAAGGGTCAGGTAGACCCAGACGGCCGTCCACAGAGGTATCCCGAGAACCAGCCACGTCGTCGCCTGGATCACGGCGGCGACAGGTTCGCCGCCCACAGCCTCGTCAAGAGGCAGCACGACCACCGCTGCTGCCGTCAGCAGCAGCGGAGCAAGGGTGCTGTCGAGACCGCGGAAGAGCCGCTCGACATCCTGCTCCTCCTGCTCGACGACCTTCACCAGATCCAGTCGCAGACCTCGAAGCTCGTCGGTGATCCGGGCCGCACCGAAGAGGGAGAGGAGAACAGCGAAGGAAACTGCCGCCCGGTTGAGGATCTCACCCGTCGGGATCCCGGTCCCCGCCCACTCATCACCGTCCACGGCCATGATGACGGCAAGATTCAGCCACGGGACCAGCGCCCAGGCCACGACCCACACGAGCCGGGGCCCGGGAAGCCCCGCGAGGATCCGTTCGGTCAACGGAACCGTCGGCCGAGGGCCGGCGACCGCTCCGCTCAGGGCTGGGTCCGCTACCTCCAACTCAGGACCAGCCAGACGACTGTCGCGTTTGCGTCCAACGCCTCACCATCCGTGTGTCGCCCGTCTGACCATTCTGGCCGAAACTGACGCATGCGGCGGCGGGCTGCCACGGGTCGCCCGGCGTGTCAGGTGACGGTCGAGTTGATATGCGGGCTAATCGCGGCTCAGAGCGAGGCTAGAGAGAAGTGTGACAACGGCCTCCGGGCTCTCTTCGGGAGTGAGGTGCCCAGAGCCGGCGAGAACTACAGTGTCGCTGCCGAGCCCGTCGCGGACTGGCCCGCGTAGGCGTTCCGGCGGGAAGAAGCGGTCGTGCTCACCGGTCGCCACCACACGCGGAGTCGACAGCCAGCGCCGGATGAGCCCGAGAGGCATCGGGCCCGGCGCGACGCTGGTGTGTGCGCAGCGAACGAGGACCGTCAGCCAGTCGACAAGCTCACGTGACGGCGCATGACCCGGTGCGGACATGTACCTGAGCATCCGCTCGCTGTTGCGCGGGTTGGGGCGCAGGATCCACGGCAGGGTGGAGGCCAGTAGCTGGCCGGTGAGCCGTACGCGGATCAGCCCGGCGGGATCGAGGAGCACCAGACCCGCGATGCGGTCGCTGGGCGTGGCAGCGAGCGCGACCGCAGCGCCGAGCGAATGCCCCATCAGCACAACCTGGCCATGGGCCAGCGACGGAAGCAGCTCATCGAGCCATGAGCCGTACCGGCGGAGCCGATCAGCCGTGGGACGCTCAGCCGCGCTGAGCCCCGGTTGCCCAGGGAGGTCCACGAGCACCGTGCGGTGGCGAGCTGCGAATCGCCCGGCAATCGTCATCGAGGTGGCAGCGTTGAAGTTGGTGCCCGGCAGGATGACGACCGTCGGCTCGCCCTGGCCCGCGACGAGCACGTGAGTCTCGCCCAGTGCGGTGTCCAGCACGTCACGGATGTGCTCGACATCCCAGCCATCGAGGCGCCGCCGGCACCAATCGGCCAGCGCCTGACGCGCGGACTCACTGCGGTAAATGTTCACGTCGCCACCGCCCCGGCCAGCAGCCACTTCATGGCAGTCCCCTTCGCCTGCAGCAGCCCAGGCCCCGGACAATAAGTCAGCAGGTGACATTTGTCAATGCATGACAGTTGGCATACAGTGCCACAATATGAAGACCGAGCGGCTTTCCGATGACGATCCGGCCACGTCGCTGAGGGAACGTAAGAAGCAGCGGACCCGCCGCACCATCCAGGCCCAGGCGCTGCGACTGTTCACCGAGAAGGGCTTCCAGGCCACCACCATCGAGGAGATTGCCGCGGCGGCCGAGGTAGCCCCCCGCACGTTGTTCCGCTACTTTCCGACCAAGGAGGAGATCGTCTTCTGGTCGGAGTACCGGCCCACGCTGGCCGGGGCCGTGTCCGCGCGGCCCGCCGACGAGCCCGCCGTGCAGGCCGTGCGCCACGGCATCGTCGATGGCATGACCAGCTTCTTTGGCCAGAACCGGGAGCAGCTGCTCGAACGGCTGAGGCTGGCGTTTCGCACGTCGGCACTGCAGCCGCGGATGCGGCAGCAGCAAGCACACTGGGCGGACGATCTAGCGGAGATCCTCGCCCACCGCCTCGGTGCGCACCCGCACGACCTGGAGATCCGCGCCATCGCAGCCGCGATCGCCGCCGCCGTCTGGGTCGCGGCCGAGCACTGGCAGGCGCAGGACGGCCGAGAGTCGCTGGGCGCGCTCATCGACCGGGTGCTCGAGACCGTGCTGGGTGGACTCTCAGCTGCCACGGCGACCGCGGCGCCGTAATCCGCGAAACCCAATGCCAGGCTGGTCAGGCACGGGCCAGGCTCAATTGCTCGCGGGTGGACTCCGGCACGACGAGAGCAGGAAGCAGGACGTGGACGAGTGGCCCGATCCCCAGCGCATACACGACGGTGCCCACACCGACGGTCCCGCCCAGCAGCCAGCCGGCGGCCAGAACGGTGACCTCGATGCTCGTCCGCACCAGGCGAACCGACCTGCCGGTACGCCGCACCAGGCCGGTCATCAGACCGTCGCGCGGGCCCGGTCCCAGCCGGGCGCCGATGTACGCAGCCGTCGCAACACCGTTGAGGCCCACGCCGGCCAGCATGAACGCGACCCGCAACGCCAGCGCGTCCGGTGCAGGAAGCACGGCCAGGCTCGCGTCGACAGCCAACCCGATGACGACCACGTTGCTGACCGTGCCGACGCCAGGCCGCTGTCGCAGCGGGATCCAAGCCAGCAGGACCAGCGCGCCGACCACGATCGTCACCATGCCGAACGACAGCGGCAACCGCTCCGCCAACCCCTGGTGCAGGACGTCCCACGGGTCGAGGCCGAGGCCGGCACGGATCATCAGGGCCATGCTGGCGCCGTAGAGGACGAGGCCGGCGTAGAGCTGGACGAGGCGTCTGGTCATCATGGTCTTCAGCCTGACTGCAAGTGGCCTTCATTTCCATAGCCACTTGTGCGAAGGTGGCCTCGTGCGGTCGACGAACGGTACCCATCTGGTACGTCTCCTGGGCGACTGGTCGGCGCGCGGCGGGTCGGGAGCCGCATATGTGCGGCTTGCCGACGCTGTGCGACTGCTGGTGCTGGACGGACGACTCCCGCTGGACACCCGTCTGCCCGGTGAACGCGACCTCGCGCGCGCCCTCGGACTCAGCCGCACGACGGTCACGGCTGCTTACGACGCTCTCCGCTCCGGCGGGTACGCGGCCAGCCGGCACGGCTCGGGCACCTGGACCACGCTGCCCGCGTCCCGCTGCTGCGACCCGGCCGCCGCGCCATGGGCGCCTGTTGCGCCCGACGACCTCGACCTCCTCGACCTCGCACACGCCGCACCGGATGCTCCTGCCGTCGCCGTCCGGGAGGCATACGACGCCGCCCTCGAGCAGCTCCCCCGACACCTGCCGGGCCACGGCTACCGCCTGTTCGGGCTGCCTGAGCTGCGCACGGCCGTCGCGGCCAGGTTCACCGCCCGCGGCCTGTCCACGTCGCCGGACCAGATCCTCGTCACCGCCGGCGCGCAGCACGCCTTCTCCCTCGTGCTGGCGCTGGCCGTCACAGCGGGCGACCGCGTGCTCGTCGAGCACCCGACCTACCCGAATGCGCTGGATGCGAGCCGCGGTGCCGGCGCGCGCTTCGTCCCGGTGGCCCTGACCGACGACGGCTGGGACATCGAGGCTGTCTCGGCCGCGCTGCGCCAGACGGCGCCGCGCCTGGCGTATCTGGTGCCCGACTTCCACAACCCGACCGGCCTGCTGGCCAGTGCCGACGTGCGTGCGGCTCTCGCCCGGCCGCTCGCGCGGTCGCGGACACTGACCGTCGTCGACGAGACCCTGGTCGACCTCAGGCTCGACGGCTCCGACCTGCCGCCGCCGATGGCCACGTACCTACCCGACGACCTCACCGTGACCATCGGAAGCGCCAGCAAGACGTTCTGGGGCGGTCTACGGGTCGGCTGGCTGCGCGCCGACCGGGCGACCGTCCGCCGCCTTGCCGCCGTACGGGCGACCATCGACAACTCCTCCCCCGTGCTCGAGCAGCTCGCAGTCGCCTACCTGCTCGGTCGTTCGGACGAGGTCCTGACGACCCGGCGGCGCGAGCTGCGCGACCGGCGCGACGCGTTGGCCGCCGCGATCGCCGCACGACTGCCCGACTGGTCGGTACGGGTGCCGGGCGGCGGTCTGGTGCTGTGGTGCGACCTGGGTGCACCCGTGAGCAGTGCACTCGTCGCCGCCGGTGAGCGGCACGGGTTGCGGCTGGCCGCGGGCCCGCGGTTCGGCCTCGACGGCGCGTTCGAGCGGCGGCTGCGGCTGCCGTACACCTACCCCGTCGACGTCCTCGACGACGCCGCCGATCGGCTGGCGGCCGCCTTCCGATCCGTCGCCGAGGGGCCCGTCGCGCACGCCCGTCTCACCGTCGACGCGTTCGCGTAGAAGGGCACACCGCTCTGAATGCTCCGTTTGGAGTACTCATCGACGCCGACACGCGCTAGCGTCCCCGTCATCTCCGCGTCATGTTGCAGACGTACACCTGGTCGGCAGCACCGTCCATTCCCGCTGGAGGGGACATGACCAAGCGGCTCGCCCGATCGGCACTCGTCGCCGCATCCGTCGCCCTGCTCGTACCCCTTGCCGGGCCGGCACAGGCGGACAGGTCGCAGAGCGACGACGACACCGTGCGGTTCTCGACGTTCAACGCCTCGCTCAACCGGAACTTCGCGGGCCAGCTCCGCACCGACCTCTCGAACCCTGGGAACGCGCAGGCGGCTACCGTCGCGGAGATCATCCAGCGGGTCCGGCCGGAGGTCCTGCTGATCAACGAGTTCGACTTCGACCCGATCGCCGCGGACCTGTTCCGGACCAACTACCTCGAGGTGTCGCACAACGGCGCCGCGCCGATCCGCTACGACCACCTGTTCATCGCGCCCTCGAACACCGGAATACCGTCCGGCTTCGACCTCAACAACAACGGCGTCATCGGCGGACCCGACGACGCCTTCGGCTTCGGCTTCTTCCCCGGCCAGTTCGGCATGCTGGTCCTCTCGCAACACCCGATCGACACGGCGGGTGTCCGGACGTTCCAGAACTTCCTGTGGAAGGACATGCCCGGCGCGCTGCTGCCCGACGACCCGGCGACTCCCGCACCCGCCGACTGGTACTCGCCCGAGGAGCTCGACGTCTTCCGGCTGTCGTCGAAGAGCCACTGGGACGTACCGATACTCGTCGACGGCAAGACCGTCCACTTCCTGGTCAGCCACCCGACGCCGCCGGTGTTCGACGGTCCCGAGGACCGCAACGGCACCCGCAACTTCGACGAGATCCGGTTCTGGGCCGACTACATCACCCCTGGCGCGACCTCGAGGTACATCTATGACGACGACGGCCAGAGTGGCGGGCTCACACCCGGTGCGTCGTTCGTGATCGCCGGGGACCAGAACTCCGACCCGCTCGACGGCGACAGCATCCCCGGTGCCATCCAGCAGCTGATCGAACACCCTCGGGTGAACACCAAGATCACCCCGGAGAGCGAAGGAGCCGTCGAGCAGTCGGCTCTGCAGGGCGGCGCGAACCTCACTCACCTGAGCGACCCGCGCTTCGACACGGCGGACTTCGCCGACACCGCGCCGGGCAACCTGCGCGCCGATTACGTGCTGCCCAGTAAGAACCTGCGCATCGCCGATGCCGCCGTTTTCTGGCCGCTTTCCAGCGATCCGTTGTTCCGGTTGGTCGGCACGTTCCCGTTCCCGAGCTCGGACCACCGGCTGGTGTGGGTCGACGTGTGGGTGCCGGGCGCCTGAGGACTGGGCATTCGGTCCGCCGCCCGGCCGCGGCTCAGGTGTGGCGTTCCTCCGGGTCGGTGACGTCGGCGACCGTCGCGCCGAGGGTAATGAGCAGATCGTCGCCGTCGACGGTCGCGGCGACGCCGGGGGCGCCGGCACCGATCGATACGGTGCGTCCGCGGATGCGCTCGTCCGCTACCACGGCCCACGCGCGCAATGAGCCGAACGGCGTGATCGTGCCGCGCTCGTAGCCCGTGACGTCCTTCGCCGTCGCGGCGTCGGGCATCGACAGCCGGCTCACACCCAGCAGGGCGCGGAGTTTCGGCCAGCCGATCGTGCGATCGCCGGGAACGAGCACGAACAGGAAGTCGTCATCGGCTCGCCGGACGACGATCGTCTTGACGACGGCGGCCGGCTCGACCCCGCGCGCGGCGGCCGCCTCGGCGAGGGTGCGCACCGGCCCGTGACGGACGATCTCGTGCTGGATACCCGACGCCGCGAGCGCATCCAACGCCGCCTTCTCACCCACGGTGGCGGAGTCTAGGTGGCGGCCAGACCCGGTCCCCGCATCGGCGCGGCGACGCGCTCGGCCGCACACGGCACGCCCGCGAGTAACGCACCTCGAGCCGGCGGTCGTCGTCACAACCGGATCCGCCAGGCGCTAGAGGAGGTGCATCTCCCGCTCGGGCTCGTCCTCGACGAGCCGATCACAGGTCGGGCAGTACCATCGCGCCTCGATGACGGTGCCGCACTCCTGGTGCCGGGGCGCCTCGGCCGAAGGTGTGTGCCGCGCACCCCAGTCTGCGAGGAGACGAAGGGTTCCGGCCAGTTCCCTGCCCGCGGCGGTCAACTCGTACGCCGCGCGGGGTGGTCGCTGGGTGTAGGGCCGCGACACCAGGATGTTGTCGCGCTCGAGCCGTTTGAGGCGATCGGACAGCGTGTTCGGGGCGATCCCCGGAATCTCCTCGAGCAGGTCATTGAACCGGCGCGGCCCGCCCAACAGGGCATGCACGACGAGGAGAGTCCACCGGTCCCCGACGCGGCCCAGCGCTTCGGCGAGCGGCGAGGATGCGCCCGCGGATCCGCGACGGTCCTGTTCGCTCATCGCATAGATCGTATCGCGGCGGGCTCTGAGTCCCGGATAGTGAGTTGTAACTTGCAAGTGACTCATGGCTGGAGGAACCCATGGGAGTGCTCGACGGGATCCAGGAAGAGATCGCCCGCGTGGCTGAGCGGGCCGGGCTGGCGGTCGTGGGCATCGGACAGCGCTGGGGCGTCGGATCCGGCGTCGTGATCGGCCAGGGCGCGGTGCTGACCAACGCGCACAACGTCCGCGGTGAGCACATCCGTGTGACGTTCGCC
>DATFBR010000157.1:0-4896 GCA_035253685.1 Jiangellaceae bacterium
CTGGTCGTCGGGGCCGTGGTTGGTCACCGTCACCGACACGACGACGCCATCGGCTTCGCCGGACGGGGTGATCGTGGTGCCGACGCTCAGATCCGTGACGGCAGCGGCCTCGCTGGCCGTGGTGACGGCTGCCACCAGAGCGTCGGTTCCGATCGGCCGGACCGGCACCGACACGGAGGTCTGGCCGGCGTCGATCTCGGCAGTCGCCTCGGCCGGATCGTCGTGCGTCACCACGCCGACCGTCGTGTCGACAGGCCCACGACGAGGTGTCGACAGGCCTGACATGGTCGCGGTCGCGGGTTGCGTGCCGGTCGCCTCGACCAACCCGTCGACCACGCGGAGATCGCGCAGCGGCTCGAAGGGAGAGCTCCAGGCGGTGACCAGCGACCAGGTTCCGGCGCCGCCGTCGCGCACAGTCAGGTCGACCCACGGACCGGTCCCGTCGAAGAGGTCGGTCACATCGGCGACGGCACCGAAGCCGAACGGTTCCGCGTCGACCCTGTCGGCGGCGACGGTGGCCGGCGCCCTGGACCCGACCTGCACCATGACCTCGCCGGCGGCGATCGGACCGGACGACGATCGACCGCCCCAGTACAACCCGGCGAACAACAGTGTGCTGCCCGCCGGACGCGACACGGTTGCGGTCGCCGCGTCGGCACCGTCGACGATCGAGATGTCTCCGGTGACCCGTTGTTCGAACCTGGGCTCGAGCGGTCGCCCCTGCACGGCTGCCGCCGGCGCGGCATTGCCGAGTACGAGGACTGCCACCATGGCCGCGATCAGCGACCTGGTCGGGGGACGATGTCGCATCGTGGTGCCAGCGTAACTCTCCGTCAGGGTGGATCAACCGTGCGGACGGGACACAATCACCCCATGACGATCTCGGTCGCCCCGGTCACGTCGGACCGCTGGGAGGACCTGGTGAGGCTGTTCGGCCCCAACGGCGCGTACAGCAACTGCTGGTGTGCGTACTTCCGGGTACGTGCCAAGGAGTTCACCGCGAGCACATCGTGCCCACCGCCGGACCGCGGCCGGGCGAATCGCGAACTGCTCGAGCGGCTGACCAGGCAGGACGCGGTGCCCGGGTTGCTGGCCTATGAGGACGGTGAGCCGGTCGGGTGGGTCTCGGTGGCACCGCGTGACCAGTTCACCCGGATTCTCCTGTCCCGGACCATTGGTCCGCCAAATCCGGACGAATCGGGCGTCTGGTCCATCGTGTGCTTCTGGCTGCCCGCCCGCCGGCGCCGGGGTGGGCTCGGCACCAGGCTGCTCACTGCCGCCGTCGACTTCGCCCGGTCGCATGACGCCAGGGTCGTCGAGGGATACCCGGTCGACACGGCGGGGGAGCGGCGTCCTGGGGCGGAGGTGTTCACGGGTACCGTCGGCATGTTCCGCCGGGCCGGCTTCTCGATCAGTCGTCATCCCGCCAGTGGACGGCCGATCGCTCGATTGCCTACCGACGGCCACTGAGGACATCGACAACGAAGGAATGCGGAGGCCGGCGTGGACGAACGGCAGATCCTTGAGCAGGTCCAGTCACTCGTCGATCGCGAGCACGACCTGCGGGAACGGGTCCAGGAAGGCGAGTTGGATCCGCAGGAGGAGCAGGCACAGCTACGCCGGATCGAACAGGCCCTCGACCAGTGCTGGGACCTGCTCCGCCAGCGGCGGGCGCGACGTGACGCCGGACAGAGCCCGGACGAGGCCGTCGTCCGCCCCATCAACGAGGTCGAGGACTACCAGCAATAGGCAGCCGACAGGCCCCAGTGTCGGTGCCCGCACGTGGCCCGAATCTGCGACTTGTGGCGGGTTCGACACGTCAAGCCTCGCTTCGAGACGTTGCCAACCCGCCACAAGTGGAGGCGGGGCAGGGGTCGGCCGCCACAGAGGTGCAGCAGGGGTCGGCCGCCACAGAGGTGCAGCTGGGGGGCTCGAGTCTACTAGTTGACATAATGTTCATTATCGGCGGTCCGGCGCCGTGTGATCCAGTCCTGCGCCGCGCATCCAGGCGCCCAGGATCCTCTGGAGATCGTTGCGGTCAGTGGGGTTGAGTGTCGCCAACACGCCTTCGTCGGCAGCCATGACGTCGGCGAAGATCTCATCGAGACGTGCCGAGCCGACGGGTGTGAGCTCGACGTAGACGGTGCGTCGGTCTGGTTCGTCGCGCAGCCGTCGAACGAATCCCGCCTCCTCCAGCGGGATGACGCGCTGGGTCGTGGCGCCTGCTGTCACCCGGCACCGACGGCTGAGTTCGCCGGCAGTGAGCCGGTACGGCGGTCCGGAGCGACGCAGTGCGCCAAGGACGTCGAGACTGCTGTGGTCCATGCCGTGCGCCAAAAGGACTGACTGGCGAGCGCTGCGAAGCGCCGTCGAGAGCCGCCACAGCGGTGTGACGATACGGATGGACGAGACGTCAGTGCCTGGCTGTTCGCGTGACCAGGCGGCGACGATCTCCTCGACCTCGTCGCTGTACACACCCAATACTTTAGCAATAAAATGTTCCCATGACCATCTCTTCCCCGCATCGTGCCGTGGTCACTGGTGGCGGTTCCGGTCTCGGTCGTGCGATTGCGGCGCGACTCGCCCGTGACGGCTTCGATGTCCGCATCGTCGGCCGCCGCGAGCACCTGCTCGACGAGACCGCCGCCGCCATCAACGCCCGCCTCGGATCCGACCATGTCGCCTGGCTGGCCGCCGACTGCACCTTGCCCGCCGACGTACGCCGCCTAGCCGAGCGGTGCGCCGACGGGCTCGACGTGCTCATCCTCAACGCCGGTGGCAACGCGCCCTCGACCGGCGACGATCTGGAAGCCGTCGTTCGCGACTGGACCGCCGACTTCAGCCTCAATGTGATCTCGGCAGTGCTGCCGGCTCAGGCACTCCTCCCCCACCTTCGACGCCCAGGTGGGCGCATCATCGCGATGAGTTCCGTCGCGGCGTTGCGCGGCAGCGGGTCCTATGGCGCGGTGAAGGGCGCGCTCAACACGTGGGTCACGGGGTTGGCTGCCGAGCTCGCGTCCGACCAGATTACGGTCAACGCGATCGCCCCCGGGTTCATCCCCGATACCGAGTTCTGGCATGCCCGGCGTACGCCGGAGCTGATCGCCCAGCGCACCGCGCAGATCCCGATGGGCCGCGCCGGCACGCCCGACGAGGTAGCAGCGCTGGTTGCCTATCTCGCCGCCCCTGAGGCTGCGTTCACCACCGGACAGGTCATCGGCATCCATGGCGGGACGGTTCTGGCGCGGCTGTGAAGCCTGCGGTCACTCGCGCCCGCCGCATCCAACTCGACGGCCCCTCGTGGCTCGTCCGCGCCTTCCCGACCTGGAACGCCCGCAGCGTGTTCGCTGGCATCAAGCCGATCTACCGGAGGGCCGGCCTCGGTCAGGTGCCGACGTAGGCCGCGAGGTGCTCGCCGGTCAGGGTGGAGCGGGCGGCGACGAGGTCGGCGGGTGTGCCCTCGAAGACGATCCGACCGCCGTCGTGTCCGGCGCCGGGGCCCAGGTCGATGATCCAGTCGGCCTGCGCCATGACCGCCTGGTGGTGTGCGATGACAATGACCGACTTGCCGGAATCTACGAGCCGGTCGAGCAGGCCGAGCAGCTGCTCGACGTCGGCGAGGTGGAGGCCGGTGGTCGGCTCGTCGAGGACATAGACGCCGCCCTGCTCGGCCATTCGGGCGGCCAGCTTGAGCCGCTGTCGCTCGCCCCCTGACAGAGTGGTCAGCGGCTGGCCCAGACTGACATAACCAAGTCCGACATCCTCGAGGCGCGCGAGAATCGCGGCCGCCGCCGGGGTCTTCGCCTCGCCGTCGGCAAAGAAGGCGTGGGCCTCCGCGACCGGCAGGTCGAGCACCTCCGCGATGTTGCGGCCACCGAGCCGGTACTCCAGCACTGCGGCCTGGAACCGCTTGCCGCCGCAGTCCTCACACGGGGTGGCCACGGTGTCCATGAACCCGAGCTCGGTGTAGACGACGCCGGCACCGTTGCACGTGGGGCACGCGCCCTCGGAGTTGGCGCTGAACAGTGCCGCCTTGACGCCGTTGGCCTTCGCGAATGCTTTGCGGATCGGGTCGAGCAGGCCGGAGTACGTCGCCGGGTTGCTGCGACGAGAGCCCTTGATCGCGCTCTGGTCGACCGACACCACGCCCTCGCGCCCGGACACCGAGCCGTGGATCAGCGAGCTCTTGCCCGAGCCCGCAACCCCGGTGACGACGACCAGGACGCCGAGCGGGATGTCGACGTTGACGTCCTGCAGGTTGTGGATGCTGGCGTCGCGCACTTCCAGCGCGCCCGACGGCGTTCGCACCGACGGCTTCAGGGAGGCTCGGTCGTCCAGGTGGCGCCCGGTGACGGTGTCACTGCTCCGGAGCCCCGCAACGGTGCCCTCGAAGACCAGTTCTCCACCCCCGGATCCCGCGCCGGGCCCGAGGTCGACGACGTGGTCGGCGATCGCGATCGCCTCCGGCTTGTGCTCGACGACCAGCACGGTGTTGCCCTTGTCACGCAGTCGCAGCAGCAGGTCGTTCATCCGCTGGATGTCGTGCGGGTGCAGCCCGATGGTGGGTTCGTCGAAGACGTAGGTGACGTCGGTCAGGGACGAACCGAGGTGCCGGAGCATCTTGATGCGCTGTGCCTCGCCGCCCGAGAGCGTGCCGGACGGACGGTCGAGGCTGAGGTAGCCCAGCCCGAGCTCCACGAAGGAGTCGAGGTTCTCCCCCAGCGCCGCCAGCAACGGCGCCACCGACGGCTCGTCGAGGCCGCGGATCCACTCCGCCATGTCGGTGATCTGCATCAGGCAGATGTCGGCGATGTTGAACCCCTTGATCTTCGACGAGAGTGCCGCCTCACTGAGCCGGGTACCGCCGCACTCGGGGCACGAGGTGAACGTCGCCAC
>DATFBR010000158.1:0-3265 GCA_035253685.1 Jiangellaceae bacterium
AACTTCAAGGAGTTCATCGAGGGCCGCGGACGCGAGACCGGCGGGTGGCGGGGAGAGGTACCGAGGGAGGGCTGACCCTGCCTCAGTAGCCGGCACGAGGTCGATGCGTTCTCGAGCGCATCGACCTCGTGCCGGCGTACGACGAAACACCGATGGTCTGGAGCGTCCTCTGCACCTACCTCACGTCGATCAACCGCCAACGCCTCGGCCGCCGCCGTGGGGGCCGCAGCACACCCGCCGGCCGTACCGACGGCTCATCCTGTCGTCCGAACGCGATCCAGCAGGCCGATGGCGTCGAACGGAGCCCGGACCTTGACGTCGTTGTCGAAGTACACATACACATCCAGACCGTCGGCCAGCCACGACCGGCATCGGCCGGCCCATTCGTCCAGGGCCGCGGCGGTGTATCCGCTCACGTAGAGCTCTTCGGCGCCGTGCAGGCGGACGTACACGAATCCCGCCGTCACGTCCCGCAACGACGGGAACCGTCCGGCGCTGTCGGCGACAACCAGTCCGATGTCGTGGTCGCGGAGCAGATCGATGAACTGCCGCGTCTCGAAGCTGCGATGCCGCACCTCCACGGCGTGGCGCAGCGGCCGGTCGACTGCCGTCGCCGTCACCGCACCGTGCTTCAGCCGGTCGTCGTGGCCCTCGGCGAGCGACGCGGCCTGCGTGGTCGTGCGCGGCAGCCCGTCGAAGAACGCGGCCAACCGGTCGGGCTGAAAGCCCAGGGTGGGTGGAAGCTGCCAGAGCAGGGGGCCCAGCTTGTGCTCGAGCGCCAGCAGGCCGGAGGCGAAGAAGTTCGCGAGCGGCGTCTCGACCCCCGCGAGCTTCTTCATGTGCGTGATGAACCGGCCGCCCTTGACGGCGAACACGAAGTCGTCCGGGGTCCGGGAGAACCATTCGCGGAAGCTGGACGGCCGCTGCAGCGCGTAGAACGAGCCGTTGATCTCCACACTGTTCATCCGGGTGGCGACGAACTCCAGCTCCTGCCGCTGCGGCAGACCGGCCGGGTAGAAGACACCCCGCCACGGTGCGTACGTCCACCCCGAGATTCCGATCCGTGCCTCTGCCACGTTCGGACCATGCCTACCCGCCGCGGAGGGTGTCCAGCACCTCGTCCAGCTCGTCGGGCTTGATCAGCACGTCGCGCGCCTTGGAGCCTTCCGACGGGCCGACGATGCCACGGCTCTCCATCAGGTCCATCAGCCGGCCGGCCTTCGCGAAACCGACCCGCAACTTGCGCTGCAGCATCGAGGTGGATCCGAACTGGGTGGTGATGACCAGCTCGGCCGCTTGGCAGAGCAGGTCGAGGTCGTCGCCGATGTCCTCGTCGATCTCGCGCCGGCTCGACTGCGGCACGGTCACGTCGTCGCGGTAGGTGGGTTCGAGCTGGTCCTTGCAGTGCCGGACGACGGCGTGGATCTCGGACTCGGTGACCCAGGCGCCCTGGATCCGTACCGGCTTGCTGGCTCCCATCGGTAGGAACAGCCCGTCGCCCTGACCTACCAGCTTCTCGGCCCCGTTCTGGTCGAGGATGACCCGGGAGTCGGCGAGCGACGACGTGGCGAAGGCGAGGCGGGACGGGACGTTCGCCTTGATCAGGCCGGTGACGACGTCGACCGACGGCCGCTGGGTCGCGAGCACCAGATGGATGCCGGCGGCGCGGGCCAGCTGGGTGATCCGGACGATCGCGTCCTCGACGTCGCGGGGGGCGACCATCATCAGGTCGGCAAGCTCGTCGACGATGATCAGCAGATAGGGGTAGGGCGCGATCGTCCGTTCGCTGCCCGGCGGTGGCTTCAGCCGCCCGGACCGCACCGCCTTGTTGAAGTCGTCGAGGTGGCGGAAGCCGAACTGGGCCAGGTCGTCATAGCGCATGTCCATCTCGCGGACGACCCACTGCAGGGCCTCGGCGGCCTTCTTCGGGTTGGTGATGATCGGCGTGATCAGGTGCGGAATGCCGTCGTACACAGTCAGCTCGACCCGCTTGGGGTCGACCAGGATCATCCGCACCTCGTCCGGCGTCGAGCGCATCAGGACGGAGGTGATCAGCGAGTTGATGCAGCTCGACTTGCCCGAGCCCGTGGCGCCGGCAATGAGCACATGCGGCATCTTGGCCAGGTTGGCCACGACGAAGCCACCCTCGACGTCCTTGCCGAGGCCCACCACCATCGGATGGTGGTCCTGGCGGGCGATCGGCGCCCGCAGGACGTCGCCCAGGCTCACCGTCTCCTTGTCCGAGTTCGGGATCTCGATGCCGATGGCCGACTTGCCCGGGATCGGGGACAGGATCCGTACCTCCGCACTGGCCACCGCGTAGGAGATGTTCTTCGATAGCGCGGTCACGCGTTCGACCTTGACAGCCGTTCCCAGCTCGACCTCGTACCGCGTGACGGTCGGACCGCGGGTGTAGCCGGTGACCTGGGCGTCGATCTCGAACTGATCCAGCACCTCGGTGAGGGCGTCGACCACCTGGTCGGACGCGGCGGAACGGGCCCGGTGCGGGCTGCCCTGCCGCAGGACGTCGCTGGAGGGCAGCGCGTAGGTGATGTCGCCCGACAACGCGAGCTGTTCCACCCGCGGCGGCAACGGCGTGTGCGGGGGCGGCTCGCCGGCCCGGTCGACATCGCCCTGGCGGGCTGCGACCACGATCCTGGTCGGCTGGTCTCCACCGTCCTCGGCCGCCTCGTCCTCCGGCGCAACCTTCCGCGCCTGCGCACGCTCGCGAAGCAGCGGGCTGTCGTAGGGCAGGCCGTCGACCGGCACGTCGGGGCCGGTCCCCCGCCGGCGCAGCCACGACCGCCGTGGACCCGCCGGCTCCTCGTCGTCGGAGACCGGTGTCGCGCCGGTCGCCCAGTCCCGGATCGCCTGCACTCGGGCCGGCAGTTCGTGCACCGGCGTGCCGGTGACGACCAGCAGGCCGTACACCGCGAGCAGGACGAGCAACGGCGTCGCGACCCACACCGTGAGCAGGTCGGCCGGGACGGTGGAGGCGACGAAGCCGACCGCGCCGCCGGCGTTCTGCATGGCTGCCGGACCGTCGACCGGGCGCGGCATCCCGGCCGCGATGTGGATCAGGCCCAGCGTCCCGAGGGCGAGGGCCGTCCACCCGACCAGCTGCCGGCCGCCCGGGCCGTTGCGGTCGGGACGGCGCAGCGACCGCCAGGCCAGCAGGCCCAGCAGCACCGGCACGGCGACGGCCGTGGCGCCGACCGTGCCCGCCACGGTCGTGCGGATCGCATGGGCAACGGCGCCGTCGATG
>DATFBR010000159.1:0-5485 GCA_035253685.1 Jiangellaceae bacterium
ATCGATCGACGGCGAGTACGCCGCTGCGGACTCGCCTTCCGGCGATCGCGTCTGCGCGTCGTCGCCGTCTGTCAGGGTGAGGACCACGCCGATCGTCGCGGCGGCGACTGCGGCTACAGCCACCGATGCGACAGCGGCGCGCCTCACTGCGGCCATCTCAGTCCTGGTCCTCGCTGTTGTCGTCGTCTCCCTCCGTGCCGACGACGGCGAAGTCCTCATCGAGCTGGACGTCGACCTGACGGCCGTTGTCGAGCGTGACCTCGACCTCGTAGAGGCTCTCCTCGTCGCCCACCTCGGTGCCGGTGACGGAGCCGCCACCGGTGTGCTCCAGCGCGGCCTCGGACGCCTTCTGGAGCGCGTCGCCACTGATGGGTCGCTCGGTCTCGTCGTCGTCGCCGGATGTGGCGACGGCGGCACCTACGCTCGCAGCGACCACGGCCGCACCGGACACCGCCGCGGCCGCGAGCTTCGTCATGCGTGTCATCGGAACCCTCCTGCCGGTCCGCTGATCGAACCGGACCACCATGCCTCCGGTCGGCTGAATCCACGCTGAACGTGAACGGCTCGCGGTCAGCCGGCGGGCTCACCTGCGCCGGGCAGGCGGAGGGTCACCCGGGCACCCCCCAGCGGGCTGTCCGCCACCGCGACGTCGCCGCCGTGCGCGGCGACCAGTTCCGTGACGATGGCCAGGCCGAGCCCGGCGCCACCGTCGTCGCGGGCGCGGGCGTCGTCGAGGCGCACGAAACGGTCGAAGACCCGGGTCCTGTCGTCGGCGGCGATGCCCGGGCCGTCGTCATCGACATGAAGCACGACCCAGCCGTCGGTCTCGGTCAGCGACAAGCCGATGCGGGCGCGGGCGTGGTTGACGGCGTTGTCCACAAGGTTGCGCACGATGCGCCGGGTGGCCGCCGCGTCGGCGAGGGCACGACCGGCGGAAACGGCGGTCGCGTCGACATGAAGCACCGTGGTGGCCCGCAGGCGGCGTACCTCGTCGAAGACGACGTCGTCCACGTCGAGCGGGCGGCGGTCGAGCCGCAGGATGCCTTCGTCGGCACGCGCCAGGAGCAGCAGGTCGTCCACCAGCTGCTGCAGGCGCAGTCCCTCCGCTGCGACCGTCTCCGCCAGCGCAGCGGTCGGCATGCGTTCCGGATGCGCCAGAGCCACCTCGGCGTGCTGGCGGATCACTGCGACGGGCGAGCGCAGTTCGTGTGACGCGTCGGAGACGAGGCGGCGCTGCCGGTCCTGCGCCTGTTCGAGACGGTCCAGCATCCGGTTCATGGTGACCGTCAACCGGGCCACCTCGTCCGAGCTGCCCGGCTCCGGCACGCGACGGTGCAGCTGACTCGCGGATATCGCGTCGACCTCGCGGCGCACGGCGTCGACCGGCCCGAGCGCCCGCCCCACCAGCCACCACGTCGTCGCGCCCACCACCGCGAGCAGGAGCGGCAGCCCGAGTGACAAGGCGGCGGTCATCGCCCCGACGGATTCACTCACCGAGTCCAGCGTGTGGGCGGACAGGACCGTGTAGGGCCCTTCCTGGCCGCCGGCGGGCGCACTCACCGCGAGGAAACGGTCGTCGTCGAAGGGAACGGTGATCTCGGCCTCGTCGCCCGGTCCGAGATCGGCGATCGGGGAATGGCCCCTCGCGTTGCTGCTGGCAGCAACGATTTCTCCGTCGGCGTCGAGAACCTGAATGACGACGTCGTCGTCGTCGGTGACCACGACCGAGGCGGGCGCCGCACCGGCGTCGAGCGCCGTCACCGCTCGGTCCGCACGGGCCTCGGCGGCCGTGCGGACCTCGGTCGTGAGCACGTCTCGTAGCGACGCCACGAGGGCTGCGGCGCCCACCAGCAGCGCGACACCGACCACCAGGACGGCCACCGCCGTGGTCCGCGCTCGCACCGTGCCCGTCCATGCCCGCCACCGCCGGGCGAAGGTGCGCACGCGCTCAGCCACCGTCCGCCTCCAGCCGGTATCCCGCTCCGCGGATGGTCCGGATCGCCGTACGGCCGAAGGGGCGGTCCACCTTTCGCCGCAGGTGCCCGATGTAGACCTCGACGATGTTCGGGTCGCCGTCGAAGTCGAAGTCCCAGACGTGCTCCAGGATCTCGTGCTTGGACACCACCTCACCGCGGCGGCGGAGGAGGAACTCCAGCAGCGACATCTCCCTCGTCGTCAGATCGAGTTGCTTCGGTCCGCGCCATGCCCGGCGGCCGGCGGGGTCGAGACAGAGGTCGCCAGCGGCCAGCACGGTCGGGCGTTCGGGGGCCCCACGGCGCATCAGTGCTCGTAGCCGGGCAACGAGGACCGCGTGCGAGAAGGGCTTGGTCAGGTAGTCGTCCGCACCGGTGTCCAGCGCTTCGACCTGGTCCCATTCGCCGTCCTTGGCGGTCAGCATCAGGATGGGCGTCCAGTTCTCCTCGGCCCGCAACGTCCGGCAGAGCACGTACCCGTTGAGCCCCGGCAGCATGATGTCGAGGACGATCGCATCCGGTGGCCGTTCACGCGCGAGCCATAGGCCGTCGACGCCGTTGGACGCCACGTCCACCGCGAAGCCCTCGGCCTCCAGGCCCGCACGCAGTCCGGCGGCCAGCCGTTGCTCGTCTTCGACGACAAGAATCCGCATGGGCACACCGCCTCACCGACATCGTGACGCACAGCGGCTGAAACGAGGCTGAAGAACCACACCTGGCATCCTCGGGTTGGATGATTGCCGTGACCGAGCGAACTGCGCGGCCCGGGCCCGACGACGAGGTCGTCGACCTGTGCCGGGACCTGATCCGGCAGGACACCTCCAACTACGGCGACGGCAGCGGTCCGGGTGAGCGCAAGGCAGCCGAGTACGTCGCGGAGAAGCTGGCCGACGTCGGGCTCGAACCGACGCTGCTGGAATCACAGCCGGGTCGCACGACGGTGGTCGCCCGCCTCGACGGCGGCGACCCGGCGCGCTCCGACGCCCTGCTCGTCCACGGGCACCTCGACGTCGTGCCGGCCGATGCGGCCGAATGGACCCACGACCCGTTCTCCGGTGAGATCACCGACGGTTGTCTGTGGGGCCGCGGCGCGATCGACATGAAGGACATGGACGCGATGATCCTGGCCGTCATCCGCGACCGGCTTCTCACGGGCCGCGTTCCGGCACGGCCGGTCGTCCTGTGCTTCACGGCCGACGAGGAGGCCGGCGGGATCCTCGGCAGCCACTGGGTGGCCGACCACCACCCAGACCTGTTCGAGGGCTGTACGGAGGGGATCAGCGAAGTGGGCGGGTTCAGCCTCACCGTCCGCGACGACCTGCGTCTGTACCTGGTGGAGACGGCTCAGAAAGGCATCGAATGGATGCGGCTGACCGTCGATGGCACCGCCGGGCACGGCTCGATGGTCAACCACGACAACGCGGTGACGGAGCTCGCCGAGGCGGTCGCGCGGCTGGGCCGGTATCAGTGGCCGTTGCGAATGATCCCGACCGTGCGGTCCTTCCTCGACGCCGCGTCCGAGGCCTACGGCATCGCGCTCGATCCCGAGGATGGCGAGCAGCTCGTCCGAACGCTCGGCACCGTGGCGAAGATGGTCGGTGCCACGCTCCGCAACACCGCCACACCCACGATGCTCAAGGCCGGCTACAAGCACAACGTCATACCCGGCCGTGCGGAGGCCATGGTCGACGGGCGATTCCTGCCCGGTCACGAGGAGGAGTTCCACGCCACCCTGGACGAGATCCTCGGACCTCGGGTGCGACGCGACGTGCTCGTGTCCGACATCGCGCTGGAGACCGAGTTCACCGGCGCTCTGGTGGAGGCCATGGGCGCGGCGCTGCTCGCCGAGGACCCCGCCGCCCGTGCGGTTCCGTACTGCATATCCGCCGGAACCGACGCCAAGGCTTTCAGCGGCCTCGGCATCAGGGGGTTCGGGTTCTCACCCCTACGGCTGCCGCCGGACCTGGACTTCGCCGGCATGTTCCACGGTGTCGACGAGCGGGTGCCGGTCGACGGCCTCCGTTTCGGCGCCCGAGTGCTCGACCGCTTCCTCGACCTCGCCTGACGACCTCGCCTGACGACCTCACCTGACGACATCGCCTGACGACCCGCGGTCGGCCGCCGCGTCACGCCACGCTTGGACCGACTTGTGGCGGGTTCTACACGTCTCCGACGGCGGCCAGGGGTTCACGACCCGCCACAAGTCGGAGGACTACCAGGTCATGGGAGGCGGAGGGCGGCGGAAGTCCTCGGCACGCAGCTCGGCAATCGGTCGAAGGCCGGTCATCGCAGTGATGTCGGCGACGATTGACTCGCGCTCGCGCCGCACAGACTCGGCACCGTAGCGGAGCAAGGGGAGACCAGCGCGTGTGAGTGTGTTCTCGCGACGGTTGTCCGCCTGCCGCTGCCACTGATCGTCGTGATAGGCGCCGTCGTACTCCAGGCCGAGCACCGGAGAGGTCACCACGATGACCAGGTCCGGGTAGCCCGCGAGCACCGGCGGATCACCGGTGAACACCGGCGGGTTCACCAGCGGCGCCGGGAATCCGGCGAGCACGACGACCATCCGAAGCCGCGTCTCGCCGGGTGAACGGCTCCGCGCCGACGACAGGTCGACGGCCATGACACTCCGTCGAACGCCGGGCCACCGGCGGTGCATCGCAACGTAAGCGGCCAGCCAAGGCAGGTCGACCACGCCGGCACGGGCGAAGGCGTCCGCAACGACCACGGCCTCGACGAGGCTGCGGGCCCGCATGAGGTCGAAGCAGGTGCGAAGTGGTGAGGTGACGACGATGCCGTCGACCTGGGTGAGATCGCTCAGGCCGGTGTCGTCGACATGCAGAACCCGCCGGGACAGGTGGAGTCCTGCCGGTCGACCGCTCGGTGCCGCTCGGGGCCGGGCGTACTGCAGTGGTACAGGTCGGCCCGGCAACGGCTGCCACACGCCGTGGAGCCAGGCGGCCGTCATGCCGGCGACGACCGAACGGGCGGGCAGGACGAGCAATAGCGCGCCGGCCCGCGTCCGGTCGGTCAGGGGCAGGTCGCGGTGCATGTAGACGTTGCGCAGGACTCGCACCCACGGCGTGGACTGCAACTGGCGCCGGGTGATCAGGCCGGCATCAACGGCAGCGCTGCCGAGAAAGGGCGCGCGAGTCAGCTCGGCGGGCACCATGGCAGGGACGGGCATGCGTCCATCCCACCCATTCCTCGCGCGCGTGCCATGGCGCGCGACGCGTCCCGTGGATACGACGCGCTCGACGGGGGTCTATGTGGAAACCGGTCGACTTGTGGCGGGTTGGGAACGTGTCAGACGCTTCGGAGGCGTTGAAAACCCACCACAAGTCGGATTGCAGCGAGGGCGAGCGCGAGGCCGAGCCCCAGCCCCCAGGTTCGCTCAGGGTTCGGTGCGGGCAACGCGCAGGATGCGTCGACGCAGGGTCACCTTGCGCGTGCCGTCGGGGTACAGCCGCAGCCGGGCGAGCTCCCAGTGGCCGTACTCGGCGTGATCGGTC
>DATFBR010000160.1:0-2945 GCA_035253685.1 Jiangellaceae bacterium
GCCAGGGCGAGCCCGAGAACCCCGCCGAGCCCGCCGAGGTCGAGGATCGCGGCCACCAATCCGGCGGTCAGGAGCAGGCGGGCGACCGGCGTGGCCGGGCTCTCGTGGCGTCGAGCGGGCAACCAGGCGATGCCGAGCCCGATTCCGGACAGCCCGACAGCGGCAGCACCGGCGATGCGCAATGCGTCGCCCGTGTCGATCACGCATCACATTCGACCACATGATCATGAGATAGCCTCCGGGCGTGCTGGTCTCCGCCGCAGTGTGCCCCCATCCGCCGCTGCTCCTTCCCGAAGTGGCTGCGGAGGGCGCCTCGGAACTCGACGACCTGCGGGCCGCCTGTCTGGCAGCAGTGGACGCCGTGCGCGCGACCGAGCCGGAGCTGCTCGTCGTGGTGGGCACCGGTGATGCGACCCGTCGACACCCCGGCGGCACCCATGGGTCGTTCGCGCCCTTCGGTGCCGATCTGGAGGTGGCCCTGCCGGGCACCGGCCCACCTGCGGTGGACGGCCACGACCTGCCGCTCTCGCTGGCCGTCGGCGCATGGTTGCTCGCCGAGTCGGCCTGGACCGGGCAGGTCAGCGGCCTGGAGATCGACGCAGCCACACCGGCCGCGGAATGCCGGAGCCTCGGTGCAGCGGTGGCGCAGGAGGCCGACCGGGTCGGCATGCTGGTCATGGGGGACGGATCGGCGCATCGCTCGAACGAAGGGCCAGGACCCCTCGACGCACGGGCGGAGCTGTTCGACGCCGTCGTCGCCGAGGCGTTGCGGGCCGGCGACCCCGCCGGCCTGCTCACGATCGACCCGGTGGTGGCGGCGGACCTCCAGGCCGCGGGGCGGGCGGCCTGGCAGGTGTTGGCCGGAGCGGCGGCGGAGGCGTTGTTCGACGCCGAGGTGAGCTACGACGCGGCACCGTACGGGGTTGGCTATCTGGTGGCTGTCTGGGAGCGCCACGGCTGAGTCGTGACGACTGCGACACTGGGCCGATGCCCCGGCTCCCGCCCGTCCTCGCCGTCGTCGGCCCCACGGCCGCGGGCAAGAGCGACCTGGCGGTCGGGCTGGCCCGCCGACTGGGCGGCGAAGTCGTCAACGCGGACGCGATGCAGCTCTACCGCGGCATGGACATCGGCACCGCGAAGCCGACGACGGCGCAACGGCGCGGTGTCCCGCACCGCCTGCTCGACGTTCTCGACGTCACGCAACCCGCGACCGTGGCCGAGTTCCAGCAGCGGGCCAGAGCTGCCGTCGACAGCTGCCGGGCTCGTGCCGCCGTTCCGGTGCTGGTCGGGGGGAGCGCGCTGTACGTCCGTGCGGTTCTGGACCGGTTCGAGTTCCCGGGCACGGATCCGGCGGTGCGTGGGCGGCTGGAGCACGAGCTCGCCGCGGTGGGTGCGCCGGCGCTGCATGCGCGCCTGTCGACCGTGGATCCGGCGGCGGCTGCGGCGATCCTGCCGACGAACGGGCGACGGGTCGTCCGCGCTCTCGAAGTGGTGGAGCTGACCGGGCGGCCGTTCTCCGCGACGCTGCCGACCAGGGAGTACGCGTACGACGCCGTGGTCCAGATCGGTCTCGACGTGCCGCGCGACCTGCTCGACCAACGGATCGAGGCCCGGGTCGGTCGGATGTGGGACGCCGGGTTCGTCGACGAGGTTCGCCGGCTCGAACCCGGCCTCCGCCGGGGTCGCACGGCGGCCCAGGCGCTCGGCTACGCCCAGGTGCTGGCATTCCTCGCGGGCGAGTACGGCGAACAGGAGGCCCGCGAGCGCACCGTCCGGGCGACTCGGCGCTTCGCGCGCCGTCAATACTCGTGGTTCCGCAAGGATCCGCGGATCGAATGGCTGCCCTTCGACGCCCCCGACCTGGTCGAGCTCGCGCTGGCCCGGAGCCGGTGACGGTCGGCCTAGGATCGTCCTCCGTGACGCGTGGTGTCCCGTTCGTCAAGGGTCACGGCACCGAGAACGACTTCGTGCTGCTGCCCGATCCCGACGGCACCCGGCACCCCGACCTCGATGCGGACACGGTCCGGCGGCTGACCGACCGGTACACGGGCGTCGGTGGCGACGGCGTCATCCGGGTGGTGCGAAGTCGCGACCTCACCGCCGGACAGGACATTGCCGCCGAGGCCGAGTGGTTCATGGACTACCGCAACGCCGACGGCTCGGTGGCGGAGATGTGCGGCAACGGCGTACGGGTGATCGCGCGGTACCTCTGGGCCACCGGCCTGGCCACGGGGCAGGAGCTGGCGATCGGAACGCGAGCCGGCGTGCGCATGGTTCGTCAGCAACCCGACGGTTCGGTGACGGCGGAGACGGGCAGACCGCGCCACGTGAAGCCGGCGGTACCGGTCCAGGTGGCCGTCGGGGGCGAGGCCTGGCCAGCCGAGCCGGTCTTCATGCCGAACCCGCACGCCGTCGTGTTCGTCGACGCCCTCGACGACGTGGGCCGCCTGCAGGAGCCTCCCACGGTGATGCCGGAGAGCGTCTTCCCCGACGGCGCGAACGTCGAGTTCGTCGTGGGTCGGGGCGATCGGCACCTCGCCCTGCGAGTGTGGGAACGCGGAGTCGGTGAGACCCGATCGTGCGGAACCGGCGTTTGTGCGGCCGCCTGGATGGCGATGCGACGCAATGACCTCGCCCCTGGTGCCTCGTGCATCGTCGACGTACCGGGCGGCAGGCTGGTGGTCACCGAACGTGCCGACGGCGTGCTCCTGCTGACCGGACCGGCCGTTCTCGGGCTCGCAGGGCAGATCATGCTCGCGATGTGACGCAGGTCACAGAACCCGAACAGGGCTCGAGGACGTCTCCACGAGTAGGAGGACGTCGACGGGCCGACCCCGGGTGAGACGGCTGTGTCGGTACCCCGGTCTACGGTCTCCGACGGCGTGATCGACCCGGGTAGGCGGTGGCATGAGCGGATCCCAGCGGGAGCGCCGCGAGGCCGTGCT
>DATFBR010000161.1:0-2438 GCA_035253685.1 Jiangellaceae bacterium
TCGACCGGAAGGAGTACCCATGCGGAGGACGCTGACCGCGCTCGCCACGGCCGGCCTGCTCGCCACCGGCCTGAGCTCCGCAACGATGGCCACGGCCGACCCGGCACACAACCCCGGCGGCCCGTGCATCCAGTCCGACCAGAACGTCAGCCTGTCCAGCGTCGCCGGCTACGACGACGTCGTCCAGGAGCTCGACCGGATCGAGCGAACCAGCCTGGGTCTGGTCTCCGTCGCCTCGGCCGGCCAGTCCGGCGAGGGCCGCGAGTTGCTCTACGCGACGGTCGGCAACGGCCCGACCACGTTCTGGCTGCAGGCCCGCATCCACGGCAACGAGTTGCACAGCACCGAGGCCTCACTGCAGATCCTCGACCTGCTCGCCAGCGGGAACCCGACCGCACAACTGATCCGCGAAAACCTCACCGTCGTCGTCATCCCCATGTACAACCCCGATGGCGCCGAGGCCAACATCCGGCAGAGCACCACGCCGAACCGGATCGACCTCAACCGGGACTGGGAGAACTTCGCCCAACCGGAGTCGATCGCGTTCTGGAGGCTGTGGCGGGACGTCGCGCCGGAACTGGCGCTCGACCTGCACCACATGGGGCAGGCGCCGATCGTCGAGGGCACCGACGACCTCAACCAGTTCCAGATCGGAGCCCGCTCGATCGACCCGGCACGGATGACCGCGCTGCAGTGGTTGACCAACCGGCAGATGGCGATGGTCAGCGTCGACGCCCTCGACCAGTACGGGCTCGCCAACGTGGCGCACTACCCGCTGATCGACATCACCAACGCGGCGCTCAGCCGGATGCTCATGGGTGGCACCGCTCCCGCGGGTGAGCAGCCCGTGATGCCGACGCCGACCCAGGGAGCGATCTTCTACGAGGTCCGCTCGGTCGGCCAGAAGAGCAACGGCCAGCTCGAGAACTTGTTCCGGATCCCGACGATGGCGGTGCTCACTGCCGCTGCCGACGGTTCGCTGAGCTCCTACGACATCTCCGGATACACCAGCCTGCCGTTCGCCAGCCAGGGTCCCTGCGGCCAGTAGGGATCGTCTCCGCCCCGACAGAGGGCGGCCTCCCCGCAGTTTCGCGGGGAGGCCGCCCAATGGTTTCCGTCCGTGCGTTGTCAGCCGTCGCGGAGCGCAAACCATACGGCGGTTGCGGGTTCGGACCTCTCGTTCGCCCAGTGGTGCGGCTGATCTCCGATGAACTGCAGCGAGTCGCCCGGCCCGAGCTCGTACCTGCTGCCGGCGACGTCGAAGACCAAGGCGCCCTCGGTGACGAGGACCAACTCCTCACCGGGGTGCAGCATCGGCTTGTCCCCGCTGTTCGCCCCGGGGTCCACGGTGGCGACCGCGGCCGCACCCTTGAACTGCGCATAGGCGCCGGAGATCCCGGCCAGGTGCAGACCCTGGTGCGGGGTGAACACGCCGCGCCGATCGTCGGCCCTCGTCAGGGTCGCGAACTCGACCTGGCCGTCGTCGACCTCGGTGAAGTAGCTGACCGGGCGTTCCAGCGCCGCGGAGATCTTCAACAGCGTCGTGATCGTCGGCACCATGTCGTTGCGTTCGATCTTGTGGATGGCGGCCGCCGACACCTCGGCACGTGCCGCGAGCTGCTGCAGGGACAGGCGCTGCTCCCGGCGCAGCCGCTGAAGCTTCGGCCCGATCGAGCTGACGATCCCCTCGACGTGCTCGCCGACCTGGACTGCCCGCGCCGGGCGTTGCCTGGCCGCCGCGACGCGCTTGCGCTCAGCCATCCGCAACCCTCCGACCCGTGCCGGACATCCAGTTTGGTGTACGCATCTGCACCAATGGTGGACGCCACCGTCGCCCGTCAGCGTACTCGGGCACCCGACGTCACCTACTTTGTCCGTTTATGAGCCGTGGGTGTGTGTACCCGCAGGGCGGGCACGACCCGACTGCGCGCAGTTCTCGGCATACAGCGCCCGGTGTCCGGACGCAGTGCGCTCCCAGCTGAACCGGGGCACGAGCGACCGACCGGCGTCGACCAGCCGGGCCCGAAGTGCGCCGTCGGCGACCACCTCCCACATCCCGGCGGCGAGCGACCGCGGATCGCCGGTGCGGGTCAGGACTGCCGTCTCGCGGTCGGTCAGGTACTCGCGCAGTACCGGAATGTCGCTGGCGACCACCGGCAGGTCTGCGGACATCGCCTCCAGTACGACGAGTCCCCAGCCCTCCTTCACCGAGGGAAAGGCCAGCGAGTCCGCGCTGCGGTAGTACTCGTGCAGCGCGGACTCGCTCACGGTTCCCACCAGGATGACGTCACGCCCGAGCTCGAGTCCGAGCCCGGGCAGCATGGCCACGGCCTCGTCCCGGTAGCCGCTGTAGTCCTGGAACGAGTGGCCACCGACGACCACCAGCGCGGGCGGCGGGAGGGTCTGTCCGGACAGGATGGCCAACGCCTGGAACAGCA
>DATFBR010000162.1:0-3036 GCA_035253685.1 Jiangellaceae bacterium
ACGCCGACTGCGGTTTGAGCACCGCCGTCGTCTCCCCGAGCGCCTCGACGGCGGTCCGGGCGAACCGTTCGAGCCCTACGAGGTCGTCGTCGAGTCCCCAGGCGTGCAGCAGCTCCGGATGCGGGTCGATGCCGACACAGAGCGGACCGCGTTCCGCCACCGCCGCGTGCAGCCGCGCGCCGAAGCCTTCTCGACCCGTCCGGCCGGACAGCTCGCCGGCCGGGGTGGATTCGCGTCCCTGCCCTGACACCACGCCGGTCACGAGACCACCGCCGTCCGATACCGAAGCTCCCGGGCGAGCTCCCGGTTGACTTGGCGCGGCCACAACGGCCCGCCGTAGACGAACGCCGTGTACGCCTGCACGAGCGTGGCTCCGGCGCGCAGCCGTTCGGCCACGTCCGCGGCGGTCTCGACACCTCCGACCGAGACGAGCACCAAACGGTCACCGACGCGGTCTCGTAGCAGCTTCAGCACCTGCACGGAGCGCTCGCGCAACGGCGGGCCGGACAAGCCCCCGGCTCCCGCCACGCCGACCTGATGAGCGGTCGACCGTAGGCCGTCGCGCGAGGTTGTGGTGTTGGTCGCGACGATCCCGTCGATACCGAGCTCGAGCGCCAGATCGGCGACCGCGAGCACGTCCTCGTCGGCCAGGTCCGGGGCGATCTTGACCAGGAGAGGGACGTGCCGGCGGGCGGCCCGGTCTGCACCCGTGCGCACCGCCGTCAGCAGGGGTCTCAACCGCTGCACGGCCTGTAGGTCACGTAGGCCGGTCGTGTTGGGTGAGCTGACGTTCACCACGAGATAGTCGGCAGAACCCGCCAGCCGCCGAGCGCTGGCGACGTAGTCGACGACGGCGTGTTCGTCGGGCACGACGGCGCTCTTGCCGATGTTCACGCCGACGACGATTCGCCGGCCCCGCCGTTGGATCCGCGCGGCGTACCGGCCCAGCCGGGCCGCGACTGCGGCAGACCCGTCGTTGTTGAAACCCATCCGGTTGACAATGGCCCGGTCGCTGGCCAGCCGGAACAGGCGCGGGCGCGGGTTGCCCGGCTGTGGTGCCGCCGTCACCGTGCCGACCTCGACAAAGGCGAACCCGAGCGCGGCCATGGCTGCGATGCCTCGGGCGTCCTTGTCGAAGCCCGCCGCCAGCCCCAGTGGACTCGGGAGGTCGAGGCCGAGGGCACGAACCGGCAGGGCCGGATCGTCAACCGCACACGCGCGCCGCATCAGTGCGGCGCCGCCGGGAACCGCGGCCGCCGCGCGCAAGGCGCCGAAACCGAGCCGGTGCGCGGTCTCCGCGTCGATCCGCTGCAGCACCGTCCGGAACAGCGCCCGGTAGGCCCGCCCCGACCCGTTGATCATGGCGAAACGGAGCTCTTGGAGATGTCCGGGCGGCCCACTTCGCCGTGATCAACGGGGCTTGGGGGAAGCCACAGGGACGCGGCCCAGGACTGCAGGGACCGGACCCCGATGCCGCCGGCGCGGGCCGCTTCGATGCCCTGGACCGCTGCCGCCAGCCCCTGCACGGTCGTGATGCACGGGATGTTCGCCTGGACCGCCGCGGTCCGGATCGCGTAGCCGTCCGCCCGCGGGCTGCCGCCGGGTGTCGTCCCGGTCGGGGTATTGATGATCAGGTCGACGTCGCCGGCGAGGATGCGCCGGACGATTGCCGGTCCCCCGTCGGATCCGCCGTCCACGGAGAGCTTGCCCACGACCTCGGCCGCGACGCCGTTGCGACGCAGCACCCGCGCGGTACCGGCCGTCGCGATGATCTCGAATCCCAGATCGGAGAGCCGCTTGACCGGGAACACCATGTGCCGCTTGTCCCTGTTCGCCAGTGACACGAACACCCGTCCCCTCGCCGGCAGCCCGCCGTAGGCCGCCGTCTGCGACTTGGCGAAGGCCGTGCCGAACAGCTCGTCGACACCCATGACCTCACCGGTCGAGCGCATCTCCGGCCCCAGCACGGTGTCGACCGACCGGCCGTCCGGCAGCCGGAAGCGGTTGAACGGCATCACCGCCTCCTTGACCGAAACCGGTGCCTGGTCCGGCAGGTCGGCGCCGTCGCCGGCGGCCGGGAGCAAGCCCTCGGCCCGCAGGTCGGCCACGGTGTCGCCGAGCATGATCCGCGCAGCAGCCTTCGCCAGAGCCACTCCCGTGGCCTTGGAAACGAACGGCACCGTCCGCGACGCCCGCGGGTTGGCCTCCAGCACGTACAGCACGTCGCCGGCCAGCCCGTACTGGACGTTCAGCAGGCCCCGTACCCCGACGCCGCGGGCGATCGCCTCGGTGGACACGCGGATCCGGTCGAGCTCCTCCCGGCCCAGCGTGATCGGCGGCAGCACACACGCGGAGTCGCCGGAATGGATGCCGGCCTCCTCGATGTGCTCCATCACCCCGCCGAGGTACAGCTGCCGTCCGTCGTAGAGCGCGTCAACGTCGATCTCGACCGCGTCGTCGAGGAACCGGTCGACGAGCACGGGGTGCTCAGGGCCGGCGTCCGTGGCGCCCTCGATGTACGAGCGCATCGACTCCTCGTCGTAGACGATCTCCATGCCACGCCCGCCGAGGACGTACGACGGTCGGACCAGGACCGGATAGCCGATATCGGCCGCGATCTCGCGGGCCTGCCCGAACGAGATCGCGGTGCCGTGCTTCGGTGCCGGGAGGCCGGCCGCCGCAAGCACCCGCCCGAATGCACCGCGCTCCTCGGCGAGGTGGATCGCCTCTGGCGAGGTGCCGGCGAGCGGCACACCCGCGGCCACGAGCGCCCGGGCCAGGCCGAGAGGCGTCTGACCGCCCAGTTGGACGACCACGCCCGCGACCGGGCCGGCGGTGTGCTCCGCGTGGACGACCTCCAAGACGTCCTCGAGGGTCAACGGCTCGAAGTAAAGTCGGTCCGAGGTGTCGTAGTCGGTCGACACTGTCTCCGGATTGCAGTTGACCATGACGGTCTCGTAGCCGGCCGCGCGCAGGGCCGTCGCGGCGTGGACGCAGGAGTAGTCGAACTCGATCCCCTGCCCGATCCGGTTCGGA
>DATFBR010000163.1:0-20917 GCA_035253685.1 Jiangellaceae bacterium
GCACGTGGCGCTCGGCCGCTGGCCCCTCACCGACTCCCGACCGAAGCCCGTCCCCCGGCGCAGCGTCGAGGTGGTCGACCGTGCGGTGCTCACCGCGAAGTACGTCGGCGTCACGGGCTGGCCGCAGCTGCCCTTCGCCGAATCCGAGGCCGACGACCTCGCGAAGCGTTATCCGCGGACGGCCGTCGTCGAGCCCGTCTTCCGTGCCGTCCTCGACTGTCTGGGCGGGAAGCCCGCTGCGGACGTCCTGCACGTCGCCCTGCACGGGCGGTTCGACCCGCAGGGCGTCGATCAGGGCCTCGTACTGCTGGCGCCGAAGGCCAACGGAGGCTTCGGTCCTCAGTACCTCAAGCCGCAGCACGTCGACGCCGTCACGATGCCGCGGCCCACGTTCCTGTTTCTCAACGCCTGCCAGGTCGGGCAGGGCCAGGTGGCCCTCGGTGACTACGCGGGTCTGGCCGCCGCCTTACTGAGGGCCGGCGCGTCCGGAGTCGTCGCCGCGTTGTGGAACGTCGAGGACGAGGTCGCGAGCCGGGTCGCGGACGACTTCTATGCCGCGGTGTACGGCGGGGGCAGCACACCGTCGGTGGCCGAAGCACTCCGCAGGATCCGCGCGACCTACACGGCCGACAACGTCGACGCCGGGACCGCCGACAGCGCCACGCTCGTGGCGTACCAGCTGTTCGGCCATCCCCGGTTACGGCTCATACCAGGACAGGGGGACGACCGTGGCTGAGCAACTCGACCCCACCGGTGTCGCAGTCTCGATCGGGAGCGTCACGCTGCGCACGCCGGGGCTCACCGGAACGGCGGAGGTCCATCACGCGGGGAGCTCCGGAATGCGCGCCGCCGAGGACGCGACGGCGGAGTTCCTCGACTGCCTCGAACGGGCCGGCGTCGAGGAACAGCTGACGATCGAGATCCGCGACGTCTGGCAGACCGGCGACGACGGCACCGGCAGCCGGGCGGCGGGTGGTGCGAACGACATCGAGGCGGAGGTGCCCGGACCGGGAACCGGCCTCGGACAGTTCCTGATCTACACCGCCGAGGACGGGACCGTGAGCTGGCACCTGCCGGTGGACATACCCCAGAACCCGGAGTCGGTGGCGTCCCGCGGTGGTGACAGCCGCGTGTACCGGGTGCCGCGTGCGGTGATGCCGGCGGAGGGGTCCGCGGGAGACGGGCAGCGGGGCCTGCTCGGCATGGTGGGCACCAAGCTGCTCAAGGTGCTCGTGTTCCCGCTCGTGGATCCCCTTCTGGGCAAGGTCGGCGACTACTTCGCATCGCGCTGGGAACAGCATCACCGGCGCAACGGCCTGCGGACGTTCGAGCCCGCCACGTACCGGCAGCCTGCCGGCGGCCAGGTGCCGGACTGGTCCTCCCTGGCCGCCGGGCCGGTGCTGATGTTCGTCCACGGGACCATGAGCCTGGCCCACACCGGCTTCCGCCGGATTCCCGAGCCGCTGATCAGCGAGCTGCATCGTCGCTACGAGGGCCGGGTGATCGCCTTCGACCATTTCACGATCTCGGTGGACCCGACGGAGAACGTCCGGTGGCTGGCGAAACAGCTTCCCGAGGGTCTCGGCATGACCGTCGACGTGATCGCCCATTCGCGGGGTGGTCTGGTCGGGCGGGTCATGGCCGAGCACGGCCAAGAGCTGGATCTCGGTGGAGTCATCGACGTGCGTAATCTGATCATGGTAGGCACGCCGAACGCGGGCACCGCACTGGCAGACTCGGAGCACCTGAACACACTGCTCGACCGGGTGACGAACCTGGTCCAGCTGGTGCCGGACAATCCGGTCACCGACACGGTCGACGTCGTCCTCGCCGTCCTGAAGCAACTCGCCGTGGGCGCATTCCGAGGACTCGACGGGCTGGCCTCCATGGATCCCAAGGGCAGCTATCTCCGCGAGTACCTCAACCTGCCCACCACCACGGCCAGCACCTATCGTGCCGTTGCCTCGAACTTCGAGCCGGCCCAAGGGTCGCCGCTGTCGCGGACGGCGCGAGACGCGATCGTCGACGTCGTGTTCGGCAGTACCGAGAACGACCTGATCGTGCCGACCGAAGGCGTCCATCGCGTGGCGGGCCTCGACGGCTTCGCGCCAGCCGACCCGTTGGTGTTCCCCGCTGCCGCCGCCGTCGACCACAGCAGCTTCTGGGTCCAGGATGCCTTCGCCCGGAAGGTCCTCGAATGGCTGTAGCGCGCTCGATGGGTGGCTGGGTACGTCCGGCGCACTCGACCGACCCGTGGGACTGGCTCGGACTCGTGTGACGGCAGGGCAGGAGAAGGAAGAATGGCTCCATGTCCGAGCGAACCGTCACCATCGAGGTCGCTGCGGGCCAGGTGATACACGGCGATCTGACCGTGACCGAGCGCGCCCGTGGCATGGTGCTGTTCGCCCACGGCAGCGGTAGCAGCCGGCACAGCCCGCGCAACCGCAGCGTCGCACGCGAGCTGCAAGGTCGCGGCCTGGCCACCATGCTGGCCGACCTGCTCACCGATGCCGAGGAGAGAGTGGACGCCCGCACGGGACGTCACCGGTTCGACATCGGCCTGCTCGCCGATCGGCTGCTCGCGGCGACGCGGTGGCTGGTGCAGGAGCCGTCGACTGCGCACCTGCCACTCGGCTACTTCGGCGCCAGCACCGGTGCGGCGGCGGCTCTGGTGGCCGCGGCGAGGACGAGCGACCGGGTCGCGGCCGTCGTGTCGCGTGGTGGTCGACCGGATCTGGCTGGCACCGCACTGGCGGACGTGCAAGCCCCGACACTGCTGATCGTCGGCGGCCGGGACGATGTCGTCCTGCGGCTCAACCAGCAAGCCCTGGGTGAGTTGCGTTGCGTTCGAGATCTGGTGATCGTCGAGGGAGCGACGCACCTGTTCGAGGAGCCCGGCGCGCTCGACGAGGTCGCCCGCCTCGCAGCTGAGTGGTTCGTCACCCACCTGAAGGCGGCAGCGAGTCACGAGGGTGCGCCGTGATGCGGTGAGCGGTGCCGGGCTGGTCGTCAGTCGCGTGCCGACCGCAGCCCTGAACCGCTGCGTTCCAACGACTGACCAGCGGCCAGCCGTGCGAGTGCCAGGGCGGCGATCAGGAGACCGAAGTCGCGCAGCGCGATGTCGTAGAAGTCGCCCAGGATGAGCAGGTTGGCAATGATCCCGGCGAGCCAGGCGGTGACCAGGTAACCACCCCAGAGCGGACGGACGGCGACGACGAGCCCGGCGATGATCTCGACGACGCCGACGGCGTACATGAACTGCTGTGGCGTGCCCGGAGTGATGTCGGCCACGACGGGCGCGAGGTACTGCGGCCAGTCGGTCATCAGGTTGAAGAACTTGTCCAGCCCGAACAGGATCGGCGCCACGGTGAACCCGGTTCGGAGCAGGGCGAAGGCCTGCTGGTACGGATCAGCGCTCGAGGTCGACCTGGTTGCGTGCGTCGGTGGCGTTTGGCCGGTCATGGTGTCTCCTCTTCCTGCGGCCGCCGGTGGTGGCGGCGGGATGGTCAGCGCTCGACGAGGTCGGTGAGGGGTGTGTCGGGGTCGGCGAGTTGTGCGGCGTCGACCTGGGCTCCGGAACGCGTCAGCGCCTCGATGGGCTCGATGACGTCCCAGACATTGACGTTCATGCCGGCCAGCACGCGCCGGTCGCGCAGCCAGAACGCGATGAACTCGCGCCGAGCGGCGTCGCCCCGGATCACGACCTGGTCGTAGCCGCCGGGCTCGGCGTAGCCGGTGTACTCCATGCCGAGGTCGTACTGGTCGGTGTAGAAGTACGGGGTGCGGTCGTACGTGGCCTCGCCGCCGAGCATGCCGGCGGCGGCCACGGCGGGCTGGTGGAGCGCGTTGGCCCAGTGCTCCACTCGAAGGCGCCGGCCGAGGCGCGGGTGGTAGGCGTTGGCGACGTCGCCGGCCGCGTAGATGTCCGGGTTGCTGGTCCGCAGGTGCTCGTCGACGAGGATCCCGTTGTCCACGTCGAGCCCCGCGGCTTCGGCCAACTCGGTGACCGGGGTGATCCCGACGCCGGCGATGACGGCGTCGGCCGGCAGGTGTGTGCCGTCGTCCAGCACCACCGCCTCGGCGGCGCCGCCGCCACCGGCAACCTCTGCGACGGTCACGCCGGGATACATGTGGACGCCGTGTTCGCGGTGCAGATCGTCGAAGACCTGCGCCATCTCGGGGCCGAGCACTCGCTGCAGGGGCAACTCGGACCTCTCCAGCACGCTGACCTCGACACCTGCCATCCTGGCGGCGGCCGCTGTCTCGAGCCCGATCCAGCCGGCGCCGACGACCACGATGCGGGAACCTTCGTGCAACGTCTGCCCGATCCGGTCGCTGTCTGCCAGCCGGCGCAGATAGAGCACTCCGTCGAGGTCGGCGCCGGGAACCTGGAGGGGACGGGGCGTGGAGCCGGTGGCGATGAGCAGCTTCGCGTAGTCGACAGACGCGCCGTCGTCCAGGACGACCCGGTGCGAACCGGGGTCGACGGCAGTGACGGTGGTGCCCAGCTTCAGCTCGACGTCGTGCTCGTCGTACCACGACGGCGGGTGCACGTAGACCGTGTCCCGATCGGCCTTGCCGGTCAGATAGTCCTTCGACAGTGGCGGGCGCTCATAAGGGCGCTCGACCTCGTCGCCGATGAGGACGATGCGCCCATCGTGGCCCAGGTCCCGCAGCGCCTCGGCGGTCTTCGCGCCGGCGAGGCTGGCGCCGACGATGACGAACGGTGCCGTGGTGGACATGGCTTGCTCACCCTCTCCGCGTGGGGGATGCATGGTGGGCCGTGGCCCGGAACCGGTCGAGCTTGTCTGCGACCTGACCGCTGAGCCGGTCCCAGCTGGCCTCGAAGGCGGCCACCCCGTCGTCCTCGAGTTGGCGGACAATCTCGGCGTAGCGGATGCCGAGACCGGCCAGGGCGCTCAGCACCCGATGGGCCTGCTCGGCACGGCGGCCCAGGACCGTGTCGCCGGTGATCCGGCCATGGTGGGCGACCGCACGCAACGTGGCCTCCGGCATCGTGGCGATGGTGTCGGTGGTGACCAGTCCGGTGACGTAACGGGTGTCGTCGTAGGCGGGGTCCTTGACCCCCGTGCTGGCCCACAGCAGTCGCTGCGGCCGAGCGCCTGCCGCGGCCAGGGCCACCCATCGGTCGGATGAGAACGCACGCCGGTGGTGCTCGGCGGCCAGATGAGCGTTCGCGAGGGCCGCCTTGCCACGAAGGTGCCGTGCCTTCGCCGTCGCGAGTCCGTCCAACAGCGCGTCGACCGCGGTGTCGAGCCGACTGACGAACAACGACGCCACCGAGGCGATGTGTGACAGGCCGTGCCCGGTCCGGTGGGCGGCCTCCATCCCCTCCAGGAAGGCGTCGATCACCTGGTCGTAGCGGTTCAGGCCGAAGATCAGGGTGACGTTGATGTTGATCCCGTCGGCCAGACAGGTGCTGATGGCCGGCAGGCCGGCAGGCGTGGCCGGGATCTTGACGAACAGGTTCGGTCGGTCCACCTGCTCCCACAGGACGCGGGCCTCGGCGACGGTGCGCTCGGTCTCGTGCGCGAGGCGGGGATCGACCTCGATGGATACGTACCCGTCGCGGCCACCGCTGTCGTCGTACACGCGCCTCAGCACATCGGCGGCCGCCCGAACGTCATCCGTGGTCAGTTGGCGCAGGGCTTCGTCGACCGTCACCGGTCGCGCAGCCAACTCACGCAATTGCTCGTCGTAGAGGTCACCGGCCGCGACGGCGGCGGCGAAGATGGTCGGGTTGGTCGTCACCCCTGTCACTCGGCACTCTGCGACCAACCGGGCCAGTTCGCCGCCGTCCAGGCGGGCCCGGCTGAGGTCGTCGAGCCAAATCGATACGCCCGCCGCGGTGAGGGCATCCAGCGGGCCGGTCATCGGACGCTCCCATCGGGTACGGCCAGCGCGAGGAACTCATTGCGGGACCGGGCGTCATCACGCAGCAGCCCGTGCAGCGTCGAGGTGACCGTGGTCGACGCAGCAGCGCGGACGCCCCGAAGCGTCATGCACAGGTGCTCGGCTTCGACAACCACGCCCACCCCGCGCGGTTCCAGATGGGTCAGCAACCAATCGGCAATCTGCTTTGTCAGCCGCTCCTGCACCTGGGGGCGTCGGGCGAACAGCTCGACGACGCGGGCAAGCTTGGACAGGCCCAGGATCCGCTCTCCGGGCAGGTATCCGACGTGAGCGGTGCCGACGAAGGGCAGCAGGTGGTGCTCGCAGACCGACTGCACGGGGATGGACCGGGCCAGTACCAGCCCCTCGTAGCCCTCGTCGTTGGGGAAAGTCGTCAGCCTGAACGGGCGCGGTGCGAGCATCTCCGCGTAAGCGGCGGCCATCCGCCGCGGAGTATCAGCCAGGCCGTCCCCCTCCAGGTCCAGGCGCAAGGCGCTCAGGAACTGCGCGGCCGCGTTGGCGGCGGCCTCCAGGTCGACAGGGGCCGTTTCGGGCACGACACGCAACGCGGGCCGATGTGGCCGGGTGAGCCTCGATCCCATCGCCGTGCTCGGAAGGGTGATGACATCCAACTCCACTGCCGACCCGCTCACCGGTGCTGCCACCCTTCTGGACTGCTGGATAATTTCACTAACTATCCTTAGTCTAAATCGCGTCGCACTGTCAAGACCAGTCCCGTCCTAACTTTTGACGCACATATGTTGGTGTAACGTAGTGGGCATGAGTGATTCTCAGCCGGTGGCCGCGGTGGCGGTGCTCGCCGAGGACTCGCGCAGGATCATGTACGACTACATCCGCCGTCGGGCCCGCCCAGTGACTCGGGACGAGGCCGCGGCACAGGCGGGGATATCCCGCAAGCTGGCCGCCTTCCACCTGGAGAAGCTGGTCGAGGCCGGCCTACTGCAAGCCGAACGGCAGACAACGCCGTCGGGATCGCGCCGGGGCCCCGGCCGGGCGCCGAAGGTCTATCGGCCCACGGACACAGAGCTGAGCATCTCCATCCCGGAACGGCGGCTCGACCTGCTCGGCGAGGTCCTTGTCGACGCCCTGGCCGCGGAGGCCGTCACCGGCACCGCCCGGGAGGCTGCGCGGCTCGCCGCCAGGCATCGCGGCATCGAGCTCGGTACGGCCGAGCGCGCCGGGCGTCGCCTGAACCGCACCGGTGCCGAACGGGCGCTGCACCTGGCCTGCGGCGTGCTCGAGCGCATCGGCTACGAGCCCTACCGCGACGACGAGCAGTCCGTGCGCATGCGTAACTGCCCGTTCCACCCCCTCGCCGCCCGGCAGCGCGACCTAGTGTGCGGGATGAACCGTGAGCTGATCGACGGTCTGCTCCGCGGACTCGGCAACAGCACGGTGAACGCGACGCTCGCCCCGCGTCCGGGCGAGTGTTGTGTGGAACTACGGCCCTGACGACGCTGCTGCCATGGCGAACCAGCGGAACGTTCGGATCCGTCGGATCTACGACGAACCGTCCGACCGGGACGGCCAGCGGGTGCTGGTCGATCGTATCTGGCCGCGCGGCCTGACCAAGGACAGGGCCGAGCTCAGCGAATGGTGCAAGGTGGTCGCCCCGTCGACCGACCTGCGACGGTGGTACGGCCACGACCCGGCGAAATTCGAGGAGTTCCGTCGCCGCTACCGAGCCGAACTCGAGGAACCCGAGCGGGCTCACGAAGTGCAACATCTGCGTGACGTCGCCGGCCATGAGCCACTGACGCTACTCACGGCCACCAAGGATCCCGATATCAGCGCGGCAGCCGTCCTCGCCGATCTGCTGCGGCGCTGACGCTCAGGCGAGCGAGATCGGCCTGCACCGTGTCCCCGCCGGTTCATCCGGTTGACGCCGCCTCGTCCTCGCCCTGGTGGGCGATCGCCAGCATGTCTTCGACGCTGCACACCTTGAGTCGTGGCCGTCCGCGCCTGGAGCCCTCCGCCGTCTCGTACGCGTCGAGCAGAAGCCACCGGTCCCAGTCGAGGTACCGCACGCCCCGGCTGTCGAGCAGCGCCGTCACCGCGTTGGGATCGGGTTCCGGCGGCCGTGGCAGACGGGGAGCGTCTGCGAGCAGCGACCGCACGGTCTGGGCCGCATCGCTCTTGTTCGTGCCGATCACCCCCGTCGGTCCTCGCTTGATCCAGCCGGTGACGTATGTGCCGGCCCGGTCGGCCCCGGTCACCCGGCCTTCGACGCTCGGCACGACAGCGGAGGCGCCGTCGAACGGAAGCCCCGGCAGTGACCGGCCGGCGTACCCGACTGCCCGGAAGACGGCCTGTGCCGGCAGGCGCTCCGGTGGGCCGGAGCCGAGGAGGGCTCCGTCGGCGTCGATGGCAGTCCGTTCGACCGCAACGCCCTCGACGTGGTCTGATCCGAGGATCTCGACCGGTCGGGTCCAAAACCTGAAATGGACCCGGCGCGGCGCTCCGGACGGCTGCCAATCGGCCCACCCGCGGAGGACGTCGACGTTTCGCCGGGCGACGCGGTTCATGCCGATGACGAGTTCGCTCGCCGCATCGAGGTCGAGGTCGGCGGCGTCGACGACGAGGTCGACCCCCTCGAGGTCGGCCATCTCGCGCAGTTCCGGCGTCGTGAACTTGGCGTACGCAGGCCCCCGGCGGGCGAGCAGGTGCACGTCGGTGACGGCCGTCGACCGCCAGGCCTCGAGCACATGGTCCGGGATGTCGGTCGCGGCCAGCGCCTCGGCTCCGGTGACGAGCATGCGCGCGACGTCGAGTGCCACATTGCCGGCGCCGACCACGACCGCTTCCCGTGCACGCAGATACTCCTGGGCCCTGGCATCAGGGTGGCCGTTGTACCAGGCAACGAAGTCGGCGGCGGCAAAGCTTCCGTCGAGGTGCTCGCCCGGGACAGCTAGACTGCGCTCGTTCGCCGAGCCGGTGGCATGAATGACCGCGTGATAGTGGCGGGCGATGTCGTCACCGGTGAGGTCGGTGCCGTAGGTGACGTTGCCGAGGAACCGCGCCTGCGGCGAGCCGAGAATCTCGGCGAGCACGGCGGACACCGACTTGATCTTGGGATGGTCGGGAGCGACTCCGTAGCGAACCAACCCGAACGGCACCGGCAACGCTTCGAACACGTCGACGCTGACCGGCTCCGGAGCGGCCAGCAGCGCCCCCGTCGCGTAGATCCCGGCTGGCCCGGCGCCGATGACCGCGACACGCAACAGGCCGTTCGACCCGCCAGATTCGGGCATGGGCAGACCCCTATGCCGGGCGCCCGAGGTCGGCAGTCGACTGGACGTGCAGGCGCTCGGGCCGGACTGTCAGGTGCGCAGCCACCCGGTCGGCCGAGGCATCGTCGATTTCGAGGCCGATCAGGTCGATGAAGTCACGGGCAGGCTCTGCGGCAAGCTGCATAAGATCCTCACCATGGTCGGCGGCCGTCCAGCCTACGTGAGCGAACGACCGCGGCGCCCTGGCGACGATTGCCGTGCGCTTTGCTTGGTGCACCGGACGCTGTGCCGGTCGTGAAGATCATCGTGCAGAAGAGCGCCGCGTGGAATCCTGCTCGCACTTGCACGACGAGGATCTCGATCACCTGGTCACGCCGGACGAGCGCCTGCGGGTCGCGATGGCACGTCAATGACGGAGCGGCTCGCCGGACTTTTCACCCCGTCCGGGTGAGGCGTGCCCGGCTTACGGCGCGTCTGATGTGACGAAGCGGTCCCGTGCCGCGGCAATGAGGGGATGACGATGATCGGAGGCGACCGTCATGCCACTTCTCGATCTGTTCTGGACGATGCTCTGGTTCTTCCTGTTCATCGCCTGGATCTGGCTGCTGATCTCGATCATCACCGACATTTTCCGAAGTGACGACCTTTCCGGCTGGGCAAAGGCGCTGTGGACCCTGTTCGTGGTGATCGTGCCGTGGCTGGGCGCGCTGGTATACCTGATCGCGCGGGGCGACTCGATGCAGCAGCGGACCATGAGCGACGCGGTCGAGCGCCAGCGGGCGACGCGGCAGTACATCCAGGAAGTGGCGTCGACCGGCGGCACCTCCTCGGCCGACGAGCTGACCAAGCTGGCCCAGCTGCGCGACTCCGGTGTCCTCACCAGCGACGAGTTCGAGGCGCAGAAGGCGAAGCTGCTCGCCTGAGCCGGCGACCCGGCGCTCAGACGGCGCCGGTGTCGTCCGACTCGAGTGCGGTCATCAGCTCGTCGGTCACGAGCAGGTCCTCACGGACCTGTCGCGTACGGTAGGCGGCCCGGCCGACCATGTGCGCCGCCACTGGAGTCGTCAGCAGTTGCAGCGCCGCCACGAGTGTCAGAAGGCCGACGACGCCGGGATCACGCAGGCGTAGCCCCACGCCGGTCACGACGAGCAGCAGGCCGAGAACCTGAGGCTTCGTCGCTGCATGCATGCGGCTCAGCAGGTCGGGGAACCGGACCAGGCCTATCGCCGCGGCCAGGCCCAGCAGCGCCCCGGCGACCAGGCAGAACCCGGATGCGATGTCGAGGGCGGTGTCCCACGTCACAGCGGCCCCTCCTCCGACTCGGGAACCGGCGGCCGAGACTCGCCGGCGGCGAAGCGGGCGACGCTGACCGAGCCGACGAACCCCACCATGGAGAGAACGACGAGGATCGGCAGCGTGGTTGCGTGCCGGTTCACCGCCGCCTCGAGCCCCAGTGCGCCGACGACCGCGGCGATGAGGACGTCGACGGCGATCATCCGGTCGAGCATCCGCGGCCCCTGGTTCATGCGCCACAAGGCCAGCGCCGCAGCCGAGCCGAACGCGACCCCACACACCCACAGCACGACCGTCATGACGGTGACCTGCCCGCCTCGGCAGTCCGGATCCGCCGAAACTCCGCCAGTTCGTCCTTGGACGCCAGCGCCCGTACCACCCGTTCCTCGACGGCGAGGGTGTGTGCCCTCGCGCGGTCGACGTCGGATTCGTCTCGGATCCCGAGCACGTGGATGTACAGCGTCGACGTGGAGCGCCGGACCTCGATGACCAGGCTTCCCGGAACGAGCGTGACCAGTTCGGCGGTGATGGTGAGGTAGAGGTCGGATCGGCTGCGGAGGTCCACCTGGACCACCGCGTTCCGCGGTTGGTGGCCGAACCGCACCGCCAGGGCGGCGACCTGAACGCTGGCCCGGACGAGGTCCACGACGAACCATTCGATCAGGCGGGCCAACGCGACAGGGTGCACGCGACCCTCGAAGACCACCGGAGGCAGCGGGAAGACGGCGCCGACCAGGATGCCGATCAGCGCACCGGACACGACGTTGGCGATCGAGAGATCGCCCCAGAGGAACACCCAGACGAGCGTGAGCCACAGGACCATCGGGGAGCGGAGCGCGTGACCCATCCTCGAGCGGGGAGCGGACGGTGTCATGGTGCACCGCCGGGCAGGACCGACTCGACGTACGGTGAGCGCTCTCGAAGATCGGCCGCCGCTCGGTCGGCCACGCCGAACAGCGGGCCGGCAATGACACTGAGAACGACGCCGCCGACGACCAGCCCGGCCGTCGGCGCCACCATGGCGGCCGGCAGTGCGACCGGTTGGGCGGGCCGGCCTCCATCCGAGCCGGCAGGGAAACCGGGACTGTCGGCGAGGCTGGCCTGCGGCGCCTCGCGCGGACCCGCGGCCGGCGCGGGCTCGAGGATCTCGGCCGGTGCCGCCCGCCAGAACGCGAGGTTCCACGCCTTGGCGACCGCGTACAACGTCAGCAAGCTGGTGACGACCCCGCCCGCCACGAGGACGTACGCCAGTGGCCGGCCGGAAGCGATTCCCGCCTGGAGTAGTCCTACCTTGCCGAGGAAGCCGGAGAACGGCGGGATCCCGCCCAGGTTCATGGCCGGGACGAAGAACAAAACTCCCAGGATCGGTGACGCGCCGGCGAGACCTCCGAGCCGGTTGAGCGAGGTGGAACCGCCACGCCGTTCGACCAGACCTGCGACGAGGAACAGCGTGGTTTGGATGGTGATGTGGTGGACGACATAGAAGATCGCTCCGCCCAGGCCGGCGGCAGTCGCGAGGGCGACCCCGAACACCATGTAGCCGATGTGGCTCACCAGCGTGAACGAGAGCATCCGCTTGATCTCCGACTGCGCGACCGCCCCGAGGATGCCGACGATCATCGTCAGCAGCGCCGCCCACATGAGCAGGTCGGTCAGCGGGCTGTCCGGGAACAGGAGCGTCTGGGTGCGGATGATCGCGTAGACCCCCACCTTGGTGAGCAGTCCGGCGAACACGGCTGTCACGGGCGCCGGGGCGGTCGGATAACTGTCCGGCAGCCACGCCGACAGCGGGAAAACCGCCGCCTTGATGGAGAAGGCCGTGAGCAGCAGCAGTTGGAGAACCAGCGAGACACCGTCGGGCAGGTCCGCCAGCCGCCCGGAGAGTTGGGCGAGGTTGACCGTTCCCGTTGCCGCGTAGACCAGCGCGATTGCGGTGAGGAACAGCAGCGAGGACAGCAGGCTGACCACGACGTAGGTCGTGCCGGCGCGGATGCGCTCGCCGGTGCCCGTCAGCGTCATCAGGACGTAGCTGGCGGCGAGCAACATCTCGAAACCGACGAAGAGGTTGAACAGGTCGCCGGCCAGGAACGCGTTCGCGACGCCGGCGGAGAGCACGAGGTAGGTGGGGTGGTAGATCGACAGCGGTGTGTTGCGAGTGCCGTCGGCGACGCCCTGGCCGAGCGAGTACACGAGCACGGCGAGTGTCACCGTTGCCGACACCAGCAGCATCAGCGCCGAGAGCCGGTCGGCGACGAGCGCGATGCCCAGCGGCTCCGGCCAGCCGCCGATCCACACCACCAGCGGCCCGTGCGCGTCGGCACTGACCAGCAGGACCGCGGCGATGGCCACGGTCGCCGTCAGGACCACCAGACTCACTGCGCGCTGTGCGCGGTCCCAGCGGCCGAGCGCAAGGGCGACGCCGGCTCCCAGCAACGGCAGCACCACCGGGAGCGGAACGAGGCTGACCGCGGTCATGGCCGGGCCTCCGGCGTCGGGGCCCGGTCGTCGTCATCGCCGTCGTCGTAGCTTCGGGACTCGACATCGGATTCGGCCAGCCGGCGGATCGCCGCGTCCTCGACATCGTCCTGTACCTCGTCGTGACCGGTCAGCTGCCAGCTCCGATATGCCATCGCCAGCAGGAATGCGGTGAGCCCGAGGGTGATCACGATTGCGGTCAGCACCATCGCCTGCGGCAGCGGGTCGCTCATCCGGGCGGGCTCCGTGACCCCGACGATGGGGGCGCCGCCGGCCCGCCCGCTGGTCACGAGGAACGCGAGGTTGACGCCGTTGCTGATGAGGATGATGCCGATCAGGACCCTGGTCAGGCTGCGTTCGAGCAACAGGTAGACACCGGCGGCAACGAGAGCCGATGCGGTGAGGACGAGCGTGAGGTTGGCGGTCATCCGACACCTCCGACGACCTCGGGCTGCCTCTCGTCGGGCGCGCCCTGCTCGTCGCCGTCCTCGTCGGCCTGCCGGTCGACGCCGGAGCCCAGGCTGCGAAGGATGTCGAGCATCAGCCCGACGACCACCAGGTAGACCCCGATGTCGAAGAAGATCGAGGTCACCAGATGGACCTCGCCGAGCAGCGGCACGGTGAAGTCGATCACTGTGCTTTGCAGCACCTCACCACCGAACGGCAGCGCCATCAGCCCGGCGCCCGTGGCCACCACGAGGCCGAGCCCGAGCACGAGGCCGGCGTCGACCGGTGCCGCCTCGTCGAGTTCGTAGCGGCCGGCGGCCAGGTACCGGACCGTCAGGGCCAGGCCGGCGACCAGACCTCCAGCGAAGCCGCCGCCGGGGTTGTTGTGACCGGAGAACAGCAGGAAGAGCGAGAAGACGACCATGGTGTGGAAGGCCAGCCGGGTCACGACCTCGAAGATGATCGACCGGCGCTCCGGTGCGAGTGTCCGCCCGCCACGCAGCCAGATGTTGCGGTAGTCGTCGCCAGTAGCTCGCCGGCGTGCTGCGATCGTGGGCCCCTGGCCCGGGCGGGCGATGCCGGCCCGCCGGGTGTGCACGAACACCATGCTCGCGACCCCCGTGGCGGCCACGGCCAGCACCGATATCTCGCCCAGGGTGTCCCAGGCGCGGATGTCGACGAGGGTGACGTTGACGATGTTCGCGCCGCCGCCGAAGCTCACGGCCTCGGCGGGGAAGTCCGCCGACACCGGTTCGGCGATCCGCGCCGAGGTGGCCGCGAGCACGAAGCCCGCGACGGCCGTCCCCGCCAGGGCACCGATGCCCAGCCTGCCCCACCTGCTCGAGGTCAGCGGACGGTCGGAGAAGTAGATGGGCAAGCGGCGCATCACGAGCACGAAGACGACGATCGTCACGGTCTCGACGAGCACCTGGGTGAGCGCGAGGTCGGGGGCACCGTGGAGCAGGAACAGCAGTGCCGTGCCGTAGCCGGTGACACCGAGGAGGACGACGGCCTTGAGCCGGCGGCGGGCCCGGGTGGCCAGGACGGCAGCCAACACGATCAGACCGCCGGTCACGGCCTGCGCCGGAACGTCCCAGGCCCGGATGTCCACGTCCCACGGGCTGCCGAACACCAGGGCGCCCCCCGGCAGCACCACGACGACGACCAGGATGACGGCCAGGTAGATCGGCAGCGATCCGCGCTGGGTCGTTCCGGTGACCTCGACGGCGAGCCGGTCCAGGCCGCGCATCAGGGCGTGGTAGGTGCGCCCGGCGTCGACCAGCGGCACCGCCCGGGCCTGCAGACGTTCGACCCGACCCCGGAGCCCGAACAGGGCGAGGCCGCCGAGCACCGCGACGACCGACAGCACCAGGGCCGGCTCGAGGCCATGCCAGAGCGCGAGGTCGGGCACGTGGGCGCCGGGCGGGAATGCAGCGGCGTAAGGCTCGATGAGCGCGGTCTCGGCGGCGCCGGCGAAGCCGAGGGCGATACACAGCGTGCTGAGCAGCGCCGGAGCGGCAACGAAGCCGGCAGGTGCGGGGCGCGGTTCGGTGGCGGACACGTCGCGCTTGGTGGCGAAGGCACCCCAGGCGAACCTCGCGGTGTAGGCGACGGTCAGCGCCGAACCGGCGACCAGGGCGGTGAGGACGATGCCGGCTGCGACCGGGCCGATGCCGGTGCCGTCGCCGCCGGGTTGGGCGCCGACGTCGATGAAGGCGATGAACACGCTCTCCTTCGCCACGAAACCGGCGACCGGCGGGATGGCCGCCATCGACGCCGCCGCCACCAGGCCGGTGGCCGCCACGACCGGCATCGAGCGGGCCAGTCCGGACAGTTCCCGCAGGTCGCGCGTGCCCGTCACGCGATCGATGATGCCGACGACGAGGAACAGCGACGCCTTGAACAGGGCGTGCGCCACGACCATCGCGATGCCGGCGAGTGCAGCGGATCGGGTGCCGAGCCCGACGATCGCCACCAGGAAGCCGAGTTGGCTGACGGTGCCGTGGGCGAGGAGCAGCTTGAGGTCGGTCTGGCGCAGGGCGTGCCATCCACCGAGTGCCATGGTCGCAGCACCGAGGCCCAGCACCATGGGTCGCCACGGCCCGACGTCGGCGAACGCCGGCGCGAGCAGGGCGACGAGGTAGACGCCGGCCTTCACCATGGCCGCCGCGTGCAGGTACGCGCTGACGGGCGTCGGCGCCACCATGGCTCCCGGCAGCCAGAAGTGGACCGGGATCAGGGCCGACTTCGACACGGCACCGACGAGCGCCAAGGTGACACCCGCGGTGACGGCGGCACCCGTGGGCGGCGCCGCGAGGATCTCGGAGATCCGGTATGTCCCTGCTTCGTCTCCGATCAGGATCAGGCCGACGAGCATCGCCAGACCGCCGGCCGTCGTGACGATCAACGCCTGCAGTGCCGCCCGCCGGTCCGCGCGGCGCTCGGGCCGATGGCCGATGAGCAGGTAGGAGAAGACGGTGGTGAGCTCCCAGAACACGTACAGCAGCAGCAGGTCGTCGGCGACGACCAGGCCGAACATGGCGCCGGCGAAACCGGTGAAGTTCAGCCCGAACCTGCCCAGCCCGTCGGCATCGCCGTCGAAGTACCAGGTGCAGTAGACGAGCACGATCGCGCCGATACCGGTGACGAGCAGGGCGAGGACCCACTGCAGCGTGGTCAGTCGGAAGGCGAGCTCGAGGTCGAGGCTCGGCACCCAGCTGACGATCTCGACGACGGACCCACCCTGGGCGACCTGTGAGCTCTGCGCCAGCAGCCAGCAGAACGACGTGGCCGGTGCCAGTGCCAGGACCAGGAAGGCGTAACGGCCCATCCCACGGATCACGACGGGACCCAGTGCCGCCAGGCCGATGTGCAGTAGGAGGAGCAGCGTCACGTCAGTACCTGCCGGTCGGCGTGGCGTTCGTCGAGCCTGGGAAGGGCCTCATCGTACCCAACGACGCGGTCACACCACCGCGCCGTAGTTCGGCTCCTGCCGTCGCCGGTCGTCGGAGTGTCGTTCGGATCGGGGTCGCGGTGCGGACCCGGGGGAGCGGGACTGGAGCTCGATCGCCAGCGGCGTCGCCGTGAAGTTGGAGGAGTAGGTACCGACCAGGATTCCCAGCAGCAGTGCGAGCGCGAAGTCGGACAACGAGTCGCCGCCCAGCGCGAGCAGGGCGGCCAGGATGAACAGTGTGCTGATCCCGGTGTTGACGGTGCGGGGCAGCGTTGCCAGTACCGCCGCGTTCGCCACCCTGGGAAACGGCGAGCCGGGTGACTCCGCCCACTTCTCGCGGATCCGGTCGAAGACCACGACGGAGTCGTTTACCGTGTAGCCGATGATGGTCAGCAGTGCGGCGAGGAAGATCCCGTCGATCGGCTTGCCCACCCAGGCGAAGATGCCCAGAACGATGACGACGTTGTGGAACAGGGCCACGACGGCACCGGCGCCGAACGTCCACCGGAAGCGGATCGCCAGATAGGCCAGCTGTGCGGCGAGCGCCACGGCGAGGGCGATCAGTGCGTTCCGGCGCAGCTCGTCACCCAGGCTGGGCCCGATCAACTCGTCGCGGACGACCTCGGCTCCCCCGCCGGCGTCGGCGAGGGCCGCCCGGATGCGGACCGCCTCGTCGTCGCTGAGCTCACCGGTACGAACGGTGATGTCGTCGTCTCCGGACTCGTGGACGACGGCGGTGGGGAACCCGGCCTCGGCCACCACCGCCCGGGCCCGCCCGACGTCGACGGGCTGGGTCGTCGAGACCTCGACCAGCCGTCCACCCGTGAACTCGACGCCGAAGTCGAGGCCGCGCACTGCGATGCCGGCGATGCTGATGACGACCGCCACCGCGGAGACCAGCAGCCAACGCCGGCTGTACCGCATCAGGTCCGGGCCCTTCTCGTTCAGCCAGGTGCGGACCAGCCCGTGCCGGGCGATCCCGGTGACCTCCGGTCGACGGCGAACCCATTCCCGCGCCGCGATCCACTCCGCGAGTGCCCGGGTGACGACCAGGGCCGAGAACAGCGACGACAGCACGCCGATGGTCAGCGTGACGCCGAACCCCCGGACCGGGCCGGCGGCGAGGAAGAAGAGCAGCACGGCAGCCAGCAAGGTGGTGACGTTGGAGTCGGCGATGGCCGACAGCGCGTGACGGAAGCCGCTCTGTACTGCCCTGCGGATGCTCTTCGTCTTGCCCTCGACGTAGTCCTCGCGGGCACGTTCGAAGACCAGCACGTTGGCGTCGACGGCCATACCGATGGCCAGGACGAATCCGGCCAGGCCCGGCAACGTGAGGGTCGCATCGATGGCGGTCAGTGTGGCGAACGAGATCAGCGCGTAGCACGCGAGTCCGATCGTCGCCACCAAACCCATCAGCCGATACGCGGCGACGATGAACAGGGCGGTCAGGGCGACCCCGATGATCGCCGCCCGGGCACTCGCATCGATGGCCTCGGCGCCGAGGGTCGGGCCGACCGTGCGCTGCTCCACGACGTCGACCGGCACCGGAAGGGCGCCGCCTTCGATGAGCACCGCGAGGTCGGTGGCCTCCTGCTGGGTGAACGTGCCGGTGATCTGTGTCTGCCCACCGGGGATGCCGATGTCACAGGAAACGTCGGGGTCGACCTGGGGGGAGGAGATGACCTCCTCGTCCAGCACGATCGCGATTCGCCGCATCGGATCGCCTGGCGGCGAGCATGCCGCCTGGCCGGTGAGCTTCGCCCACGCCTGCTCGCCGGCACCGACGAAGTCGACCGTCACGAACCAGCCGGAGCCTGTCTGCGGGTCGATGGCGGCGTCGGCACCGGCCACGCCGTCGCCGGTGAGCGCGGCCGGTCCCAGCCGCAACGACTGGCCCGACTCGTCCGGGAGCACGACCTCCGCGTCGGGAGCCGGCGCCGGTGTTGCCGGAGTCGGCGACGGCGTGGCAGCGGGTGCATCGGCGACCCCGAGGACCGGGTGGAACGTCAACTGTGCCGTCCGCCCGATGACCTCGGCCGCCTCGCGCGGGTCCAGGACGCCGGGCAGTTCGACGATGATGCGCTGCTCACCCGACCGGGCCAGCGCCGGCTCTGCGACACCCAGGGCGTCGACCCGACGGCGCAGCACCTCGAGGGCACGGTCGGTCGACTCGGCATCCGCCTGCACGGTGGGGGAGTCACGCGTTTCGAGGACGATCTGCGTGCCCCCGCGGAGATCGAGACCGAGTCGTGGGGACGCGGTGAGCACGACGTAGGACGACACGGCGAGAACCGCCAGCGCCAGCAGGGCGCGGATCAGCGTGGAGCGGGACACGGAGCCTCCGATGCGGCCGTCGTCCACGGCCGTGGGCGCGCGCCAGTGTACGTGCGCGGTCGTGGCGCACCTACAATCGTGCGGTTCCCGCAGCCCGAGACCACGGGACGACCGGCTGCGACCAACAGAACTGCGACGACGAGGACCGGTTCATGCTCGCACTGTCCACGGGCTCCGTGCCGCTCCCCGAGACGGTGGACGACGGCCTGACCGGGCTGACCGGCCTGGCCGCCGACGTGATGGTGTCGCTTGGCGAGGTCGGCGTCGGGCTGCTCACGCTCGTCGAGTCCGTCTTCCCGCCGATACCGAGCGAGCCCATTCTTTCCCTGGCCGGCTACCTGGCCGAGCGGGGGCGCATGAACGTCGTCTGGGTGGTCGTTGCGGCCACCCTCGGGGCCGTCCTGGGTGCGCTGGTGATCTACGGGCTGGGCGCCGCGTTCGGCGAGCAGCGTGCCCGGCGGTGGTTGACCAGACTGCCGCTCGTCGACGAGTCGGACTTCGACCAGGCCGCTGCCTGGTTCCATCGCCACGGTCACGGGGTCGTCTTCTTCGGCCGGTTCGTACCGATCGTGCGCAGCCTGGTGTCACTGCCGGCGGGCGCGCAGCGGATGCCGCTGGTCCCGTTCGTGGTGCTGACGATGCTCGGTAGCCTGCTGTGGAACAGCGCGCTGGTGGGTGCCGGTTATGCCCTCGGCACCCAATATGAACGTGTCGAGGAGTACCTGGGCTACATCGACTACGTCGTCTTCGCCGCGATCGCACTGGTCCTCGGCTGGTGGGTCGTGCGCAAGCGTCGCCAGCGCCGCGCCGCGGCCACGAACGCCTGACTGCCTGACCGGGCCGAGGACGCGTGACCGTTGAGAACGACCACGGCGGTGAGGAGCGGTGCCGCGGTGCTGGCGCTCGTCCTGACCGCCTGCACCGGTGACGACGAGAGCAGCGACGCGGCCGACGATGCGGCCGAACTGAGCGGCGACCTCACCGTGTGGATCATGGATCCGGGCAACCCCGAGGCCCAGGCGACGATCGAAGCCACAGGCGCGGCCTTCGAGGGCGAGCACGAGGGTGTCACGATCGACATCGAGTACGTGCCGCCGGCCGACGCGCACGACCGGTTCGTCACCGGGATCGCCGCAGACCTGGTCCCCGACCTTGCCGAGATGGGCACGACCTGGACGCCCGGGTTCGGTGAGCTGGGTGCACTTGCTCCGGTCCAGGAAGCGCAGGGTGTCGAGTACGTCGACGCGCTGGTGGAGTCCGGAACGGTCGACGGCACCACTTACGGCTATCCGTGGTATGCGGACGTGACTGCGCTGATCTACCGGACCGACGTGTTCGATCAGGCCGGCGTCGAGCCACCGACCACCTGGGACGAGATCCGCTCGGTCGGCGACGCGATCGCCGCGACCGTCCCGGACATCGCCCCTCTGCACGTCGCCGGCGGCCATGTCCCGATGATGGCCTCCCTGGTGTGGGGAGCAGGCGGCGAGATCGCCACCCAGCAGGGCGACACCTGGCAGGCGGGCGTCGACAGTGCCGCGGGGCGCGACGCCTTCGGCTTCTTCGAGACGCTGTGGAAGAAGGGCTGGTCGCCCGTCGACGCAGTCCAGTGGGACGCCGACGATGCCCGGGAGGCCTTCACCCGCGGGCGGTCCGCGATGATGATCGGTGGTGGCTCGGACCTCTCGGCGGTTCTGTCGGCCAACCCGGATCTCGAGGGCAAGGTCGGCGTCGCGCTGATGCCGGCCGGCCCGGCGGGCAGCCAGGATGCCGTCGCGGGCGGCAGCCATCTGGTGGTGTTCCAGGAGTCCGACCAGCAGGAGCTGGCCCACGCCTTCGCTCGATACATGATCGCACCCGGACAGGTCGCCACGTTCACCGAGCAGATCGGCTTCCTGCCCGGGACGGTGGCCGGCGTCGACGCGTCCATCGGCGACGACGACCTGGCCGGAGTCTTTGGCCGGCAGCTCGTCGAGCACTCACGGTCCTACCCTCCGGCCGGCTGGTGGGGTTCGGTCGAGGGTGGTCTGGTCTTGCCTGAGCAGGCCCAGCGGCTCATGCGCGGGGAGATCACGGCCGAGGAGGCGGCGGTCGCGGCGGACGCCGCGATCCAGCACGCCATCGGATAGCCGGCGGGCAGCGGGCGCGACTGGCGTAGAGCCGCTCGGCGCGGGCCCACCGGAAGTAGGCACCTGCGCTGGACACGGCACCCGTCTCCGGTCATGGTGGTGCGCCGGTCAGCGCCGGGGCT
>DATFBR010000164.1:0-15245 GCA_035253685.1 Jiangellaceae bacterium
CTCAATCTCAAGCAGTTCATCTACGAGCTCGACGTGCCGGTGATCGTCGGCGGCTGCGCGACCTACCAGGCCGCCCTGCACCTGATGCGAACGGGTGCGGCGGGTGTGCTGGTCGGCTTCGGGGGCGGGAGCGCACACACGACCCGGACGGTGCTCGGGCTGACCGTGCCGATGGCCTCGGCCGTGGCCGACGTCGCCGCCGCCCGGCGCGACTACCTCGACGAGTCGGGCGGGCGCTACGTGCACGTCATCGCGGACGGCTCGATCGGCCGCTCGGGTGACATCGCCAAGGCGATCGCCTGCGGGGCCGACGCCGTCATGGTCGGTTCGCCGCTGGCTCGTGCCACCGAGGCCCCCGGCCGGGGACGGCACTGGGGAACGGAGGCGCATCACCGTCAGCTGCCCCGGGGTGAGCGGGTGAAGGTCGACACGATCGGCCCCCTCGAGCAGATACTCCTCGGTCCCTCCCACGTCGCCGACGGGTCGATGAACCTCGTGGGCGCCTTGCGGCGGGCGATGGCGATGACGGGATACACGGAGGTCAAGGAGTTCCAGCGGGTCGAGGTGACCGTCCGGCGCTGACCCGCCGCACGCGGTGCCAGTTGTCAGGCCGCCTCCCGACGTCGGGCCAGGCAGCCGGGTGCGCCGTAGGCTGGTCGACGTGACGACGACGTCCCCGTCCGCCACGGTCGATGCGATCGACCAGGCGTTGCTCCACCAGCTCGTCGACAAGATTGTCGCCCGCCCGCGGGCCCAGCGCGAGGTCACCGTTGCTCCCTTCACCGGCAAGCCGTTGGCCGAGCTGCCGATCTCGACACCGGCCGACGTCGAGGCGGCCTTCCGGGCGGCGCGACGAGCTCAGGCGCGCTGGGCGGCGCAGCCGGTCGAGGACCGGGCCAGGACGATCGGCCACATCCATGACCTGATCCTCGACCGGCAGTCCGAGGTCGCCGACCTGGTGCAGGCGGAGTCGGGCAAGGCCAGGCGCGACGCGTTCGAGGAGATCGGCGACGTCGCGCTGGCCGCGCGCTACGCCGCCGCCCGCGGTCCGAGGCTGCTACGCGACCGCCGTCGGCTCGGCTTGGTTCCCGGGCTGACCTGGGCCCTCGAGGTGCGCCACCCCAAGGGTGTCGTCGGCGTGATCTCTCCGTGGAACTATCCGCTCACCCTTGCGATCTCCGACAACCTGCCGGCCTTCGTCGCGGGCAACGCCGTCGTCCACAAGCCCGACGTCAAGGCGACGCTGACGGCTCTGCTGGCGCGCTCCATCGCCGTGGAGGCCGGGCTGCCGGAGGCCCTCTGGCAGATCGTGGTCGGCGACGGCCCGACGATCGGTGCCGCACTCGTGGAGCACGCCGACTACGTGTCGTTCACCGGCTCCACCGCTGTGGGTCGGACGGTTGCCCGGCGATTGGGGGAGCGGCTGGTCGGCGGGTCGCTCGAGCTCGGTGGCAAGAACGCGATGCTCGTCCTCGACGACGCCGACATCGGCCGCGCCGCGGAGTGCGCAGTTCGGGCGTGTTACTCCAACGCCGGCCAGCTCTGCGTCTCGATGGAGCGGATCTACGTCGCGGCCCCTATCCGGGACGAGTTCGAGCGCCGCTTCCTCGACCGGGTTCGCGCACTCACGGTGGGTGCTGCGTTCGACTACTCCGTCGACGTCGGGTCCCTGGTATCCCAGGCGCAGCTGGACAAGGTGGTCCGGCACGTCGAGGACGCCGTGGCCAAGGGCGCGACGGTGCTGACCGGCGGCAGGGCGAGACCCGATCTCGGCCCATGGTTCTTCGAACCCACCGTGCTCGCCGGTGTCCGCCCCGGCATGCTCGCCGCCGACGAGGAGACGTTCGGTCCGGTGGTCGCGCTCTACTCGGTGCCCGACGACGACGCGGCGGTCGACGCAGCGAACGGCACCGATTTCGGGCTCAACGCCAGCGTATTCACCTCCGACCACCGGCGCGGCGTCCGGGTGGCGAAGCGGCTGCGCTACGGATCGGTCAACGTGAACGAGGGCTACGCCGCTGTCTGGGGCAGCCATGACCTTCCCTTGGGCGGCATGAAGGCGTCGGGCATGGGCCGGCGCCATGGCCGGGAGGGCATCCTGCGCTACACCGAGTCGCAGTCGATCGCCGTGCAGCGCCTCCACGGCATCGCACCGCCCGGGAACATGGGTTACGACCGGTTCGCCGACGTCGTCACTCGCTCGCTGCGAATCGTCCGCCGAACCGGGCGTCCGTGAGCCCGTGGACGACGCGCGACATCCCGGATCTGGCCGGCCGGACGGCAGTCGTGACAGGTGCGAACTCCGGGCTCGGCCTCCAAGTGTCCATGGTGCTCGCCCGGCACGGCGCACACGTGGTGCTCGGCTGCCGCGACCGCGCACGCGGTGCAGCAGCGCTGGAACAGGTCGTCGGATCGGCAGAGCTGCTCGTCCTCGACCTGGCCGACCTGGCTTCCGTACGAACCGCTGCTGCCGAGATAGAGCGGTCCCATGACCGGCTGGATCTGCTCGTGTGCAACGCGGGGGTCATGGCGACGCCGCACCGGCTGACCGTGGACGGATTCGAGCTCCAGTTCGGCACCAACCACCTCGGGCACTTCGCGTTGACCGGCCTCGTGATGCCTCGCCTGCTCGCCGGCATGGGGACCCGCGTGGTCGTGGTCAGCAGCAACATGCACCGCCTGGGTCGCATGTCGGCGAACGACCTCGGGCTGGATCACCGGTACCAGAAATGGTTTGCCTACGGTCGATCCAAACTGGCCAACCTGCTGTTCATGACCGAGCTCCAGCGCCGTGCCGACGTAGCCGGCGCCGATCTCACCAGCGTGGGAGCACATCCCGGCTGGGCATCGACCAACCTGCAGGTCGCCGGTCCTCGAATGGCGGGCAGTGGGATCGGGCAGGCCTTCGCCGCGGTCGGGAACCGCCTGTTCGGACGGTCCGCGCAGTCTGGGGCGCTGCCAGTGCTGCGCGCCGCTACCGATCCGAACGTCGCGCCCTCCGGCTACTACGGCCCCGGTGTCCGGCGCGGTCATCCCGGACGCGCCTTCATGAGTGCCGCCGCGCGGGATCGCGCTACGGCAAGGGCGCTCTGGGAGGAGTCGGAGCGGCTGACCGGCGTCGCGTACGAGTGGTCGACGCGCCGCCTTGCGGGGTGACCGTGCACGCCGAGGAGTTGGTCCGGCGTCGCACCAGCAGGGTGCCCGAACCGGCCACCCGGCGGGTCCACAGGTCCGCCGCGTTTGCGACATCGGCCGCGGTGCGGCTAATATAAGTCACAACTTATTTAGGAGGTTGTGATGCGCACCATCGACCCCGTCCGCTCGGCTGGGCTGGTGACCCGCGAGATCCGCACCGGCTCTCGGGAGGGCCGGCCGACCAAGATCGCGATCGCACGCCGCAGGTACGCCGCCGAGCGCCCCGATGTGTGGGACGCCCTCACCAACGCCGAGCGGATCCCGCGCTGGTTCCTACCGGTCAGCGGCGACCTCGCCGTCGGCGGCCGCTACCAGCTCGAGGGCAACGCCGGCGGGGTCGTCGAGAGCTGCGAGCAGCCGGAGAGCTTCGTCGTGACCTGGGAGTTCGGCGGCATGCTCTCCTGGCTGCGGGTCCACCTGAGCGAGGACGACGGCGGCACGACGCTCGAACTGGTCCACGAGGCGCACGTGGACCCCGACCTGTGGGCGCAGTTCGGCCCTGGGGCGGTCGGCGTCGGGTGGGATCTTGCCTTGTTCGGCCTCGATCAGCACATCGCCAGTGGCGCCACCGTCGACCAGGCCGAGGCGGCCGCCTGGCTGGTGAGCCCCGAGGGAGTCGAGTTCGCGCAGCTGTGCAGCGAGGGATGGGCGCAGGCCGCGATCGGCGACGGCGATGAGCCCGAGCAGGCCCGGGCCGCCGCGGAACGCACCGTCGCCTTCTACACCACGCCGCCCGAGGCGACCCCGGAAAGCTGATGATCGGCGCCGTCTTCGACGCGCTGGGCGACCCGGTACGCCGCCGGATCCTCGAGCTGCTCGGCGACGGCGACCGGCCGGCCGGGGCGATCGCGCATGCGCTGCACGCGCAGTTCGGGATCTCCCAGCCGGCCGCTTCCCAGCACCTGCGGGTCCTCCGCGGGGCGGGACTGGTCACGGTGCGCGCCGAAGGCACCCGCCGCATCTACGGCGTCGACACTGCGGGACTCGCCGTCGTCCAGGACTGGCTCGCGCGCTTTGCGGACGCCTTCGCCCAGCCCCTCGACGCACTGGAGACCGAGCTCGCCCGGGGGCGCCGGCAGCGGCGGCGTGCGAGCGACTCGGACGCGGCCCGGCGGGCGCGACCTGCCGACGCACCGGGAGTCACCGCTTGACCTCCATCCGCCGCGGATGGCTACGCCGTCTGCGGCCTGAGCACCGCACTGCTACGAACCGCGCGGCTCCAAGGCGTTCAGGTCCCGCTCGGCATGGATCCGGTGCTCCCACTCCTCGTTGAGAATGCACAGCAGGCTCTCCCGGGGCTCGCACAAGATCCCGAGCAGATCGGCGCTAGCGCCCGGCGGCGACTCTGTACCTGAGGTGGGTCACGCCGGGAGCATCAAGGACGTTGAGCGTCTCCAGTCGCGCCGGTCCCCCGATGTGGTCGAACAGGCGAACTCCACCACCGAGCAGGTAGGGCACCACAGAGAGCTGGATCTCATCGAGCAGCCCCGCTTTCAAGCACTGCTGCGCAGCCTGCGAGCCTGTGAGGGCTACGTACTTGTCACCCGCGACTGCCTCGGCCTGCCTGATGGCACTCCCGATGCCATCGGTGACGAACGTGTACGGCACCGTCGTCTCGGGCACCTCGTCCGGGACGTTGTGGGTGAGCACGAATAGCGGCAGCCCAGGGACTGGCCCGTTGCCGCCCCACGCCCCAGCGATGTCGTACGTTCGTCGGCCCGAAATGACGGCTCCACAGGTGTCGATGCCTGCGTCGAAGAACTCTGCACTGGGCTTCGAGAGCCGGAACATCTCGTCGTACTTGCTGGGGGTGTCGCCGGTGAAGAACCACTCGAAGAGTGGCTCACCGCCGGCGCCGAGGGGCAGTTCCACTCCGTCGTTCGGTCCGGCGATGTAGCCGTCCAACGACATCGTTATGGCCAAGAGCACCTTCGCCATGATCGCTCCCTTGCTTGGCCGCCGCGTGGGCGGCATCCATTGGTACCCGTTCACCAGAGACGTCGGACCCACCCGCTCAGTCCGGACACCCGCCTCGAATTTCACGCAGCACGCCGTGAGCGGCGACGTCGTGATGTCGACGCTGCCCGACGGGATGCATGTGTGGACCAATGCGCGGACGCCTACGCCTGGGCGCTGTCGGCCTTTGCTTCGGGGCCATGGCAGCGCGGCGAAGTGCCGTCAAGGCCGCCCCTCGAGCTTCTCGACAAACGCGGCACTGATCTACGAGGAAGGTGTCCAGCGCCCGTTGACACCAATGGCATCGCGCACAATCGCTCGACAAATCGGGTGGATGGAAGCTGCTTTCTGCCGGGGAAGTCGACGCCGGCGTCGCGACGATCGTCCGCAGGCAGATGCCGAGAGTCAGCGAGAGGTGGCGGCCGGGACTCCGTGCCAGGAGTCCCACAGCGCCGCATAGGCGCCGTCGGCGTCGACCAGTTCATGGTGGGTGCCGAGCTCCGCGATCAGCCCGTCCTCGACCACGGCGACCCGGTGGGCGTCGTGAGCCGTGTGTAGGCGGTGTGCGATCGCCACCACGGTCCGGCCGTCGAGAACCGACGCCAATGAGCGCTCGAGATGGCGCGCGGCGCGGGGGTCCAGCAGCGACGTCGCTTCGTCCAGCACCAGTGTGTGCGGGTCCGCGAGCACGATACGGGCGAGCGCGATCTGCTGCGCCTGCGCCGGCCCCACCGGGTGACCGCCGGAGCCGATCACCGTGTCGAGTTGCTCGGGCAGCGACTCCGCCCAGCGCAGCGCATCGACCGCCGCCAGCGCGCGCCGCAACTCGTCGTCGTCGGCGTGCGGCGCCGCCAGCGCGAGGTTGTCGCGCAAGGTGCCGACGAAGACGTGGTGCTCCTGGGTGACCAGGACGACTTCGCCGCGGAGCCGGTCCAGCGGTAGGTCCACCAGCCGTACGCCGCCGACGTCGACCCGCCCGGTGCGTGGAGGGTGGATGCCGGCGAGCAGCCGGCCCAGCGTGGACTTGCCGGCGCCCGATGGTCCGACCATTGCCAGCCGCTCACCCGGCCGCAGGTCGAGGTCGACGCCGTGCAGGACGTCGTGCCCCTCGCGGTAGGCGTAACGGACGTCCCGAGCCCGGAGCTGCTCGTCGACCGGTCGTTCCCCGCTCTCGGACCGGTCCGGAGGCACGTGCGCGACGCCGACCAGCCGAGCCAGGGAGGTGGCACCGATCTGGATCTCGTCGAGCCAGGAGACCAGGCGGTCGACGGGGTCGACGATCTGCACCATGTAGAGGACCACGGTGGTGACCTGGCCCACGGTGGCAAGATCGCGCGCAGCGAGCCAGCCGCCCCACGCGAGCGTCGCCACGACGGGCAGGAAGTAGGACACCTCGGCGGCAGGAAACCACACCGTGCGCAAGAACAGCGTGCGCCGCTCGGCGGCGTAGGCCTCGCGAAGATCGTCATCGGCGCGGGCGATCCGCTCGTCGGCCAGGCGCAGCGCCTCCACGGTGCGTGCGCCGTCGACTGTCTCGGTCACGGTGCCGCTCACGGTGGCATAGGCGGCCCGCTCCCACAGGTAGCCGGCAGGTGCGCGGCGGAGGTACCACCGGGTCGCCATGATGAGCACCGGTGCACCGACGACGCCCGCCAGCGCGACGAGCGGGCTGGCCAGCGCGGCGGCGGCGAGTGTCAGGACCGTCGTCACGACAGCAACGATCGTCTCCGGCACCGCGAACCGGATCGTTCGTGCCATCGTGTCAACGTCTCCGGTGGTGCGTGACACCAGATCGCCGGTTCCGGCACGCTCCACAGTGGACAGCGGCAGTGCGAGCACCCTGGTGAGGAACCGCTCGCGCAGTTCGGCGAACACGCTCTCGCCGATGACGAACGACGCCTTCCTGGCCGCGCGGGTCAGCAATGTCTGCGCGAGAACGAAGCCGCCCAGCGCTGCGGCGATGGTGTCCACCCGGCTGGTCGTCGTGCCCACCGTGACTGCGTCGACGAGCGTGCCGAGCAGCCACGGGCCGGCCAGGCCCGCGACGGCTGCGAGGACATGCAGGACGAGCGACCACGCCACCTCGCGCCGACGTGACCGCAGCAGCCGTCCGGCCTCGACGCGGACCTGCGCCGAGGTGGCGACGGGCAAGCGCACGCTCATGCGTCCTCACCCCTGGTGACGGCGTCGCGGTACGCGGGGACGTCGGACAGGAGTGCCCGGTGGGATCCCTCGGCCACGACCCGGCCGTCCTCGAACCACACGACGACGTCCACCTGGTCGAGCATCAACGGACTCGTCGTCGTGACGACGGTCGTGCGGCCGGCTCGAGCCACATTCAACCGCTCGGCGATGCGGGCCTCGGTGTGTGCGTCCACCGCACTTGTCGGCTCGACCAGGATCAGCACCTCCGGATTGGTGGCCAGTGCGCGCGCCAGGGCGACGCGCTGGCGCTGCCCACCCGAGAACGACCGGCCGCGCTCCTCCACCTCGCCGTCCAGCCCGTCCGGGAGGGCGTCGAGGACATCGGTCGCAGCCGCCGTGTGAACCGCGGCGAGTACCGAGCTGTCGGCCAGCCCGCCATGCGGGGCCAGCACAGCGCGAAGCTGTCCGGTGAACAACTGCGGTTCGGTCTCGCTCACGACGATCCGCCGCCGGATCTCGGCAACTGGCAGGTCACGCAGACGCACACCACCCAGCGTCACCCCGTCGTCGTGGACGAACCGGCCCAGGCGGTCGGCCACGGCCACCGTCTCCGCCGGGTCGGCTGAGACCAGAGCGGTCGACAGCCCGGCGCGGACGAGCAGGCCGGAACGGGCGTCGACGAGTGCGCCACCCGCAGCAGGCGGATCGAGCGCAGGGTCCGGATCGACGACGTCACGGTCCACGGCAAGCAGGTCGAGGATGCGGCGCGCGCCGACCACCGCACGCGTCGCGCGCTCCACCGTCTCGGTGGCGGTACGCAGGGGTATCACCAGGAAGAAGGCGTAACCGTAGAACGCGACCAGATCGCCGGCACCGATCCGGCCGTCGAGGACGAACCGCGAACCCAGCCAGGTCAGCAGGACGAGGAAGATCCCGGGCAGCAGGACCTGCGCCGCGTCGAGCGTCGCCTGCGTGGCCGCCACCCGGACACCGGCCCGCTGCACGTGCTGGGACCGCTCGCGGTAACGCGCGAAGAACACCTGCTCGCCCCCGATGCCGCGCAGCACGCGCAGACCCGCGACCGTGTCGGCGCCCAGCGCCGTCAGCTGCCCGACCGCATCTCGCTGCTCACTCTGACGTGCTTGCAGCGGGCGCACGATGGGCGCCAGCCCCAGCACGAGCACCGGGACGCCCACGAGGACGAGCAGACCCAGTGGCACCGACGTGCGGAGCAGAATGACGGCGACCACCGCGTACGACACGACCGCGCCGATGAATCGTTGCGACGTATCGAACAGACCGCCGATGCGCATGGCATCGCTGGCGACGGTGCTGACCACCTCGCCGGTGGTGACCCGACGGGTCAAGGCAGGACCGGTGCGGGCGGTGTGGCGCACGACCAGCTGGGCGGAGCGGAACGCGGCCTGCAGCCAGTTGGCGACGGCGAACCGGTGCCGGAGTACGCCCGCGGCGGCTTGCACCACGCCGATCGCCAGGATGACCAGGGCCCAACGGACGGTGGCCTGGACGTCGGAGATTGCGACGCCCTCGTCGATCCCCCTGCCGATGGTGTAGGGCAGGAGCGCCTGGGCCACCATCCAGACGACACCGAGAGCGACGCCTCCGGCGAGCGTGCGCCACTGCCCCCGGGCGATCCACAGCAGGAGCCGCACCGGGGAACGGGTATCCGGGGTGCCGGGATCGGCGAACGGAACGGCGCGCACGTCGCACCAGGGTACGAATCGCCCCCTACGCACCGCACGTCGTTTTCGGGCGTCCCGGCCGATCAGTCCTGCCGGCCGGTGAATGCGAGGCGCACTCCGAGGCCGATCATCACCATGCCTCCCGCGCCGCCGATAGCCGCCAGCCGCCGGGGTGACCGCCCGAACCAATCGCGAGCGGCGCCGGCGACGAGCGCCCACCCGCTGTCCGACACCAGCGCTGCGGTGATCGCGACGAGGCCGAGGACGAGCAGTTGTGCCGGGACCGGGCCGTGGGCAGGGGCGGCGAACTGGGGCAGGACCGCGGCGAAGAACACGATGCTCTTCGGGTTGGACACGCCGACGACGAATCCGTCCGTCAGGACCCGCCGGCTGCGGGTCGGCGCAACCGGAACATCGGGCAGCACCGCTACGGCCCGGCGGTGCCGGAGCGCCTGCACACCCAGGTAGACGAGGTAGGCGGCTCCGACCAGTTTGAGGATCGTGAACGCGGCCAGTGATCGCTCCACGATCGCACCGATGCCCAGTGCCACGGCGATGACGTGAACGTAGACGCCGGCGGCGTTGCCGACCACCGTGAGCAACGCGGGGCGACGGCCCAGCGTCAGTGCGCGGCTGATCGTGAACAGGACGCTCGGACCGGGAACCGCGACGAACACCAGGGCGACGACGGCGAAGGCGAGCAGGCGGTCCGTCGGTGGCACCGGGCCACCCTAGAGGGTCCGGCGCGCGTCGTCGCGGGAGTTTCTGCGGCGTCGGTAGGCTCCGATCCGTGCACGACACGGTTCTGGTGGTCGACTTCGGCGCCCAGTACGCGCAGTTGATCGCCCGGCGGGTGCGCGAGGCGCGGGTCTACTCCGAGATCGTGCCGCACACCATGCCGGTCGCCGACATCGTGGCCCGCAACCCGGCGGCGATCATCCTCTCCGGCGGGCCGTCGAGCGTGTACGCGAATGGTGCCCCACAGGTCGATGCCGCACTGCTCACCACCGGTGTACCGACCCTCGGAATCTGCTACGGCTTCCAGGCGATGGCCGCTGCGCTCGGGGGCGAGGTGGCTCGGACCGGTCTGTCCGAGTTCGGCCGGACGACGGTCTCGATCGGCTCCGGCGGCACGCTGCTGGCCGGGCTTCCCCCGTCCCCGACGGTCTGGATGAGCCACGGTGACGCCGTCACCCGTGCCCCGGACGGCTTCGTCGCGCTCGCGCAGACCGAGGGTGCACCCGTCGCCGCGTTCGAGGACGCCGGTCGCCGCCTCGCCGGCGTCCAGTGGCACCCAGAGGTGTTGCACTCCGAGCACGGGCAGACCGTGCTCGAGCACTTCCTCCACGACATCGCCGGGGCCAGGCCCACGTGGACGATGGTGAACATCGTCGACGACTCGGTGGAAGCAATCCGCCGTCAGGTCGGCGGCAAGCGGGTGATTTGCGGTCTTTCCGGTGGGGTGGACTCAGCCGTCGCCGCAGCATTGGTGCACCGAGCCGTCGGCGAGCAGCTCTCGTGTGTGTTCGTCGACCATGGCCTCCTGCGGGCGGGTGAGGCCGAGCAGGTCGAACGCGACTACGTCGCCGCCACCGGCGTCGACCTGCACGTCGTCGAGGCAGCGGACCGGTTCCTGACCGCCCTGGACGGGATCGACGACCCGGAGCACAAGCGCAAGGTCATCGGCCGTGAGTTCATCCGCGTGTTCGAGCAGGCCGCCCGGGAGATCGTCGCGGAGGGCGAGGACGTTCACTTCCTCGTCCAGGGCACGCTCTACCCCGACGTGGTGGAGTCCGGCGGCGGCGAGGGCGCGGCCAACATCAAGAGCCATCACAACGTGGGCGGTCTGCCCGACGACCTTCGCTTCGCCCTCGTCGAACCGTTGCGGATGCTGTTCAAGGACGAGGTTCGCGCGGTCGGCGAGCAGCTCGGCCTGCCGCCGGAGATCGTCTGGCGGCACCCGTTCCCCGGGCCCGGCCTGGCCATCCGGATCATCGGCGCGGTCACCCATGACCGGTTGGAGATCCTGCGCCGCGCCGACCTGGTGGCTCGGGAGGAGTTGTCCCGCGCCGGCCTCGATCGCGACGTCTGGCAGTTCCCGGTGGTGCTGCTGGCCGACGTCCGTTCCGTCGGCGTCCAGGGCGACGGGCGGACATACGGCCATCCGGTCGTGCTGCGGCCGGTGTCGAGCGAGGACGCGATGACCGCGGACTGGTCGCGACTGCCCTATGACGTCGTCGAGCGGATCTCGACCAGGATCACCAACGAGGTCCGTGAGGTGAACCGCGTCGTGCTCGACGTCACCAGCAAGCCTCCCGGCACCATCGAATGGGAGTGATCGCCGCCGGCCGGGTCCGGCGTTGTGACAGCCGTCACGTGCGGTTTGCTGCGACGACACGGTGGGGACACGTCGGTGGTGTTCGTTTCAGACGTGTCGAGCGTGGCGGCCTGGGGTCCCGGACCGGTGGCACCGCCGGCCCGTGCCCCAGTTGCCCGACCCCTCGTCATCGCCCATCGCGGCGCCAGCGGCTACCGGCCCGAACACACCCTCGAGTCGTACCGGGTGGCGATCGCACTCGGGGCCGACTACGTCGAACCCGATCTCGTCGTCACGGCCGACGGTGTACTCGTCGCCCGGCACGAGAACGAGATCGGCGCCACCACCGATGTCGCCGCCCACCCGCGGTTCGCCCACCGGCGCACGACCAGGGATGTCGCCGGGCGGCAGGTCACCGGCTGGTTCGTCGAGGACTTCTCCCTCGCCGAGCTCAAGACGCTACGCGCCAGGGAACGCCTGCCGCACCTGCGTGCTCACAACCAGATCTACGACGGTCGGTTCGAGGTTCCGACGTTCGGCGAGATCGTCGACCTGGTTCTCGCGGAGTCACGACGCCAGGGCCGGCAGATCGGCGTGTATCCGGAGATCAAGCAGCCGTCCCACTTCGCCGCGATCGGCCTGCAGCACGAGGGTCCACTGCTCGCATCCCTGCGCGGGGCCGGCCCGCAGCTGCCGGTGTACATCCAGTCCTTCGACGCCGCCGTGCTGCGCGCATTGGCGTCGCGGACGACGCTCCCGCTGGTCCAACTGGTCGGCTCCGAGGACGACCTGCTCACGCCGCGAGGGCTGCGCGAAGTGTCGACATACGCACAGGTGCTCGGCCCACGCAAGGACCTGATCGGAACGCGGCACGGCACCGGCGGGTCGGGCAGTCTTGTCGACCGTGCCCACGAGGTCGGACTGTCTGTGCACGTCTGGACGTTCCGGAACGAGAACGCGTTCCTGACGCCGGAGCACCGGCGGGGGGAGAATGCGGCGACGTTCGGCGATCCACTCGCCGAGTACGCGACGTTCCTGGATCTCGGGGTGGACGGCGTGTTCACCGATTACCCCGACACGGCCCGCTCAGCGGTCGCGGCGCAGGCGTCCCAGCGAGGCCATCAGTCCCGCGAGTCCGACCGAGACGAGCAGCACCGGAGCCGCCACCTCGAGGCCCGGTAGGCCGAGGACGTCGAAGTGCACGAGGGGCCACATCAGGCTCACTCCCACGAAGAGAAGACCGAACACCAGCGAGACGACGTCCACGTCATGGCGCTTCACGGCGCACCTCAATGCTTCCGATGCCGAGGTCGAGGTCGAGTCTGAGATCGCCGCCGCCACGGCCGTCCGTGCCGAGATCGGTGATCCGCCGCTCCTGACCCAAGCCGCCGGAGGTGCCGTCGAACGTCCGGATCTCGCCGATGCCCACATCCGCGTTGACGAGGACGTCGACGTCGGGAGGAACGACGACGAGTAGCTCACCCACGCCCTGATCGACGGCCAACGACGCTGATTCGCCGTCCTTGAAGTCCACCTGCGACAGGTCGTAGCGGACGCGGCCGACGCCGTGATCCTGGGTGCCTGCCGGTATGGCCGCCTGGGCGGTCGGGGCGAGGCTGAAGTCCTCGCCGCGGAGGTCGGCCCGGTCGACGACGATAGCCGGCACCAGTGCGAGGGCGAGCAGCAGACCGAGAACGATCAGACCGCGCGAGCGGCCCCACCACGCTCCGAGGAGAAGCCCGAGGCCGACCACTGCGAGGGCGGCCGCCACGTAGGTCGCCGGTGGAATGTCCGCACCGAGGGCATCGGCCACCGCCAGCACGCCGACCGTGACCGCGGCGGCGCTGACCGTGATCGGGCCGAGCGGGGACCGGTGCCGCGGCGGAGTCTCGACCGGTACGGAATCCGGCTCGCCGACGGCGAACGGGTCCCAGTCCTCGTTGCGGGTCGCCCAGGTGTGCGGGTCGTCGTCCCGGTCCGGCACTTCTGCCCACCACCGTTCCGGCGGTGCGAGCGCCTCGAGGTCGGACGAGTACGAGTCCGGCATCGCTGGGGCCGGCGTGGCCTCGGATGTGCTTGCGGCGGGCTGCGATGTCTCGGAGCCCGGGCCGGCAGTGTCGTCCACCCGGTCGGCGTCCTCGGCCGTCGGGCTGCCGGCGACGGAGGCCTCGCCGCCGTGCTCCTCGGCCGGCTGGCCGGCCGTCACCGAGGCGTCCACCGCCGCCGTGACCGAGGGGGAGGCGCTGCGATAACCGGGGTAGCCCGGGAATCCCGGATAGTCGGTGAAGGCACCCGGACCGTCCGGTGGGGCGTCGACCTCGGCCCGATCGCCGCCCGCGCGCGGATCGTCGCGCCGGAGCAGGAGGACCAGCCCCAGCCCGGCCAGGACGAGCAGCACGACACCGTCGGCCGAGCCGCCGATCACCGCTGCGGCCGAACCCAGCAGCACGAGGGCAAGCGCCCCGGCCAGGGCGATGGTCGCGGTGCGCGGGCTACTGGTGTCGTGGCGGCCGAGCGCCTGCTCGGCCACCGAGCCATCCTCGTCCTCCGCCGGTAGCAGCAGCCAGCCTGCGGCATAGAGCATGATCCCGATGCCGCCGAACACCGCCAGGACCACCGTTGCGATCCGCAGCACGAGCGGGTCTACTCCCAGCCGGCGCCCCAGGCCCCCGAGAACACCTGCGACGACCCGGTCGGATCGGCTCCGGCGAAGCCCGTACAGTCCGGTTCCGGGCCTCGGCGGGGGTGGAGGGGGTGGGCCGGGGTCGGAGGTCGGCACGGTGGCGTCGTTCATGCCCCGATCGTGCCCGCCCGGATCGCCGGGCACCATCGGGGATCACCCTTGCCAGACCCTGGCGTGGCCTCCGGGGTGCCGTCGGGAACTCCCTCATGGCGCGCGCGTGCACGCGCGTGTGACCATCGACGGGTGAGTGCCACGTCGACGCCACACGCCGGCGGCCAGGCGCCGCCCGTGCAAGGTGCCGGCGAGCCCGGTACGCCGCCGCGGTTCGTCCGTCGTTCCGACGGCCGGCTGATCGGCGGTGTCGCGTCAGGACTTTCGGTTCATTTGGGCGTCGACCTGCTGGCGGTGCGAATCGCGTTCGCGTTGCTGGCTGCGCTGGGCGGCTTCGGCGTGGTCCTGTACCTGGGTTTGTGGATCTTCACGCCACTGGACCAGACCGTGGCCCAGCAGGTCGAGGAACAGGCTCCGGCCGGTATCGCCGCCGCCACCAGGTCGGGCAAGCGCCGGCGCCGGCTGCGGGCTCCCCGCAAGGGTGACCTCGGGCAGCTGGCCGCCCTCCTCCTGCTGGGTGCCGGACTCACGCTTTTGGTGCAGCAGACGCCGCTCGGGGTCAGCCCGACGGTCTTCGTTCCGCTGCTGCTCGCCGGGCTCGGGGTCGCGCTGATCTGGCGCACGGCCGACGAACAGGAGCGCCGGCGGATGAGCGTGCTCTCGCCCCGCGCGCCGTGGCTCGCCCCGCTGGTCGGCAAGGGCGGCGCCGTCGCCGTCTTCCGGCTGGCCGCCGGGGCGGCGGTGATCGTCGCCGGCGTGGTGGCGTTCCTGGTCGGGCAGGGCCAGCTGGCGGCGACCCTGGACAGTCTGCTGGGCATCGGTGCCGTCGTCGTCGGCCTCGGTTTGATCCTGGGGCCCTGGCTGTGGCGGATGTGGCGCGACCTCGAGTCCGAACGGCGCGAACGGATCGTCTCGCAGGAGCGCGCCGACGTGGCCGCGCACCTCCACGACTCCGTGCTGCAGACCCTGGCGTTGATCCAGAAGCACGCGCACGACCCGCGCGAGGTGGTTCGGCTCGCCCGCGGTCAGGAGCGCGACCTTCGTGGCTGGCTCTACGACGACTTGGCCGACGACGAGTCTTCTTTCGCGGCCGCGCTCAAGAAGGCCGCGGCCGAGGTCGAGGACTTCCACGGAG
>DATFBR010000165.1:0-11768 GCA_035253685.1 Jiangellaceae bacterium
GCCAGCCAGGCACGGTCGAGGGCGCGCGGCGGCGAAGCGACCCGGCGCCCGGCCAGCCGCCACGGCTGCTCGACCCGGACGACGGTGAACCCTGACCCCGGCAGTTTCCTGGCCAGTGCCACGAGGTCGCGGGCCTCTAGGCCGCCGGCTGCGCCGTGGCCGAGTACGAGGACGCCGCGAGTTCGGCCCCGTGCCTCGTCCACGGCGAGTCGGGCGTCGCCTTCGGGCGTCGGCACGACCAGGTCCGTCACGGTTCGGGACGCTACAGGCGTCCGTAGACTCGTGGCAGGCCAGGCGCGTCGGAGGGACCGGTCATGGGCCGAGACATCGAGGTCACGGAGTTCACCCGCGAGGACCGGACCCGATTCCGCGAGAAGGTCAGGAAGAACCTCGTCGCCCTGCGGGAGCTCGTCGACAGCGGACGGTTCGAGACCGGGCGCCGGCAGTGCGGCGTCGAGATGGAGGTGTACCTCACCGATCCGCTCGGGAACGCAGCGCCCATCAACGCCAAGCTGCTGGAGAACCTGGCCTCCTCCGGCTTCCAGACCGAGCTGGCACAGTTCAACATCGAGTTCGGTGTCAGTCCGCGAGTCCTGACCGGTCACGTCTTCCACACGATCGACACCGAGCTGCGCCGCTCGCTGAATCACGCATACGACGTCGCGGAGCAGCTCGGCGCCCGAGTGATGATCATCGGCATCCTGCCGACACTCACCAGCTTCGACGTGACCGAACAGAACCTGTCGATGAACCCCCGGTACCGGGCTCTCAACGACATGATCCTGGCTGCCAGGGGCGAAGACATCGTCATCCGGATCGAAGGCGAGGAGCTGCTCAGTACGCGGACCAACTCCATCGTCTTCGAGGCCGCCTGCACCTCCATGCAGCTGCACCTGCAGGTGGATCCGTACGAGTTCGGCCTGTACTGGAACGCCGCACAGGCGATATCGGCGCCGCTGCTGGCCGTGGCGACCAACTCACCCTTCTTCCTCGGCAAGCAGCTCCACCACGAGACCCGGATCGCATTGTTCGAGCAGGCCGCCGACACCCGAACCGAGGAGCTGGTCCTGCAGGGCGTGCGCCCTCGGGTGTGGTTCGGCGAGAAGTGGCTCGACGAAGGTGAGGGGCTGTGGGAGCTGTTCGACGAGAACGTCCGGTACTTCCCGGCGCTGCTGCCGATCTGCGACGACAACGAGGATCCGGCGCAAGTGCTGTACGCCGGCGACGTGCCTCACCTGCCCGAGCTCACACTGCACAACGGCACGATCTACCGCTGGAACCGGCCGGTGTACGAGGTCTTCCGGGGACGGCCGCACATGCGGATCGAGAACCGGGTGTTGCCGGCCGGTCCGTCGGTGCCCGACTCGGTCGCCAACAGCGTCCTGTACTACGGACTGCTGCAGGGAATCGTCTCCCGTCCCCGGCCGCACCTGTGGGAGCAGATGAGCTTCGCCACCGCCAGGGACAACTTCTACGCCGCCGCCCGCGACGGACTCGGGGCGCGGCTGTACTGGCCGCGCGTTGGCGCTCAGGTGCCCGTGCCGGAGTTGATTTTGCGCCACCTGCTCCCGCTCGCCCGCCAGGGGCTGCTCGACTGGGGCGTCAACGAGGTCGACGTCGACTACTACCTCGGCATCATCGAGGACCGAACCCTCTCGGGCATGACCGGTGCCGACTGGCAGATCGCCACCTGGCGCACGCTCATACACGATCAGGGACTCGACCGTGCCGACGCGGCCCGGGAGCTCGTCCGGCGATACCAGCAACGCTCCTACGCGAGCACGCCGGTCCATACCTGGCCGGTCGGCGATTGACCGGCGCGTCGACGTGGGACCGATATACTCTGTCCCCTCGTGACTGACCTCTACCACCGCTTCGACGGATACGACGATCTCAAGTCTCTGTTGGAGGGTTCGGACGAGGACTTCCTGCTCGAGCTCGGCGGCAAGCCGGCTCTGATCCGCATCCCCGCCGCCCTCACCGCGGTCAACCCACGGGCGCGGCTGGTCGCGTGCCTCCTGCACGGCAACGAACCGTCCGGCTATCGGGCGGTGATCGAGGTCCTGCGGCGCCGGGAGGAGTACCCGTTCGACCTGTGGGTGCTGATCGGCAACGTCCGGGCAGCGACGGAGAGAGGCTGGTACGCCCACCGCTACCTGGACGATCAAGAGGACTTCAACCGGGTCTGGGATTCCGGGCCGGCCACGACCCGCATGCGCCGCTGCGCCCGGTCGATGCTCGAGGAGCTGCGGGCTGCCGACCTCGAGGCCGCCATCGACCTGCACAACAACACCGGGCAGAACCCTTTCTACGCGATACTTCCCGCGCCCAGCCTGGAGGGAATGCGGCTGGCGGCCATGTGCGCCGATCTGCTGCTGCGGTGGAGCTTCACGGCCCACACCCTGATGGAGGCGCTGGCCGACCGTTGCCCCACCGCGGCCGTCGAATGCGGGCTGCCGCACCTGCCCGACGGGGCCGTATTCGCCACCAGAGTTCTCCGGCGCTTCCTCGACGCGGACGGCTTCGCGGTGCCTTCGGGCGGTCTCGTTCCCCGGCCCAGCCGCATCGTCGAGATGGTCCATCGGGTGACGGTGCATCACGAAGTGGCGTTCACCTTCGGTACCGAACTCGACGATCTCACCGACCTGGCCATCGTCCCGGGTCTGGATGAGTACAACTTCGGGATGCTGCCGGCGGGGCAGACGATCGGCCACATCGATCCCGGTGCAGCGATGCCGCTGCTCGCCACCGACATGGGAGGACGCAACGTCACCGGGCGGCTGTTCCACGCGACACCGGACGGGCGGATCGTGACCGCCGAGCACACGACACCGATCATGATGACCACCTCGGTCGAGCAGGCGCGTCGCGACTGCCTCTTCTACACCGCAGTCCACGTCGACTAGAACAAGACGTCCTCGTCGCGGTCTGCGGGCAGCGGCTGGACGAGCTGCGGCCCGTTGTTGTCGACCTTGTTGACCTCGGTCGAGACCGGGTACGCCTCGAGCAGGCCCGGCGCGGCCGGGACGAGCAGCCTGCGGAGGGCCTCGACGTCCTCGGTACCAGGGTCCAGCCACGCTGCCCAGTCCGCGGGTTCGACGATCATGGGAGCACGGTCGTGGATCTGGCCGATGTCGTCCTTGGCCGTCGTCGTCAGGACAACCGACGTCCAGCGGAATGCGTCCGGATCGTCGTCATCGGGAACCGTCGGGTCGCGCCAGATCTCGTAGAGGCCGGCGATGGCCATGACGCCGCCGTCGCGGGGGCGGATGAAGAACGGCTGCTTCTTCCCCCGGACCTCGCCGTACCACTCGTAGAAGCCGTCGGCCGGTAACAGGCACCGGCGCAGGGCGAACGCACGACGGAACGCCGGCTTCTCGTGCGCGGTCTCGACCCGGGCGTTGATCAACCTGTTGCCCATCGCGAGATCCTTGGCCCACGACGGCACGAGCCCCCACCGCAGCACCGTCAGGCGGCGTTCGGGCGGGTCCTCCGGTGCGTCGCGCCTGCGGCGGGTCAGAACGGCGTAGACATCCTTGGTCGGCGCGACGTTCCAGTCGGGTTCGAGGCGCTCCCGGACGTCGATCCGGTCGACGCCGAACTCCTCGGCCAGTTCGTCGGCGCTGTGGCTGACCGCGTACCTTCCGCACATCCCGTCAGCCTGCCATGCCCCGGTAACGGGTTCGGGGCCACCGCTTTCGTGGTAGGGAAGGCATATGAGCCTGGTCCGTTTCGTCGCCCGCCCGATGCTCGCATCGATCTTCATCGTGCAGGGCTTGAAGACCCTCCGCGACCCCGACTCCGCCGTCAGTCAGGCCAAGCCGGTCACCGACCGGGTCACGCCGCTGCTGGAGAAGCACGTGCCGCAGGCGCCCACCGACCCTCGCACCCTGGTGCGCATCAACGCGGCCGTCCACGTGGGCGCCGGCGCCCTGCTCGCCACGGGCACGTTCCCCCGGCTGGCGTCGTTGCTGCTGGCCGGCTCGATGGTGCCCACCACCATCGCCGGTTACCCCTTCTGGCAGGGCGGTGACCCGGAGGAGAAGGCCCGGCTGCGGCAGCGTTTCCTGGAGAACGTCGGCGTCACCGGTGGGCTGCTGCTCGCCGCCGTCGACACCGAGGGTCGGCCCGGGCTGGGCTGGCGGGCCCGGCACGCCGCCACCGATGCCAAGCGGGCGGCGCGGGGGGCCAAGCGGGAGGCGAAGCTCACGGCTCGGGCCGCCAAGGCAGAGGTCCGCAACAAGGCACACAAGGTCCTGCCCGGTCGCTGAGCCGCTCCGGCCGACCATCCACTCAACTCGTCAGCAGGCGGAGCACGGCGCGCTCCACCGCCCCGTGCAGGAACGGACCCTCCCCGCCGTCGCGGGTGGCGCGCTCCAGCGCCGCCATGACGGTGCTGCCCTCGTCGTAGAGGTCCACGATCCGCGGGTCGACGTAGGAGGCTCGTGCCACCGCCGGTGTGTTGCCGAGGTACTCCGCGACCTCTTGATAGGCCCGGGCGACCGCGCGTTTGCGTTTGCCCGGTGAGTTTGCGACCTCCCGCGAGACCGCGAGGGCCACGGCCATCAGCACGGTGGCGTGCCACGTGCGGAAGTCCTTGGCCGTCGCATCGACCCCGATGACCTCCCGCAGGTACGCGTTGATGTCGTCGCTGCGGATGTCGGCCCAGTGGCGGCCCCGCTTGTACGCGAGCAGTTCCGGTTGGCCGTCGCGCCGGCGGAGCAGTCCCCGCACGACGGCACGCAGGTCGTCGTCCGCGAGGTGTTGGATCCGCTGCTTGCCGTTCTTGGCCGGGTAGTCGAAGACGACCGCACCGCCCGCGAGGGACACGTGCTCGCGCCGGATGGTGGCCAGCCCGTACGAGCCGTTCTCGTCGGCGTACTGCTCGCCGCCGATCCGGAAGAATCCGAGGTCGAGGAGTTGGAAGGCGGCCGCGAGGACGCGCTCGCGCGGGTATCCGGGAAGGCGGACGTGCTCCGCGACGGCCGCCCGTGCCTGCGGCAGCCGCCGCGCGACGAGAAGGACCTGGTCGTGCTTCGCCCGGTCCCGGAGGACCCGCCAATGGTCGTGGTAGCGGTACTGCCGCCGCCCGGCGGCGTCGGTGCCCACGGCCTGGATATGGCCGTTCGGCACCGGACAGATCCAGACATCGCGCCAGGCCGGCGGCAGCACGAGGTCGCGGATGCGGGCGAGCACATCGGGCTCGGTCACCGGCCGGCCGTCGGGCCACTGGTAGGTGAAACCGCGGCCGCGGCGCTTCCGGACGATCCCGGCGCCGGCGCAGTCGACGCGACGCAGGCGGGGCATGACCTCGGTGTACCCGCGATACTGACCCTCATGCCGCCGGGCAGTGGGACGACCTCGATGCCGGAAGGGTGCTGGTCGGCGCCGTCCGCGACCGGACCGCTGGATGCCGTCGTGCCGATGCCGGGGTCGAAGTCGCTGACCAACAGGGCCCTGGTGCTGGCCGGCATCGCCGATGCGCCCAGCATCATCCGCCGCCCGCTGCGGGCTCGCGACACCCTGCTCATGGCCGGTGCGCTGCAGACGCTCGGGGTCGCCGTGGACACCGCCGGAGTTGACTGGCCGGTCGTTCCCGCCCCCTTGACCGGTCTCGGTGACATCGACTGCGGGCTGGCCGGCACCGTGATGCGATTCGTCCCACCGGTGGCGGTGACGGCCACCGGCGAGGTCCGGTTCGACGGCGATCCCCGTGCACGGGACCGCCCGGTCGGACCCCTCCTCCGGGCCTTGCGCACGCTCGGCGCCGAGATCGACGACGGCGGTCGCGGCGCCCTGCCGTTCGTCGTCTACGGCGGCGGCCGGCTGGCCGGCGGGTCAGTGACGATCGACGCGTCGGCGTCGTCGCAGTTCATCAGCGGCCTGCTGCTTGCCGGTGCCCGCTACGAGCAGGGCGTGACAGTTCAGCACGTGGGCAAGCCGCTGCCCTCCGAGCCACACATCGCGATGACCGTGGGGATGCTCCGGGCGGCGGGCGTCCTCGTCGACGAGGAGCCGAACACCTGGCGGATCCCGCCCGGCCCGGTGAAGGCACTCGACTTGCTCGTGGAGCCTGATCTGTCCAACGCCGCGCCCTTCCTCGCCGCCGCCCTCGTCGTCGGCGGCTCCGTACGGGTACCGGACTGGCCGGAGCACACGGCCCAGGCAGGAGCCACGCTGCCCGGACTGCTGACGGCGATGGGCGGCGACTGCCGGCTCGAGACCGGCGGCCTCGTCGTCCACGGCTCGGCACGGATCCGGGGCCTCGACGCCAACCTGCACGACGTCGGGGAGCTGGCACCCGTCCTGGCTGCACTGGCGGCCCTGGCCGACTCGACCTCCCGTCTGTGGGGAATCGCCCACCTGCGCGGCCACGAGACCGACCGCCTCGCGGTGCTCGCCACCGAGCTCGGCTAGCTCGGCGCCGGCGTGACGGAGACCGCAGACGGGCTGGAGATCCGACCCCGCCCGCTGCGCGGCGGGACGTTCCGGACCTACGGCGACCACCGGATGGCGCAGGCTGCGGCTCTCCTGGGCCTGGCGGTCCCTGGCGTCGAGATCGAGGACGTCGAGAGCACCGCCAAGACGTTCCCGGACTTCGTCGGCCGGTGGGCGCGAATGCTCGGCGGCGACCCGGCGTGAGCGCGCGTCGCTCGACCGGTGCCTACGACGAGACCGACGTGCGGGTGCGACCCGGCAGGGGTTCGCGTCCGCGGACGAAGGTGCGGCCCGCCCACGACGAGGCCGTGCCGGCCGTGGTGATCGCGGTGGACCGGGGACGCTACACCTGCCTGGCCGGCCCGGACGGCCAGCCGGTCACCGCGATGCGGGCGCGCGAGCTCGGCCGGAAGGCGGTCGTGGTCGGTGACCGGGTGGGGATCGTCGGCGACGTGTCCGGCCGGGAGGGCAGCCTGGGTCGCATCGTCCGGGTCGACCAGCGGACGACCGTGCTGAGACGCACGGCCGACGACGACGATCCCGTGGAGCGGGTCATCGTCGCCAACGCCGACCAGATGGTCATCGTCACGGCAGTTGCCGAGCCCGAGCCGAGGCCGCGCCTGGTGGACCGATGTCTCGTCGCAGCCTTCGATGCCGGGCTCGAACCGCTGCTGTGCCTGACCAAGACCGACCTCGCCGACCCGTCCGACCTCCTCGCGACCTATGCACCGCTCGGCGTGCCGGCACTGCTCGCCGGCCTCGGCCAGGACCTGGACCCGCTCCGGCAACGGCTCACTGCTCGTTGGAGCGTGCTCGTCGGGCACTCCGGCGTCGGCAAATCCACGCTGGTGAACGGACTGGTCCCCGGCGCCGACCGGGCGATCGGTCGGGTCAACGTGGTCACCGGCCGCGGCCGGCACACCTCGACCAGCGCGGTCGCCCTGCCGCTGCCGGATGGCGGCTGGGTGATCGACACGCCCGGCATCCGCTCGTTCGGGCTCGCACACGTCGACCCCCGGCACCTGGTGCACGCCTTCCCGGACCTGGACGCCGTCACCACCGACTGCCCTCGCGGCTGCACGCACGGCATGACCGAGCCGGAGTGCGCGCTCGACGACGCCGTGGCCGCCAGCCGGCTCGACCGGGCCCGCGTCGACTCGTTCCGCCGCCTGCTGGCCAGCCGGGAACGGCAGGCCGGGGACTGAGCCGACGTCCCCGGTAACAAGTCAGCCGGCCGGATTCCAGACCGCCGTCGAGCCGAGATGGCCGGTGATGAGCACGAGGACGAGGGAGACGAGAGCGGCCACCGTGGCCACGACGGCCAGAACCGTGCGCTGGCCGGTCGGCCGACCGGCCCGGTGCGCCAGCATGAGCAGCAGGTTGAAGACGAACATCGCGCCGACGGCCCAGATGACCCGGTCACCCATCTGCTGGTGCTCGTTCACCTTCTCCAGCACGGGCCCGCCGAGGCTGAGCGAGTCCCTGAGGTCCCGCCCGCTCCTGGTCGTCAGCGGCACGGCCGCGAAGGACACCGCGGATGCCATGACAACCAGCCAGCCGTAGGTCCCCCGCCAGCGCGGTACGAGCGCGACGGCCACCGTTCCCAACACGCTCAGCGGCACCAACACGACGACGGCGTGGACGAGCAGTGGGTGCAGCGGGAGGCCGAGGACCGTGTCGGGCATGGGGGCTCCTTCGCGCTGGACGGTCACGCAACCGGTCGGGCATCGGCCGGTTCGCACGAGACCGCAGGTCATCTTTGCCCACGGCTCACCGGCGCGGGCGGTTCGACGCGCTAGGTTGACCGGTCGTGGGCTACGACGACGACCTCCGCTTCGCGCACGTCCTCGCCGACGACGCCGACGCGCAGACGATGCAGCGATTCCGGTCACGGGACCTGCGGGTCGAGACCAAGCAGGACGCCTCGCCGGTGACCGACGCCGACCGCGCGACCGAGGAGGCGATCCGCCGCACCCTGGCCCGCGCCCGCCCGCGCGACGCCGTGCTCGGCGAGGAGATGGGCGCCGAGGGCTGGGGATCGCGGCGCTGGGTGGTGGACCCGATCGACGGGACGAAGAACTACGTGCGAGGGGTGCCGGTGTGGGCCACGCTGCTGGCGCTCATGGTCGACGATGACGTGGTCGCCGGCGTCGTCTCGGCCCCGGCCCTGGGCCGGCGCTGGTGGGCCGCTCGGGGCACGGGAGCCTGGACCGGCAAGTCGCTGGCGGCCGCGAGCCGGTGCCGGGTGTCGGACGTCGCCACCCTGGGCGAGGCATCGCTGTCGTACTCGTCGCTGTGGGGATGGGAGGAGGCCGGCAAGCTCGACTCCTTCCTCGACCTGATGCGGGCGTGTTGGCGGACCCGCGCCTACGGTGACTTCTGGTCGTACATGCTGCTCGCCGACGGCGCCGTCGACATCGCCTGCGAGCCCGACCTCGCTCTGCACGACATGGCGGCGCTGACGGTCGTCGTCGAGGAGGCCGGCGGCCGTTTCACCGACCTGACCGGCAAGCCCGGCCCGCTCGGCGGCAACGCCCTGGCCACCAACGGCCGCATCCACGACGAGGTGTTGGCCCTGCTCGGGAACCCGCCCGTCACGCCGATCCGCCGTTGATCACGTTCAACGGCGCCGGGGCGGAGCGGCCCGTTCGGGCGGGAGGTCGTCGGGCCGCGGCGGCGGCGCCGACGAGGGCACCGTCGCCCCGGTCAGCAGATAGGTCAAGACCGTGTTGGCCACCGCGACGATCGGCACCGCGACGACGGCACCGATGATACCGGCGGTGTATGCGCCGACGGCCACGGCGATCACCACGGCCAGCGGGTGGACCCGCACCATGCGGCCGAGAACGAACGGCTGAAAGACGTGACCCTCGAGTTGCTGGATCGCGATGATCCCGGCGAGCACGATCAGCGCGGCGACCAGACCGTTCGCCACCAGTGCGACGAGCACGGCAAGCGCACCGGTGACGAAGGCACCGACGAGCGGCACGAAGGCACCGAAGAAGACCAGCACGCCCAGCGGCAGCGCCAGCGGGACGCCGAGGATGAGAAGCAGGATCGTGATCAACGTGCCGTCGAACAGGGCCACCAGCACGGTGCCGCGGACGTACTGAGTCAATGTCCGCCAGGCCAGCTTCCCCGCGCCGTCCACGCGCGGTCGCGCCACGCGGGGGAACAGCCTCACCAGCCAGGCCCAGATCCGGTCGCCGTCGTAGAGGAAGAAGACCAGCGAGAACAGGGTCAGCACCAGCCCGGTGAGAACCTCGACGGCCAGCGTCGCCGTCGACAGCGCACCCTCGGTGATCGCCTCCTGATTTTGGCCCAGCTCAGCCACGGCACGGTCGATCCACTCTTGCAACTGTTCCGCGCTGAGCGAGAACGGCGGCCTTGCCAGCCAGTCCTGGATCTCCTGGAGTCCCTCCTCGGCCTGGTTCGCCACCTCGCCGAACTGATCTCCCACGGCCCGGCCGACCACGGTCAGGGATCCAGCAACGACGACCAGGAAACCGACGAAGACGACGACGGCGGAGGCCGCCCGATTCCAGCCGGCGGCCCGCAGCCGGTGCACCGGCGTCCGGAGCAGGGCGGCGAGCAGGGCGGCCGCAACGATCGGGAACACGACGACGCGCATCCGGTAGGCCAGCCAGCCGACCAGCGCCAGGCCGGCCACGATCACGAGCAGGCGCCACGACCAGTCGGCGGCGGCACGGACGCCATAAGGCACCGGGTGGGTCCGGTCGGAGTCGTAACCGCGAGGTCGGGGCTCGACGACGACACGTACCTCCTCCCCCGCCGCGTCGAGGTCCGTCTCCGTCTCGAGGATCTCCCGGCGGTGCGCCAGCCGCTCCCTCATCGCATCGACGCGCCGCATCACCCCTCGTGGCATCCGTGTCGACACGGCGTCAGCCTCGCACAGCCCGGCGGCCGAGCGGAGCGGGACCGGCGTATGGTGACCGGCCGCGTCATGGATCGCGCCCGGCTCCGTCCATGACCATGAAGGAACACGAGGGGGTATGACGGACAGCGTCCACGGGCTCCCGAACGGCCACGGGCCACCGCCGGTGGCCGACATGACGCTGCGCATGTCCTGGCTCGGGCGCACCGGAAACGGCCGGCAGGAACCGGCGTCTCGACCGACCCCGGCCATCGACGGTGTCGTGACCGCCTTGATCGGGCCAAACCGGTCGGTGGACGCGTTGGAGAGTGCCCTGCGCGCACTCGCCTGGGAGCGGGCGTCGGACCGGTTCGATCTCGACGCGGCCCTGGATGATCTCGACGCGCTCTGGGCGGTGCTCGAGTCGGGCGACCTGGCGCCGGTACCCCGGCGGAGGGCGCGGGCCTGGCTCGTGGACGGCTGGGTCGATGCCCTGGCGGCAGAGCGCGGCGCACCGTGTATAGATCCGCTCTCGGGCCTGCACACCGCGGCGTACCTGGTAGCGAGGATCTATGAGCTCGACCGGCTCGTGGACGAGGCGGTCCCGCTGGTGTTCCTCGCCATGCGCTGGCCCGAACCGGGGTCCCCGTGGGTGAGGATCGCCACGATCCTGTCGGTGGCACGGATTGTCCGGGCGCAGGTCCGCCCCGAGGCGACCTTGGGTCAGGACGGCACCGGCACCGTGCTCGCATTGGTCCCCGACGATGCGAGGGCACGGCTGGAGCGCGCCGCGCTGGTCCGTTGCTGTGGTAAGACACCGCTGGCCAACGCCGGAGTGCTGACCGACATCGTTCCGGTTCCCGAGCGGCGTGAACTGGTGCCCGGGATAGTTCGAGGGTTGCGCCTGGTGGCAGCCGACGCGGAATCCGGGAAACGGCCGGGCCGGATGACGCGTCCGGGGTCGTAGACTGACCGCTTCTCCGATCGAGATGCAAAGGTGCCAACCGTGACGACACCGGCCATGCCCCTGACGGACGCCGAGCTGATCGCGCGGACACGTAGCGGGGACATGAGCTCCTACGACGAGCTGTACCGCCGCCACGTCGAGGATGCCCGCCGGGTCGCACGCATCGTCACCGACAACAGCGACGAGGCCGACGACGTGGTGTCGGAGGCGTTCACCCGGGTCCTCGACCGTCTCCAGCGCGGCGGCGGGCCGAACGAGGAGCTCACGCCGTACCTGCGCACCGTGGTCCGTCGACTCGCGATCGACCGCTACCGCGCGTCACGGCGCGACGGCACTCCGGCCGACCCGACCCTGCTCGAGGTCATCCCCGAGTCCGACGACCCGGTGGCGCGCGCGACCGACCGCGAGATGGTCCGCCAGGCCTTCGACACCCTTCCCGACCGCTGGCAGCAGGTGCTCTGGCACACCGAGATCGAGGGCCGCTCCCCC
>DATFBR010000166.1:0-11999 GCA_035253685.1 Jiangellaceae bacterium
ATCGCTCGCGCCACGGAGAGATTCCAGGCTCGGCGCACGCCTCGGACACAATGGGTCCTCGCCCAGACCCACCGGCGGGATCGCACCCGCAACCTGCCGCCGTCCCTTCGCAACGTGATACTGCGCAGATGGGGACGGAGAATCTTCCACGCCAACTACCGCCCCCTTCTCGATCCCCCCTGATGGCGCATCGAGGAGATCATGAACATCGTCATTCCAGCCGCCGAGGGCTGGGCATCACCGCGGGCCTCGCCCCGGGACTCGCTCATGACCTCGCCGTCCGGAGTGCGCACCTCGGGTACCACTCGTTGTGGTCGAACGATGAACCGGGCGCATCTGGCCTGAAGACGCTCGCAGACTTCGCAGCCGCACGGCCACGGCTCGAACTCGGCGTGGGCGTCCTCCCCCTCGACCGACATCAGCCCCCAGGCATCGCCGCGGAGATCGCCCGTCTCGGCCTCGATCCGGCAAGGCTCTGGATCGGGATCGGATCTGGGCAGTTGCCAGCGCCGATCGACACGATCCAACAGTCCGTCGCCGAGCTACGCCAGCTCCTCGGGAATGAGGTCCGAATCGTCGTCGCAGCCATGAGACCGAAGCTGTGCCGGGTGGGTGGCATGATCGCCGACGGTGTCCTGGTCAACTGGATGCTGCCCGCTCAGGCGGCTCAGGCCCGCCGCTGGGTGCACGAAGGTGCAGTCGAGGCCGGGCGCACCCCCCCGGTCGTCGCGTCCTATGTCCGCGTCGCAGTGGGCCCCGGGTCGGCGCAGCGGCTCCGTGCCGAGGAGAGCTACTACCGCGACATCAACGACGGCCATCGCCGGCACTTCCGCGCCATGGGTGTTCCGCTCGGCAGCGTCGGCGTCGCCGCGTCCACGCGACCACAGGTGCTCGATGGGCTGGCGCCGTACCACGACGTTCTGGACCTTCCCATCGCACGGATACTTGCGGACCACGATGCCATCGCACTGAACCTCGCGGCGGTCGCCGCTGCACCGTGACACGCTGCGATATTCGCGACGCGCCATCACGTCGGAGTTCCGGAATCCATCCTGGACATGGCTCGGCCCGGCCCCGACATCAGCGCGGGACCGGGCCGTGATGGCGACGCAGCCGGTCAGACGACGCGGACCTGTTCGGCCTGCGGACCCTTCGGGCCCTGTCCGACCTCGAACTCCACCCGCTGACCGTCCTCGAGGCTGCGGTAGCCCTCCATGTCGATCGCGGTGTAGTGAACGAAGAGGTCCTGTCCGCCGTCCACGGCGATGAATCCGTAGCCCTTCTCGGAGTTGAACCACTTGACGGTGCCCTGAGCCATTTCCTCTCCTCGCGCGGGGCGGATTCGGGCCCCGGTTCGAGGGCCCGGGTCGTGCCCGCTCCACCGCCCTCGAGGGGGTCTTGCGTGCCCGTTCCGCTTGCTCGGTCGCTCGCGTCACTTCCGACCGGTGATGACCATACACGGCGCCAAGTTAGGCTAAACAGATGTTCCGCCGGGCGCGTCGCGCGCAGCACAAACGGGCGCGACGGAAGGCTCGGGGGCGGGTGGCGACCACTGTGGGCGTCGCCGGTGAACTGCTACTGACCATGGGCATCCTGGTGCTGCTCTACGTCGTCTACGTCCTGTGGGGCACCGGCATCCAGACCGAACGTGCGCAGGACGAGCTTCACGAGCAGATGGTCGACGGCTGGAACGACCCGGCCGCCGCGGAAGGGGCAGAGCCACCGGTCGCGGCGGCGGCCGAAACTCCGCTCGACCCGGCCGAGGCCGACATCGGCGAGGGTTACGCGCTGCTGCGCATACCGGCACTCGGCGAGGACTGGGAGTGGGTCGTGGTCCAGGGTGTGGAGCTGTCCGACCTCGCCCGCGGGCCCGGCCACTACGAGGACACCGCCGATCCGGGCGAGTTGGGCAACGTCGCCATCGCTGCACACCGCTCCGGTCACGGTGCTCCGTTCGCCGACCTCGACCGGATCGGGACCGGCGACGTGGTCGAGGTGCAGACCGCTGCCGGCACCTGGACCTACACCATCGACGAGCCCGCCCGGGTCATCGAGCCGAACGACACCTGGGTGGTCGACCCGGTTCCCGGCCAGAGCGCCGACGCCGAACCTACCGAGCGTCGCATCACGCTGACGACCTGCCATCCGCGGTACGGCGCGTCCCAGCGGATGTACGTCTCCGGCGTCCTCACCGACGGCGAGGAGATCTGATGTACGCATGGGTGTGGCGGCATCTGCCCGGTCCGTGGCCGGTGCGCGCGCTCATCGCCCTCGCCGTGACGGCCGCGATCGTGACCCTGCTCATGCTGTGGGGATTCCCGTGGTTCGAGGAAACCTTCGGCCTCAACGAGGTGACCGTGGGTTGACCGGCGTCAGCCGCCCGCGACCGCGGGGATGACCGACACCCTCGTGCCGTCCGGCGTCGGCGTCTGCAGGCCTGCGCTGAAGCGCACGTCGTCGTCGTCGACGTAGACGTTGACGAACCGCCGGATCTGCCCGGTGCCGTCCACGACCCGGCCCGCGATCCCTGGATAGGCCGCTTCCAGGGCAGCCACGACGTCCGCCAGTGTCGCCCGGTCCCCGACCGGAACCGCGACGTCGGACGCGCCTCCGGTGTAGGTCCGCAGGATCGTGGGCACCCGCACCGCGACCGTTCCGCTCATCCGGCGGACACCTGCGTGACCAGCGCGTCGAACGCATCGGTGGTGGGCGCGATCGTGCCGAGCGGCCCGACCACGCGGGAGACCGCGTCCAACGTCTTGAGGCCGTCCCCGGTGTTGAACACCACCGTCTCGCCCGCCGGGTCGAGCAGCCCCTCCCGCACCAGCTTCGCGAGCACGGCGACGGTCACACCGCCCGCGGTCTCGGCGAAGATTCCCTCGGTGCCCGCCAGCAGCCGGATACCCTCGACGATCTCGTCGTCGGTGACGTCCTCCACGGCGCCGCCCGTGCGCCGGGCGATGTCGAGAACGTACGGACCGTCCGCCGGATTGCCGATGGCCAGAGACTTGGCGATCGTCGTAGGCCGGACCGGGCGGACCACATCGTGCCCGGCCTTGAATGCGTCGGACACCGGAGAGCACCCGGCCGCCTGGGCGCCGAACACCCGCGGCGGGTCCCCCTCGACGAGCCCGAGCTCGATCAGCTCGCGGAACGACTTGTCGACCTTCACCAGCTGGGCCCCGCTGGCGACCGGGATCACCACCTGCTGCGGCAGCCGCCAGCCCAGTTGCTCCGCGACCTCGTACCCGAGCGTCTTGGAACCCTCGGCGTAGTAGGGACGGACGTTGACGTTCACGAACGCCCAGTCCTCGTGCTCGCCGGCCAGTTCGGAGGCCAGCCGGTTGACGTCGTCGTAGTTCCCCTCCACCGCGACCAGCGTCGTGCCGTACACGGCGGTCGTCACGATCTTCTGCTGCTCGAGATCGTGCGGGACGAACACATACGACCGGATGCCGGCACGGGCCGCCGCGGCGGAAACCGCATTGGCCAGGTTGCCGGTGGACGGGCAGGCCAGAACGGTGAAGCCCAGCACGCGCGCGGCGGCCAGCGCCACGGCCACCACCCGGTCCTTGAACGAGTGGGTGGGGTTACCGGAGTCGTCCTTGATCCAGAGGGCCGCCACGCCGACCGCGCGGGCGAGCCGGTCCGCGCGGACCAGCCGCGTCCATCCGGGATCGGTGTTCGGAACGCTGTCGACGCGGGGCGGCACGGGAAGCAGATCGCGGTATCGCCACATCGACGGAGGGCCCGCCTCGATCCGCTCGCGCGACACCCCGCCGAAGTCGTAGGCCACCTCCAGCGGGCCGAAGCAGTCGGCACACGCATAGAACGCACCGAGTGACGTCGAGGCCCCGCATTCACGACATGACAGGTGCGTCGCCCGACCGAGATCCGGCCGGACGTCACCCCTGGACGGCGCCGCGGTCTGGGCGGCGACGGGTTGCGTCACGGTCATGGCGGTCGTCCTCCTCATCTTTCCCGCGCGTCGCGGGCCGGACTTGGCACCAGACCCGTTTGCCGGGTGGGTTGCCGGGGCTTCGTCGGGCCGGTCCCTCTGCCCCTCTGGATGAGTTCCTGGGCAGGACACTACGCACGCGGGTCCGCACGCCGACAGCATTGTCCGTGATCCGAGACGACCGTCCTGCATGTCGGACGGCCCCGAGACTCTCGCGATCGACCGTGCGGGGCGGCAGGATGATCGACGTGAACCGACACCAACGCGCCCGGCAGGTCGTCAACGCGATCAACCTGTCCACCCTGCTCGGACTCGGCGTCGCGAAGCTCGGCCAGGCCCGCCTGGCCCACGGCCCGGACGGGCTGGTGCTCGGGTTCGGCTACCGCCTGCCGGTGCCCCCGGCGACGGCGTTCACGCTGGGCAACGTCGTCGTTCTCAAGGGCGACGAGTCGGTGCTGATCCGGCGCCCGACCCTGTTGGCACACGAGGCCCGACATGCGAGCCAGTACGCCATCTGTATCGGGCCGGTGATGCTGCCGCTGTACGGCGTCGCCGCCGCCTGGTCCTGGGTGCGCACAGGAGATCCGGCGTCTCGCAACATCTTCGAGCGGCGGGCCGGGCTGGCGGACGGCGGTTACCGTGAACGCCCGCTGCGCCGGGTGTTCCGCCGCCGGGGCGGATCCGGTGAGTTCTCGTGATCGAGCTACGATGTGGTCAGGCGGTCCTGGACGTCGACCCGGGAGCCGGCGGCCGAACGGCACGACTCGCCGTCGGCGGTCTCGACCTGCTCGTCGACGGCAGCGGTCCGGGCATCCTGTGGGGAAGCTTCGTCATGGCTCCGTGGGCCGGCCGGATCCGTCGCGGGCGCTTCACGTTCGCCGGCGCGCAACACGACCTGCCCACCCATCTCTCGCCGCCGCACGCCATCCACGGCACCGTGCTGAACCGGCCTTGTGCCGTGGTCCGCGCGACCGAGACGTCGGCGGTCACCGAGTGCTCGATCGGCGACCCCTGGCCGTGGCCGGGCCGGATCCGGCAGACGGTGTCCCTCGGCGAGGACCGCGCAGAGTTCGGCGTCGAGGTTCACGCCGACGACGAGCCGTTCCCCGCGGCCGCCGGATGGCACCCGTGGTTCCGCAGGCGGCTGAACCGTGGCCGGGCCGCGACGATCGACTTGGACGCGTCGGCGATGCTGGCCCGCGACGGCGACGGCATACCGACCGGCGCGCGGGTCCCCGTTCCGCCCGGGCCATGGGACGACTGCTTCGACGGCGTTCGGTGGCCGGTGACGGTCACCTGGCCGGGTGCGCTCCGCCTCGAGGTGCGTGCGGACACCCGTTATGTCGTCGTCTACGACGAGCAGGAGCACTCGGTCTGCGTCGAGCCACAGACCGGTCCACCTGATGCGCTCACCCTCGAGCCGGTGGTCGTGACGCCGGGCAAACCCCTGACGGCGGCCATGACGTGGAGCTGGTCCGATGTCACCGCTGCGTCGGCGTGATCCCGGCTCGGCGGGTCAGGTCGCGTGGCTCTCCACGAAGGCGAGGATGCGGCGCCAGGCGTCGACGCACTCCTTCTGGTACTCGTCGAAGGCCCGATCGAAGAAGCTGTGCGGCGCGTCCGGGTACACGTGCAGCTCGGCTTCGACGCCCTGCGCCCGAACGCGTTCGGCAAACTCCTCGACCTCGGCGACCGGAGTCTGGTCCTGCCCGGCCGCCAGGATGAGCAGGGGGTCCGCGAAGTCCGGTATGCGGTGCTCGACCGACGATGGACTCCCGTAGAAGCCGATACACCCCGAGAGCCCATGGCCTTCGGCGGACTGTGCCCACGACAGGCTTCCGCCACGACAGAACCCGACCGTGAACACAGAGGTCACGTTGTGATCGCCGTTCCCCCGCAGCCACCCGACCGCCGCTGCGACGTCGGCCGCCACGTACTCGGGCCGCATCTGTTCGGCGTGCTCTCGGTAGGGGAAGCCGTTCTCACGGGTCGAGGCGAATGGAGCGGTGCGACCGAAGTAGTCGATCGCGATCGCGAGCAGGTGGGCCTGGGCGAAGCGCCGCGTCAACTCGTGGTAATAGGGATGTAGTCCGCGGACGTCGGGCATCACGACGACCGCGGAGCGCACCCGCGCCGTCGGGTAGGCGTAATACGCGTTGATCTGGGTGCCGTCCGCGGAACGCAGGAGAACCTCTCCGTGGTCTCCGACAATGCCTGGCAGCGGGGGTTCGGGTGGGCTGGCGTCGTCTCCGAAGCACATGGCGTCAGCCTGGCACCACGACATGGTGATCGTGAAGAGTCACGACGCCATGCGGTCGGCAACGCCGGCGAGAAAGGCGACGACTCCGTCCGGACCGTCGACGACCAGGTCGGCTTCGCTGCGCAGAGGCGGCGGGGACTCGGCTGAGTCGCTGCACACGACCAGGCCCGCGACGTCGAGGCTGCGCAGCGCGGACACGGCCGCGAGGTCGCCGAGGTCGTCACCGACGAACGTCACCGACCGGGCAGCAGCGTCAGCGACCAGGCCCCGCAAGGACGTGCCTTTGTCAACGCCCGGCGGTCGTAGCTCCAGGACGAAGCGGCCGGGTGCCACCTCGAGCCCTGTGTCGTGGGCGAGGTCGTCGACCTGGGGTCGGATCTCGGCCAGCACGGCGCCGGGGTCGGCCGCGCCACGGGTGTGGAACGCGACCGAGTGACCCTTGTCCTCCAGCACGACTCCGGCGGGTGCCTGCGCGACGATTTCGGCGCCGGCGGCCCGGGCGGCCGCCACGCCGGCGTGCTCGACCGGTGTGTCGAGCCGGCCGTCGCTCCACCGCTCCAGCCCGTAGTGGCCCAGCACGACCAGGCCGGGGACGTCGGCGAAGCCGCCGAGCCGCACGGCATCGGCCGCCGGGCGGCCGGTGACGATCGCCACCCTGGCGCCCTTCGCGGAGAGGGTCCTCAGCACGGCGGCAGCGTCGGGGTGGGCCACCGCGACCTCCGGCCGGTAGACGATCGGCGCGAGCGTCCCGTCGTAGTCCATGGCGATCAGGGCGTCGGCGGGCTCGGCGAGCAGGGACGCGAGCGCCAGCCGGCCGTTCGCCGTCCGTGGGACGGGCAGTGTCATCACTCGGTGCTCTCGACCACCTCGACATAGTCGTCACCGACGACGAGGACAAGCCACTGGGTGGTGAGGTTCGGCAGCGTCGGTTCGACCTGGGTGATCTCAGGGAACTGGGCGGCCAGCGCCTCGGCCGATTCCTGCAGCCCCTCCGGGTAGTAGACGGTCGTCGACGCCAGCGACTGGCTGTACGTGTCGATCACCGGCACCTCCCAGCCTCCGGCCTCGAGCCGCTCCTGCGCCCTGCGGGCGAGCCCGGTGACGTCGGTGGCGTTGAGGATGCCGACCGGCTCGCGCAGCTCCGGGGCCGCGGTGACAGGGGCCGCGGGCGGATCGTCGCTGCCCGGGGTGCCCTCGGTGGTCGGCTCCGCAGCGGCGGTCGGGGTGCTCCCCGCGACGGTGTCGGCGTCGTTGTCGGGACCGATGTCCTCGCCGAACAGGACGAGCAGCCCGGCGACCACCGCTGCCGTACCGAGCAGGGCAACCAGCGAGGGCCAGACCCGGTCGAATCGCTCGCGGACCGTCATCGGTCGGGGAGACTACGCCACGCCCGCCTCACGCCTCGAAGCCGAGACGGCGGGCGGAGCGGGCCCGCTGGCGGCTGGCGCGCAGCCGCCGAAGGCGCTTGACCAGCATCGGGTCGTGGGCCAGCGCGGCGGGCCGGTCGATGAGGGCGTTCAGCACCTGGTAGTAGCGAGTGGCCGACATGCCGAACAGGTCACGGACGGCCTGTTCCTTGGCGCCGGCGTACCGCCACCACTGGCGCTCGAAGTCGAGGATCGCCCGGTCGCGTTCCTCCAGCACGGCGGCGGCCGCCGGTGGGTCGGACGTGCGCACGGCCGGTACGGCATCGGGCGCTGGTTCCATGCGGGCATCGTACGGAACCCGATCGCGAGCTTCGCGGAGGACAGGCCGTCCCGGGCGGGATGTCTGCGTCGCCGGCACAGTCGGCAGGGTGTCAGCGCGGCCCCGGTTGGCTACGGTGAGAGGCAGGAGGCGAGGCCGCGTGGCGAGCAAGGGCACGAGCAGCTTCGTCGTCGTCGCGAACCGGCTGCCCGTCGACCGGGTGACCGACGCGGAGGGCACCACCTCGTGGCGGCGCAGTCCCGGTGGCCTCGTGACCGCCCTGGCCCCGGTCATGCGCGCATACGACGGCGCCTGGGTGGGCTGGACCGGCGTCCCCGACGACGCGCCCGAGCCCTTCTCCTCCGAGGACATGGACCTCGTCGCCGTCCCGCTGTCGGTCGAGGACATCAGCCTGTACTACGAGGGCTTCTCGAACGCGACCCTGTGGCCCCTCTACCACGACGTCATCGTGGCGCCGGTGTACCACCGCGAGTGGTGGGACGCCTACCGCAGGGTGAACCGCCGCTTCGCCGAGGCGACCGCCGCCGTCGCCGACGGCGGGGCATTCGTGTTCGTCCAGGACTACCAGCTCCAGTTGGTGCCGCGGATGCTCCGCGACCTGCGCCCGGACCTGACGATCGGTTTCTTCCTGCACATACCGTTCCCCCCTGGTGAGCTGTTCGCGCAGCTGCCGTGGCGTCGCCAGATCCTCGAGGGACTGCTGGGAGCGGACCTGGTCGGCTTCCAGCGCCTGGGCGCGGCCGAGAACTTCGTCGGTCTCTGCGCGCGTTTCACCGACGCGGAGCCGACCGCGGACCTCGTGCTGGCCCGCGACGGGCGTAAGGTCCAGGCCCGCGCGTTCCCGATCTCGATCGACGTCGGCGAGGTCGCGCGGATGGCGGCCGACCCGGACGTCCTCTCCCGCAGTGCCACCATCCGGCAGGAGATCGGGTCCCCCGAGCACATGCTGCTCGGGGTCGACCGGCTCGACTACACCAAGGGAATCGGACACCGCCTCCAGGCATGGGGCGAGCTGCTCGCCGACGGCGAGGTGACCCCCGACGAAGCCGTCTTCGTCCAGGTGGCGACGCCCAGCCGCGAGCGGGTCGAGGCCTACCAGACGTTGCGGGACGACATCGAGCTCCAGGTCGGGCGCATCAATGGCGACTACGGCCGCATCGGCACGCCGGCCGTCCATTACCTGCACTCGTCCTACGACCGGCCCGAACTGGTCGCCCTCCTGCGTGCTGCCGACGTCATGGTGGTGACGCCGCTACGCGATGGCATGAACCTGGTGGCGAAGGAGTATGTCGCCGCGCGATCGGACCTGCGTGGTGCGCTTGTACTGTCCGAGTTCGCCGGGGCCGCAGACGAGCTCGATGGCGCGTTCCTGGTGAACCCGCACGACATCGACGGGCTCAAGCGGACGCTGTGCGAGGCGATGCGCCTGCCCGACGACCAGGCCGAGAAGCGGATGCGGCGCCTGCGCGAGCACGTCATGTCGCACGATGTCGCCCGCTGGGCACGCGAGTTCCTGCAGGCCCTCCGCGCAGTCTGAGTTGCTCAGTCGCTGTCGCCGTCGTCGAACAACGTCGGCTCGGGTTCGCGGTCGGTGTAGGCGATCCACGCCTGGGTGTCGGCACCGTCGAAGGCGCGCTCGGCCGTCGTCCCCGTGGGCTCGGCGTCGACGCCGAGACTCTCGACTGCACGCTCGGCTCGGTCGATCTCGAGGTTGGCAAGTTGGACCAGGTCGCGCAGGCCCTCGGGGCCGAACCGGTCCCTGATGTTCCTCACGGCGTCGGCCACCATCGCGTCGACGTCGGCGGTGGGCTCCATGGCGCACTCCTCGGTCTCGTTGCTGCGTTGAGGAAGGCTAGCCGCCGGCGTCGGCCGACGGTACCTCAGGCGGAGCCGCGCGAAGTCCGGCGGTGATCACTGCGGCAGCCGGTGTCGGCTAGGGTAGAAGTTGAAGTAAACATGAAGTCCGAGGTGTTCCTGTGGCCAGTCGGCTGACGATCGGCGAAGTCGCCGCGCGCAGCGGCGCATCTACGTCCGCGTTGCGCTTCTACGAGGCCAAGGGGTTGCTCTCCTCTGATCGCACCGCGGGTGGTCACCGCGTCTATCCGCGGTCGACTTTGCGCCGGGTCGCGTTCGTCCGCGCGGCGCAGCGGGTCGGGCTCAGCCTGGAGGAGATCCGCACCGCTCTGGACACGCTGCCCAGCGCGCGGACACCGACCACAGCGGACTGGACGCGGCTCTCCCAGACGTGGCGCTCGCGGCTCGACCGCCGAATCGCCGAGATGACCCGGCTGCGCGACGAGCTCGACCAGTGCATCGGGTGCGGCTGCCTCTCGCTGCAGACCTGCAACCTCTACAACCCCGGTGACCGCGCCGCCGCCCTGGGCACCGGGCCGCGTTACCTGTGGGGCGATTCGCGCCCTGACCCAACGTGACGCGCTTCGATCCGCGGTTAGGCTCGTGGCATGCGAGGGCGCACCCGACGAATCGTCGTGTGCGCCGCAGTCGCCGGCCTCGTGTTCGGCTGCGCAGGCGAACAGGCCAGCACGGAGCCGTCCGGGCAGTTGAGTGCGACGGTGATCCAGTCCAACCTGGACCTGTCCAGAGGAACCATCCGGGTGCAGGTGACCAACGGCGGTGAGGCGCCGGTAGGGGTTGACGACCTCACCTTGGCGGCGCCACCGTTCCCCGAGAGGACGAGCCAGGACCGGGCCGTCATCCAGCCCGGACGACGCATCAACTTCCGGGTGCGCTACGGCGAGCCGACCTGCTCCGGGCAGACGCCGACCATGGGGCCCGCCTCGGCTTGGCTCGTCGCCGACGGACGCGATGCCCGGATCAGCGTGGAGGACTCCTCCAACGTGCTCCGGCGCCTGCTCGACCTCGGCTGCAGCCGCCAACGGTTGGCCGACGTCGTCGAGATCGACCTGGGCCAGACGTGGACGCCCGCACCCGGCGGGCAGGCACTGACGGGCAGCATCGAGCTTCGGCGAGTGAGCGCCGGCCCGGTGGTGACCCTCGAAAAGGTGGCTGGCAGCGTCGCGTACACCTTGCAGCCCGTCGATGACAGCGAGCCGATCGCGACGCTGGAATCCGACCAGGCAACGCTGTCGATCCCGATGCGGGCGGTCGCCCTCCGTTGCGATCCGCATGCCCGGGCCGAGGGCAAGAAGAACTACGTCTTCCCTCTCTGGTTCAGCCTCGACGGCGGACCCCAGATCCATGTCGAGGTGAAAGGCGACGTGGACATCCAGAGCGCATTCGACACGTTGTGCGGATCCTGACCGTCGGCGGATCGTGGTCGGCACGAACCCGGCCCGGAAGCCGACCGGCGTGGAACCGTGACAGGGGTCCGGTCGTGCACAAGGATGACCCCCGTGATCCGGCCGCTCCTCGCCGTCCCGGGCCGGGTGGCCCGGCGGCCGAGTGGCCCGTGGTGACGGTCGTGCTCCCCCGCCGGTTCGCTCTCGTCCGGCACGTCGATTACACAGGTGTCTCGGGCGTCGGCGTCGTCGCCTTCGGAATGGTGTTCTCCGACGGCCACGTCGTCCTGCGCTGGTGCTCCAGCCATCCGGCCACCAGCACGTGGGGTTCGCTGGAGGACATGCTCGCCATCCACGGGCACGGCGAGGCCACGAGTGTCCAGTGGATCGACGCACCGGCACCTGAGCTGGAGGAGGTGCCCGGTGCCTCGCGGATGGGACGACGCGCGCGGCGTCGGGCGGAACGCGACGCCGACGCTGACACCGAGTCGCCGGCCGGTGGCCCCGGCGTCGCGGCCGGGCACGAGGGTCCAGCGGCCGGAACCGGTGCGGGCCCGGGATTGGTGAGCAACGGGCACGCGAGACGTCGCGATCCTGCGGTAGGAACGCCCGGGCCCAGTGGCGGAGACGCCGCCGACGACGACGGGCCTGACACCGTGCCGAATCCACGGGTTCCCGGGCGGCACCGGCGCTCGGACCAGGTCGAGCCCCAGCGCTGACCGGCGCACCACCATGACCGAAGACGGACGATGGCCCGCTAGGTCTGGGCCCGTGCCGAGCGGGCGCTACGCCAGTCGCGCCCGCTGACCGCCGG
>DATFBR010000167.1:0-7103 GCA_035253685.1 Jiangellaceae bacterium
CGACGCTGAGGCGGGCCTGCTGCTGGGTTGGGACGACGGCGCCTACGCGCTGCTCGAGACCTCGCTGGTGGCCGTGACTTCGAACACGGCCCGGATCGTCGGCACCAGTGGGCGTATCGACATTCCGGCGCGCTTCCACCACGCGCGTCGGCTGATCCACACCGACCTCGGCGGGCATGCTCGGGTGTACGAGGAGGAGCAGCCCGAAGGACGTGGCTACCTGCCCATGCTGCGCGCCGTGCAGCACTGCGTCCGCGATGATCGCATCCAGACCGAGGAGATGCCGCTCTCCGACACCGTTGCCGTGATGGCGATCCTCGAGGACGCTCTGCGGACCCTCGGCGTCAGCTACCCGGAGGCCGCGCCCATCGCGCCCTGACGGGCCCGGGCAAGCATTCCACGTGCACTGCCGCCGTCTGGTCGGGCGCACGCCGTAGGCTCGGCGTATGAGCGCGTGCCGCATCGTCGGGATCGAGACCGAGTACGGCATCGCGGTGCCGGGCAATCCGGCCGCGAACTCGATGCTGACGTCGTCGCAGGTGGTCAACGCATACGCCGCCGCGACCGCCCGGGCGCGGCGCGCCCGGTGGGACTTCGAGGAGGAGAGCCCGCTGCGTGACGCGCGCGGCTTCGAGCTCTCCCGCGACAGTGCCGACCCCAGCCAGTTGACCGACGAGGAGGTCGGGCTGGCCAACGTCATCCTCACCAACGGCGCGCGGCTCTACGTCGACCACGCGCACCCGGAGTACAGCTCGCCGGAGGCCACCTCGCCCCGCGACGCCGTCCGCTGGGACAAGGCCGGCGAGCTGGTGATGGCCGATGCGTCCCGGTTGGCCACGCTCGCGCCGGGGTCTTCACCCATCCAGCTCTACAAGAACAACGTCGACAACAAGGGCGCGTCCTACGGCTGCCACGAGAACTATCTGATGAGCCGGCAGACTCCGTTCGCCGACATCGTCCGCCACCTGACCCCCTTCTTCGTCTCGCGCCAGGTGGTGTGCGGCGCGGGCCGGGTGGGGCTCGGTCAGGACGGCAACCGGCATGGTTTCCAGCTCTCCCAGCGGGCCGACTACTTCGAGGTGGAGGTGGGCCTGGAGACCACTCTCAAGCGGCCGATCATCAACACCCGGGACGAACCGCATGCCGACCCCGAGCGCTACCGCCGGCTGCACGTGATCATCGGCGACGCCAACCTGTCCGAGGTGTCCACCTACCTCAAGCTCGGCACCACATCGCTGGTCCTGTCCATGATCGAAGAGGGCTTCCTCGGCGTCGATCTTTCGGTCGAGCGGCCCGTCACCTCCCTGCACGAGGTGTCCCACGACGTGTCCCTCCAGCACCTGCTCACGCTCAAGGACGGCCGCCGGCTCACCGCTGTCCAGCTGCAGATGGAGTACGCCGAGCAGTCACGCAAGTTCGTCGAGAACCGGTACGGCGCCGACGTCGACCCCGACACCGCCGATGTCCTCGACCGATGGGAGTCGGTGCTCACCCGCCTCGAGGCAGATCCGATGTCCTTGTCCGGCGAGCTCGACTGGGTGGCCAAGCTCGGGCTGCTCGAGTCCTACCGCGACCGCGACGGGCTGGACTGGTCGCACCCGAAGCTCCATCTCGTCGACCTCCAGTACTCCGACGTCCGGCCCGCACGAGGTCTCTACCACCGGCTGGTGTCCATGGGGCGGATGCAGCGCCTGCTGGACGACGACGATGTCGCCAGCGCCGTCCACGACCCACCGGAGGACACCCGCGCTTACTTCCGCGGCCGCTGCCTGGCCAAGTACGCACCACATGTCGCCGCAGCATCCTGGGACTCGGTCATCTTCGACCTCCCCGGCCGCGACGCCCTGCAGCGGGTGCCGACGCTGGAGCCCCTGCGCGGCACCAAGGCCCACGTGGGCGACCTGCTCGACCGCTGTCGAACTGCCGAGGAGCTCGTGCAGGCGCTCTCGGCCGGGTAACAGGTCGGCGACATTGCGCTCTCAGCGTATGGTCCGGGCACCGCCGGTGGCGGTCGAGCGTCACTCCTGCTAGGTAGGGTCAGACCAGACGACCGCACTCTTTTCCGGAGGTGGCCATGGCACGCGACGGTGGCGGGCAGCAGCACAAGCAACCCCGGCGAGCCGACGATGTCGAGACGAACGAGTCGGCCGAGGCCTCCGAAGAGCTCAAGGAGCGCCAGGACAAGCTCGCCGACGACGTCGATGCGATTCTCGACGAGATCGACGAGGTGCTCGAGGAGAACGCCGAGGACTTCGTCCGCGGATTCGTCCAGAAGGGGGGAGAGTAGCCTCCATGTCCCTTCCTGGTGACGCGCTCGGTGGCCTGCCGCGGGCGTTCCTGACGCCCGGGACGTCGTCGTTCTCCGACTTCTTGGGCCAGCAGGCCCCCGATCTGCTTCCGGGACGTGGATCCCTGAGCGGCTCGGAGCTGGCCGACCGGGCGCCGCACGGCACCACGGTCGTCGCGACCACCTATCCGGACGGCGTCGTCATGGCCGGCGACCGCCGCTCCACGATGGGCAACATCATTGCTCAACGTGACGTCGAGAAGGTCTTCCCGGCCGACGAGTACTCCTGCATCGGCATCGCCGGTGCTGCGGGAGTCGCCATCGAGCTGGTGCGACTGTTCCAGCTCGAGCTCGAGCACTACGAGAAGATCGAGGGCATGGTCCTGTCGCTCGACGGCAAGGCCAACCGGCTGTCCCACATGATCCGCGGCAATCTGGCGATGGCCATGCAGGGCCTGGGCGTGCTGCCGCTGTTCGCGGGCTTCGACCTCGAGCAGGGGCGCGGCCGGATCTTCTCCTACGACGTCACCGGAGGGCGCTCGGAAGAGCACACCTACTACTCGGTCGGGTCGGGGTCGCTGTTCGCCCGCGGCGCGCTGAAGAAGCTCTACCGCGACGACCTCAGCCAGGCCGAGGCCGCCATGGTCTGTATCGAGTCCCTCTACGACGCCGCCGACGACGACTCCGCCACCGGAGGCCCGGACCTGTCCCGCAAGATCTTCCCCGTGGTCGCGCTCGTCGACGCGCGCGGCTACCGCCGCCTGCCCGAGGACGACGTGGCCGGGGTCGTCGAGTCCGTGGTCGAGGCGCGACAGGTGCGCCCCGACGGACCCCAGGCCCCGCTGAACTGACCTTTCGAGAGGACGCCACCGGTGTCGATGCCGTACGGGTACGTCTCGCCCGAACAGCTGATGAAGGACCGCGCCGACTACGCCCGCAAGGGCATCGCCCGCGGACGCTCGGTGGTCGTCATCCAGTATCCCGGCGGCATCCTGTTCGTGGCCGAGACGCCGTCGCGCTCACTGCACAAGATCAGCGAGATCTACGACCGGATCGCCTTCGCCGCCGTTGGCAAGTACAACGAGTTCGAGAACCTGAGGGTGGCCGGCGTGCGTCTGGCCGACCTGCGCGGATACTCCTTCGACCGCGCCGATGTCACCGGCCGCGGCCTGGCCAACGTGTACGCCCAGACACTCGGCACGATCTTCACCCAGGAGCCGAAGCCCTACGAGGTCGAGATCGTCGTCGCCGAGGTCGGACGCATCCCCGAGGACGACGAGATCTACCGCCTCACCTACGACGGCTCGGTCGCCCAGGAGAACGGGTTCGCGGTGATGGGAGGATCGGCCGAGCAGATCCACCGGCACGTCGCCGACCATTACGCCCCCGAGATGAGCCTGCCGGCGGCCCTGCGCCTCGCCGTCGACGCTCTCGGCCGCGACAACGGCGGCAGCGAGCCGCGGCAACTGACCGCCGAATCTCTCGAGGTCGCCATCCTCGACCGCACCCGGCCCCGGCGGCGGTTCCGGCGTGTCATGCCGCCGGAACTCGACGACCTGCTCGCTGCTCCCGGCGACGCCGCACCAAGCACGTAGTCTGGCCGGATGGACCGCCGCATCTTCGGCCTGGAGAACGAGTACGGCGTCACGTGCACGTTCCGCGGCCAGCGGCGGCTTTCCCCCGACGAGGTCGCGCGGTACCTGTTCCGCCGCGTCGTCACCTGGGGCCGCAGCAGCAACGTGTTCCTGTCCAACGGAGCCCGGCTCTACCTCGACGTCGGCAGCCACCCCGAGTACGCGACACCCGAGTGCGACTCGATCACCGACCTGGTCACGCACGACAAGGCCGGAGAGAGGGTGCTGGAAGGGCTGCTCGTCGACGCCGAGAAGCGGCTGCGCGAGGAAGGCATCGCGGGCGATGTCTACCTGTTCAAGAACAACACCGACTCCGCCGGCAACTCCTACGGCTGCCACGAGAACTACCTCGTCGGTCGGCATGGCGAGTTCTCCCGGCTCGCCGACGTCCTCATCCCGTTCCTGGTGACCCGGCAGATCATCTGCGGCGCGGGCAAGGTGCTGCAGACACCGCGCGGTGCTGTCTATGCCGTCAGCCAGCGCGCCGAGCACATCTGGGAGGGCGTCTCCAGCGCGACGACACGCAGCCGGCCGATCATCAACACCCGCGACGAACCCCACGCCGATGCCGAGCGGTACCGGCGGCTGCATGTGATCGTCGGCGACTCGAACATGAACGAGTCCTCCACACTGCTCAAGGTCGGCACCACCGACCTCGTCCTGCGCATGATCGAATCCGGCGCCAACGTCCGCGACCTCGGTCTGGAGAACCCGATCCGGGCCATCCGCGAGATCAGCCACGACATCACCGGCCGCCGCAAGGTCCGCCTGGCCAACGGGCGGGAGGCCTCGGCGCTGGAGATCCAGGACGAGTACTTCAGCAAGGCGCGTGACTTCGTCGACCGCCGAGGCCTGGGCACGCCGGCCGTGCAGCGCGTGCTCGACCTGTGGGAGCGCACGCTCAAGGCGGTCGACTCCGGCGACCTCGCCCTGGTCGAGCGGGAGATCGACTGGGTCACCAAGTACCGCCTGATCGAGCGCTACCGCGACCGGCACGGCCTCTCTCTGACCCACCCCCGCATCGCCCAACTCGACCTCGCCTACCACGACATCCACCGCCGCCGGGGCCTCTACTACCTGCTGGAACACCGGGGAGCCGTCACACGTGCGTGCCGCGACGTCGAGATCTTCGAGGCGAAGTCGGTGCCGCCACAGACCACCCGCGCGCGGCTGCGCGGTGAGTTCATCAAGCGGGCTCAGGAGAGGCGCCGCGACTTCACCGTCGACTGGGTGCACCTCAAGCTCAACGACCAGGCGCAGCGGACGGTGTTGTGCAAGGACCCGTTCCGTGCCGTGGACGAGCGGGTCGAGAAGCTCATCGCCAGCATGTGAGGTGCTCCATCGAGCTCTCCGCTGGTCCGGGGATAGGGTGAGGCCTCTGGCCCTCGTCGGCGCCACACCTCCACGACCCCGAAGGACGCCTCACCGTGCGTAGAACACCCGCCATGGCCGCCTTGCTCCTCGCCACGTCGCTGGCGCTCGTCGCCTGCGGCTCAGGAGAGTCCGGCGAGTCCGATGAGGACGTGACCGCGACCGAGAGCGGCATCGGAGTCTCCGGCGAGTTCGGCGAGAAGCCCGAGCTCGATCTGCCCGAGGGTGAACCCTCCGACGACCTGGTGGTCGAGGTGCTCAGCGAGGGCGACGGCGACGAGGTCCAGGAGGGCGACTACCTCATCGCGGACTACCTCGGGCAGACCTGGGAACCGGCCGAGGGCGGCGAGGCGAACGTCTTCGACAACTCCTACGACCGCGGCGAACCGGCCGGCTTCTCGATCGGCATCGGAGCGGTCATCCCCGGCTGGGACGAGGGCCTGGTCGGCCAGACGACCGGCTCCCGCGTCTTGCTCAGCATCCCGCCGGACAAGGCCTATGCCGACGCCCCACCTCAGGGCTCGACCATCGAGGCCGGCGCCACTCTGGTCTTCGTCGTCGACCTCGTCGACACCTTCGGCGCGGACGCGGGCATCTCCGGAACGCCGGTGTCCGACCTGCCGCCGGACCTGCCCACGGTCTCGGGCGAGGGTGCGGAGCAGCCCACGGTCGAGTTCCCGGGCTCGGCCACGCCGGTCACCACCTCCACCGCGGACGTCGTCGTCGACGGTGACGGCGAAGACATCGGCGAGCGGCTTGTCATCAAGGTCGTCCAGGCCTCGTACACCACCAAGGAGACCCAGTTCTCCTCCTGGGACGAGGGCGCCGGCCCCATCACCATGTCACCCGACCAGCTGCCCGGCCTGGCCGAGGCGCTGGAGGGCCGGCAGGTGGGCACCCGCGCGGTCGTGCGGATCGCGGCGGCCGACAACGTCACGGAGGAAGCTCCCGCCGGCGAGCCGATCGTCATCGTCGTCGACGTGATCGGCACGCTCTGAGAGAGCGTCATGTCCGGCACCACGCCCGCGTCGCCGAGGCCGTCGACGAAGGCGCGTCAGTGGTGGTGGCCGTGCCGGCCGAGGGTCTCCACGGGGGTCGCGCCGGGGCGGGTCCACTGCGGCGTGGGGCGGCTGGTCGGGCCCCAGGTGGCGTTCCCGGCTGCGTCCGAGCGCCAGAACCAGCCCGCGCTGCGCCCCTCGGGCCAGTCCTCGGGGTTGTCCTCCCACGCCTCGCCGCGGCCGTAGGGCGTCATGTCGAGCAGGCCGAGGGACCCGTTGACCGGCTCGTTGCCACGGCCCGTCGTGGAGTAGGTGAGGAACACGCGGTCGCCGTCGCGCAGGAAGCAGGTGATGTGACCCATGCTGCCGCCGATCGGCGCATCTACGTCGCGCACCGAGTACCAGGGGTGGGTGTAGCCCATGAACTCGACGTAGGAGGCCACCTCGTCCCACCGGCCCTTGGTCAGGATGGCGAATGAGACGCCGCGGGCGTTGAGGTAGACGGCATCCTTCAGGTGCCAGGCCGTGGTGGTGCAGCCTTCGCACTGCCCCTGGTGCGGCGCGCCGTCGTACCACATGTGCTTGTACACGACGAGCTCGTCGCGGCCCTCGAAGAGGTCGAGGAACGGGACCGGGCCGTCGGCTCCGATGACCTCGACCGTCCCGTCGAGCTCCACCATCGGCAGCCGGCGGCGGGCCGCGGCCAGGGCGTCGCCCTCGCGGGTGTGGGCCTTCTCGCGGACCAGGAGCTCGTCACGGGCGGCCTGCCAGGTGGCCAGGTCGACCACGGGCGGGCGGCCAGCCAGCGCGGTG
>DATFBR010000168.1:0-15982 GCA_035253685.1 Jiangellaceae bacterium
ATCTGGGGCGTCATTCGCTTCCGCCCCTATGGCTCACCTGGGACCTGGCCGGACGAGGGCTGTCTTTGATCCGCCCGCTGCTCGGCAATAGCGGGCGGCAAGGTCGCGCACTGGGTTAGGCCCCGATCAGCTTGACCGACCGACCGTCGGGCTCCCGCCGCTCGGCCGTGAGGCCCTGTCCCTGCGCCCGCCGCTTCCGAGACCGGAACCGCCGGTTCGGAGAACTCGCTCAAACTTCGGAGCGCCTAGTTGATCGCCCGACGCACACGACGTGACTTAGGTGACGGACGTGCGCGAGGGGGGAGTTGAACCCCCACGTCCTTTCGGACACACGGACCTGAACCGTGCGCGTCTGCCTGTTCCGCCACTCGCGCGCTGGCCCCTGAGAGGTCGACGGCGGTGCGCCGTTCCGGGGCCGCACAAGGCTAACACGGTAGAGCCGGCCACCCGGACCACGGGAATGCGTGCGCGGCCGGCTGCCTGGATACGATCGGGTCGGTCGCCGATCGACGGCGTCGCTCGGGGGAAGGAGGTGGCCATGGGCGTACTCCAGCGCTTCGAGCGTCGCCTCGAAGGCATGGTCACAGGCGCGTTCTCCAAGGCGTTCCGCGCCGAGGTTCAGCCGGTCGAGATCGCCGCCGCCCTGCAGCGAGAGCTGGACAACAACGCACAGATCGTCTCGCGGGAACGCTCACTGGTTCCCAACGACTTCGTCATCGAGCTCGGCTCGCACGACTACGGCCGGCTCTCTCCGTACTCGGGCACGCTCGCGACCGAGCTGGTCGAGTTGGTCCGGGAGCACGCCGAGCTCCAGCATTACGCCTTCACCGGACCGGTCACGGTTGCGTTCGAGGAGCACGACGAGCTGGGTACCGGGCAGTTCCGGGTCCGCAGCACCGTGCGGGCCGGTGTCGACCGGGGTGCCACGTACACGCCCACGGAGACCACCGAACGCAGCGCCGCGGCGTACCTGATCATCAACGGCACCCAACACCCGGTGGTGGCACCCGGCCTTGTGCTCGGACGTGGCAGCGAGTGCGACCTGCGGATCGACGATCCCGGCGTCTCGCGCCGCCACGCCGAGATCCGCGTCCACGGCAACGGGCCGGACGCCCAGCTCGTCGTGGTCGATCTCGGGTCCACCAACGGCACCGTCGTCGACGGCGTCCGCGCCGCACAGGCACCTCTCTCCGACGGGTCCCGTATCGTGCTCGGCTCGACGATCGTCGACGTGCACCGCCGGGTCACACGGAGGTGAGTTGGTGTCGGAGCTGACGCTCACGGTCATCAAGCTGGGCTTTCTCGCCGTCCTCTGGCTGCTCATCCTGTCGGTGACCTCGGCGATGCGCGCCGACCTGTTCGGAGTCCGACCGGCGAAGCCGACCAAGGAGCGGCCGGCCGCCAAGCCGGCCAAGCAGATCAAGCCGTCGCGCAGCGCGCCGACACGGGTCGTCGTCGTCGACGGGCCGGAGAAGGGCCGCAGCGTCGCGCTGAAAGGTGCGCCGGTCACGTTCGGCCGCGGTGCCGACTGCACGATGCCGCTCGGTGACGAGTACGTCTCCACGCAGCACGCGAGGCTCGTGCTGCACGACGGGCAGTGGTACGTCGAGGACCTCGGCTCCACCAACGGCACCTACGTGGGCAATGAGCGGCTCACCCGTCCCAGCCCCGTAGGCGCCAAGAGCCGGGTCCGGCTGGGCAAGACCGTCCTGGAGCTCCGGAAGTAGGCCCCGGGGATGCCACTGAAGCTCCGCTACATCGCCCGATCCGACGTCGGCCTCGTGCGTGAGGGCAACGAGGACTCGGGCTATGCCGGCCCCCGACTGCTTGCGATCGCCGACGGCATGGGCGGGCACGCCGCCGGTGAGGTCGCCAGCTCCGCGACGATCGAGGAGCTCGTCCAGATCGAGAACGCGGGCGGCGACCGCGACCCGCTGCGCGCGTTGCGGTCGGCGGTGAAGGCCGCCAACGACCGCATCCGGACGATCGTCGCCGCCGACCCCGAGCGGCACGGCATGGGGACGACCCTCACCGCGCTGCTGTGGACCGGCGAGGCGCTGGCGCTGGCCCACATCGGCGACTCCCGCGCCTATCTGCTGCGCGAGGGGATACTGCGTCGGATCACCCACGACCACACGTTCGTCCAGTCCCTCGTCGACGAGGGGCGAATCACCGAAGACGAGGCCAGCGTCCACCCGGCTCGGGCGATGATCCTGCGGGCCCTGCAGGGCGACGGTGATCCGGATGTCGATCTCGAGATGATCGAGGTGCGGGCCGGCGACCGTCTCCTGGTTTGCAGCGACGGACTGTCCGGTGTCGTCCGCGACACGACCCTCCGCGACACGCTCGTCGAGCACGAGGATCTCGCCGAGACGGCCGAGGCCCTCGTCGGGCTGGCGCTCAAGGCCGGCGCACCCGACAACATCACCTGCGTGGTGGCCGACGTGATCGAGACCGAGGTGCCGCCGGCCGCCGACGACACCGCCGAGGTGTTCCTCGTCGGTGCGGCATCGGGCGAGCTCCCGCCGGCCCATCCGGAGCAGCGTTCCCGCCGTGGCCCGGCTGCTGCGATGCGCGGACTGCTCGGGAGCTCGGAGAGCACCCGCCGATCCGCGGACGAGGGCCACGACGACGAGGAACTGCGCTACGCCCCACGGCCGCCGCGCCGGTTCCGCTGGCTGCGCCGGCTGGCGGTACTCGCCGTGGCGGCCGCCGTTGTCTGGGCCGGTGTCCGGCTGGCCGACGACTACGTGAACGACCAGTACTACGTCGGGGACCAGGCCGGCGAGGTGGCAATCTTCCGCGGCGTTTCCCAGGAGGTGGGCCCGCTTCGGCTGTCGTCGGTGCACGAGATCGCCGCCGACCTGCCCATCGGTTCGTTGCCCACCCTCTACCGCAACAGGGTGACCGACACCATTCCCGCCGCGGATCTGCCCGAAGCCGAGCAGATCGTCGCCAGCCTGCGCCGGGAGGCGTGCCGCGCGCACGCTCCCGAGGTCGCTCCGACGCCCACCCCGACCCCGAGCCCCACCTCGACGCCCGGCACCGTCGCGATGACGCCGCGACCCGGCTCGACACTCGTTCCGGCGCCCACGACGCCGACGCCCACTCCGGGCCGCACCGCACCCGCGCTGCCGACAACGCCCGTGCCGACCATCACGCCACGCCCGCTGCCCACAGCACCACCGGGTTACCCGGGGCTGGACTGCATGGACCAACCGTGACCGACGCCACCACGCCGGCTCCCCGCAGAGGCCGCGGCACCGAACTCGCGCTGCTGATCTTCGCGGTCGGGATCGCGACGATGGCGTACGTCGCGGTCGACCTGGGTGCCCTCGGCCGCATCCCGCCCAACACCATGGCCTATCTGGCCGGGCTCAGCGTGATCACCGGCATCGCCCACATCGTGGTGCGGAGTTGGGCGCCGTACGCCGACCCGGTCATCCTGCCGTTGGTGGTCACGCTCAACGGGCTGGGACTGGCGATGATCCACCGCCTCGACCTGGCCGAGGCGGAGGCGGCGGCGCAGGCGGGCGAGTCCGGCTCGACGGTCGACGCTCCGGTGCAGCTCACCTGGATGGTCGTCGGGGTCGCGTTGTTCGTCCTGGTGCTCGCACTCGTCCGCGACTACCGGATCCTCTCCCGGTTCACCTACACGGCCGCCCTGCTCGGGATCGTCCTGCTGCTCCTGCCGATCGTGCCGGGCCTCGGCTACGCCGTGCGAGGGGCGCAGATCTGGATCCAGATCGGGCCGATGACCTTCCAGCCCGGGGAGGCTGCGAAGATCGTTCTGATCGTCGCGTTCGCCGGCTACCTGGTCCGGACCAAAGACGCGCTCGCACTCGCCGGCCGACGTGTGCTCGGCGTCGATCTACCCCGAGCACGCGACCTGGGCCCGATCCTCGTGGTCTGGGTCACCGCGCTGGGCATCCTGGCCTTCCAACGCGACCTGGGACCGTCGCTGCTGCTGTTCGGCATCTTCGTGCTGATGATCTACGTGGCGACCGAGCGGATCTCCTGGATCGTCGTCGGCGTGGCGCTGGGCCTGCTCGGTGGCTTGGCCGTCAACGCCGCCTTCGGCCACGTCCGGACCCGCATCGAGGGTTGGCTCGACCCGTTCTCCGACACCGACCGGTTCGGCCAGATCGTCCAGTCCCTGTACGGCCTGGCCTACGGGGGACAGATCGGCACCGGGCTGGGCAGGGGACGGCCCGACCTCGTCCCGTTCGCGGAAAGCGACTTCATCGCCGCGGCGTTCGGCGAGGAGTTAGGCCTGGCCGGACTGATGGCGATCATCCTCATCTACGCGCTGCTCGCATCGCGCGGGTTGCGTGCCGCGCTGGTGCTGCGCGACCCGTTCGGCAAGCTGCTCGCCACCGGGCTGGCGGCCGGTCTGCTCCTCCAGGTCTTCATCGTCGTCGGCGGCGTCACGAAGCTGATACCACTGACCGGCCTCACCACACCGTTCCTCTCCCTCGGCGGCTCGTCACTGGTCATGAACTGGGTCCTGGTGGCCCTGCTGATGCGGTTGTCCGATGCCGCCCGGCGGCCGGCGCCGCCCATCCAGCGGATGACGGTGGACGATGCAGTGACGCAGGTGGTGAGACTGCCGTGAACTCCCCGATCCGCAGGGTCGCCGCCGGTTGCATGCTGCTCGTGCTGGCGCTGCTGGCCAACATCACCTACGTCCAGGCCTTCCAGGCCGACGAGCTCAACGCCCGCTCAGACAACCGCAGAGTGCTGCTCGACGAGTATGCCCGCGAGCGTGGACCGATCCTGGTCGGCGACGCACCGGTCGCACAGTCGGTGCCGACCGACGGCGAGTTCGGGTACCTGCGCCAGTATCCGCAGGCGCTCCTCTACGCCCATGCCACGGGGTACTACTCGTTCGTGTTCGGACGCAGTGCGGTCGAGCGCTCCCAGAACGACATCCTCTCCGGAAATGACGACCGGCTCTTCGTGCGGCGGTTGGTCGACCTGGTGACCAACCGCGAGCCCCAGGGTGGAACCGTCCGGCTCACGCTCAATCCGGCGGCGCAAGAGGCCGCCTTCGACGCGCTCGGCGACTACAAGGGCGCCGTCGTGGCGCTCGACCCATCGACCGGCGCGATCCTGGCGATGGTCAGCAAGCCCTCGTACGACCCGAACCCGCTGGCCAGTCACTCCGTCGCCGAACAACAGGCGGCGTGGGACGCGCTGCTCGCCGACCCGAACAAACCCGACCGCAACCGCGCCATCGCCCAGACGTTGCCACCAGGCTCGGTGTTCAAGGTCGTGACGGCGGCCGCGGCGCTCGAGTCAGGCCGGTACGAGCCCGACTCGGAGATTCCCGGGCCGGCGTCCTACGACCTTCCGCAATCGACGCGCGAGCTTCCCAACCAGAGCGGCCAGCCGTGCGGATCGGGGCCCGAACAGCTCACGACGATCACCAACGCACTGCGGGTGTCGTGCAACACCGCGTTCGCCTACCTCGGCAACGACCTCGGGGACGATGCGCTGCGCGACCAGGCCGAGCGGTTCGGTTTCAACAGCGAGCCGCTGACCGACGAGGACCTCAACGCGGCGACCAGCGTGTTCCCCGCCGAGCTCGACCCACCGCAGACGGCATTGTCCGCGATCGGCCAGTTCGACGTACGGGCCACACCGCTGCAGATCGCGATGGTCTCGGCCGCGGTCGCGAACGGCGGTGTGCTCATGGATCCCTACCTCATCGCCGAGGTCCTTGGACCCGACGCCGTCACGGTGCTCGAGCAGACCGACCCCGAGGAGCTGTCCCGCGCGCTGTCCACCGACTCGGCCCGTGAACTCACCGACATGATGGTCGAGGTCGTCGAGAACGGCACCGGCGAGAACGCGCAGATGGACGGCGTCCGGGTCGCCGGAAAGACCGGCACGGCGCAGACCACCGAGGACCGCCCCCCGTACGCATGGTTCACCTCCTTCGCACCGGCCGATGACGCTCAGGTCGCGGTTGCCGTCGTCATCGAGGAGGCGCCCGACACTGCCCGTGACGACATCGGCGGCGGGCGTCTGGCCGCACCGATTGCCCGAGCAGTCATGGAGGCGGTGCTCGGGTCGTGACGACGTTGACGGCGACCGGCCAGGTGCTCGCCGGACGATACGCGCTGACGCGGTTCGTGGCCGGCGGTTCGATGGGCGAGGTCTGGGAGGCCAGCGACACGCGCATGCAGCGCGTGGTCGCCGTCAAGGTGCTTCGCCCCGAGTTCGCCCGCGATCCCGTCGCTGTCGAGCGCTTCCGCACCGAGGCGCGGTTGGCCGCCCGGCTCGTTCATCCGGGTATCGCCCGCATCCACGACGTCGACGACGGCCGGTCCACTGCCGATCCGCCGTGGATGGCGCAGGAGTACGTTCCCGGCCGGCCACTGTCCCAGCTGCTCGGGCAAGCCGGCCGTCTCGACCCAGCGCGGGCGGCCGACCTGATCGGCCAGGCGGCAGTGGCAGTCCATGCCGCCCACCATGTCGGGGTGGTGCACCGCGACCTGACGCCGGGCAACCTGCTCGTCACCGACGATGACGTCGTCAAGATCACCGACTTCGGCATCGCCCGCGCTGCCGGCCTGGTTCCCTTGACCGCCACCGGTCAGGTGCTCGGCGCAGCGGCATATTTGTCGCCCGAGCAGGTGCAGGGCCGCCCGGCGACCGCGGCCAGCGACATCTATACCCTCGGCGTGGTCCTGTACGAGTGCCTCGCCGGTGCACGTCCGTTCAGCGGGCCCAACGCGGTCGAGGTGGCGCGGGCCCACCTGGACCACGCGCCGGCGCCACTGCCGGCCTTCGTCCCCGAGAGCTTCCGTGCGGTGACCGCAGCCGCGATGGCCAGAGACCCGGCCGATCGTCCTCGAACGGCGGCCGCGTTCGCCGGCATGTTAGGCGCCGCCGGCGCCGAACTCGTCGCGGGCCGCCCGTCGGTCTCCGCGCCCGGCACCGACGACCGGCCGCGGCCGAAGACCGAGGAGCGCCACACCCGGCCGATCCCTCGGGTTCACCGGGCCGCGGTGTCGCCGCCGGCGGCCCTTGCCGCCACCGCCTCAACCACACTGGCGGCTGCGGCCGGCAGGGCGCGAACGGTCTGGCGGACGTCGTCACCGGTCGTCATCGAACAGCTGCGGCTGGCCCGCGAGCGGTATCCCCTGTCGCGGGTGAGCGTGGCCGGGATCGCGGTGCTCCTGCTCGTCGTGCTCGCCGTGGTCGGGGGCGGCCCTGGTGCCGCCGGCGCCCCCTCGCCCGGCACGGCGGAGCCCGGGGCGGGTACCGTGCGCGTCGTCGACGATCCAGGAAAGGGCCAAGGATGAGCGAGCCGCGACTCCTCGGAGACCGCTACGAGCTGGGTGAAGTACTCGGCCGCGGCGGTATGGCGGAGGTCCGCCGCGGGCGAGACCGGCGCCTGGGCCGCATCGTCGCGATCAAGATGCTGCGCATCGACCACGCGACCGACGCCACCTTCCAGGCCCGATTCCGCCGGGAGGCTCAGTCCGCAGCCTCGCTGAACCACCGCAACATCGCCGCTGTCTACGACACGGGCGAAGACATCGTCGACGGCCACCGGATCCCCTACATCGTCATGGAGTACGTCGAGGGCCGGACATTGCGCGAGCTGCTCCGGGAGCGGGCGCGCTTCACCCCCGAGCGATCGATCGAGGTCATCGTCGGTGTGCTCGACGCGCTCGAGTACAGCCACCGCGCCGGCATCGTCCACCGGGACATCAAGCCGGGCAACGTGATGATCACGGGAGCGGGGGAGGTCAAGGTCATGGACTTCGGGATCGCCCGGTCCCTGGCCGACACCGGCGTGACCCTGACCCAGACGGCAGCCGTCGTCGGTACCGCGCAGTACATCTCTCCCGAGCAGGCCCGCGGTGAGCAGGCAGACGCCCGTAGCGACCTCTACTCCACCGGGTGCGTGCTCTACGAGCTGCTGACCGGACGGCCGCCGTTCGTCGGCGAGTCGCTGGTCTCCGTCGCTGTGTCACATGTGCGGGAGATGCCGACGCCGCCGTCGGCGCTCGATCCGTCGATTACTCGCGACGTCGACGCGATCGTGATGAAGTCGCTCGCCAAGGACCGGCTCGACCGGTACCAGAGCGCTTACGAGATGCGTACCGATCTCGAGCGTGCGGCCGCCGGACTCCCCGTGGCGGCGATGCACGACACGTCGGCAGCCACGCAGCTCATCGCGCCTGCGGCCGTGGGATACGACCAGTACGCCACCGCGACGGCCTTGGACCAGGTGGCCGACGAAGCGGATCTCGAACCCGAGCCGCGCGGCATGACCTGGCGAAAGCTCCTGCTCGCCGCGCTGGCCATCCTCGCGGTAGCGGCCCTGATCGGCTATCTCGCCTTCCGCGGTGACGAGGACGGCGCCGAGCAAGCAAGGGTGCCCGACATCGTCGGCTCGACCTTGGCGGAGGCACAGGCCCTCATCGAAGGCCGCGGGCTGGTCATGGGCACACCGGTCGAGCAGCCGACCACCAACGAGGACGAGATCGGCATCGTGTTGTCGCAGGATCCCGCCTTCAACACGACCGTGGAGCCGGGATCGACGGTGACGCCGACCGTGGGCGTCGAGCCGGAGCCGGTCACCGTCCCGGCCAACCTGGTCGGGATGACGCAGGAGGAGGCGGAAGCGGCGATCGTCGCAGCCGGCCTGACCGTGGGTGAGGTGACGCCGGACGAGGGCAGCGACGAGGAACCCGGCACCGTCACGGCCGCGGACCCAGCGTCCGGCGAGCAGGTCCCGCCGGGCACGGCCGTCAACCTCACGGTCGCCAGGGCGCCGGAACAGATCGCGGTGCCGTCGGTCATCGGCCGCTCCCTCGAGGACGCCCGGGCGGCGATCGAGGACGCCGGTCTGGTCCTCGGCAATGTCGAGAGCCGCGAGAGTGACCGGCCCCAGAACGAGGTCCTCGAGACCGACCCGTCCGGCGGCACCATGGTGGACCAGGGGTCGACGGTGAACGTCGCGATCTCCGCCGGCCAGGCCACCGTCGAGGTGCCCGACGTGACCGGCGATCAACAGGGCGCCGCCGAGGCGACGCTGCGACAGCAGGGGTTCAACGTCATCGTGCAGCCCGAGGAGACCTGCGACGAGGACCAAGGCGTCGTCTTCGCGCAGGACCCGGAGGGCGGCACCGAGGTGAGTCCGGGCGCGAACGTCGTGATCCGCGTGGCCCAACCGCCGCCTCAGGGCTGCGACGGCTGATCCACCCCAACCCATCGCCATTCCGGGTCGGATGGCGGACCCGAGACCACGGGGGCGAGGCCCGCAGAGCGCGCAACAGCGCCAGGGTCACCGCACACGGCCAGCCAGTTGGCCAGCAACCGGTGTCCACCCTCGGTGAGCACCGACTCCGGGTGGAACTGAACGCCTTCGACCTCGACCTCGCGGTGCCGTACTGCCATGAGCACGCCGCCGGCCGTCCGCCCGGTCACCTCGAGCACGGCCGGCACGGTCGCCGGCTCGATGGCGAGCGAGTGGTACCGGGTGGCCGTGAACGGATCGGGTAGACCGGCCAGCACGCCCACACCGTCGTGGTGGACCTCGCTGGTCTTGCCGTGCAGCAGTTCCGGCGCCCGGCCGACCGTGGCGCCGTACGCGACGCCGATCGCCTGCAGACCGAGACACACCCCGAAGACGGGAACCCTACCGGCGCAACGGCGGACCAGGTCGACGCAGACGCCGGCACGCTCGGGCGTGCCCGGACCCGGTGAGAGCAGCACCCCGTCGAACCCGAGCGCGTCGTCCGGGTCGACCTCGTCGTTGCGGCGAACGTCGCACTCCGCGCCGAGTTGAGCGAGGTACTGCACGAGGTTGAAGACGAAGCTGTCGTAGTTGTCGACGACGAGGATCCGGCGGGTGGTCACGGGGCGATGTCTCCGGAGACGTCGATGGCCCCGTCGTAGGCGGGCAGCGTCACGGAGTCCTCGTGGTCGACCTGGTAGCCGAGGCCGAGGAACTCCGCGTACTGGCGGTAGTTGGTGACGTCGTCGGAGTCGTCGAGAGCCTCGAGCATGGCATCGGCGTCGCCGATCGCGGTGATCGTGTAGGGCGGCGCGTAACGCCGGCCCTGCAGAAGCAGCACCGGACCCACGCAGCGGATGGTGCTGGTCGCCACGATCCGCTGATCCATGACCATCATCGCCTCGGCACCACCCGTCCACAGAGCGTTGATCACCCCCTCCAGATCCTGCTGGTGGACGAGATAGTCCTCGAGCTGGGTACTAGGCGCCAATTCCTCGTCGGTATCCGGAAGCGGGGCATCGTCGAGCCGGACGGTCAGCCCCGGGCCCTCCACGGCCGTGTATCCCGCGGCCGCCTCGAGCTCGTCGATCTGCCGCCGGAGCTCCTCGACGCCGGCATCGGCCTTGTCGGCGGCCAGCTCGTCGACCTCGTCGGACAGCTCCTGGACCTGGGCGACGAGTTGCTCGGTACGGCGCTCTTCGGCCCGTACCAGGTCGGTGAGCTCGGTGTGCTGACCGGGTCGGAGATCGTTGCCGTCGGCGGCAAGCGCGCTGGTCGCCAACAGAGCACCGCACAACGCCAACGCGACGGGCGCGACGAACCGCCACACCCGGCCACCGCTTCGGTCGGGACCGGCCACCAGCGGCCACCTCCTCACGATTCCCGCGCCCGATGCCATGACTACGCTATCTGTCAGGTTGCGCGGCCGAGCCCGGCGCGCACGGCCCTCGAACCCCGGGGAGGACGAGCGAGTGCCCAAGAGCCGCATCCGCCGCAAGGCGGACTTCACGCCTCCGCCGGAGCGCCAAGCCCGGGGCGCCGGCATCTCCGGCCGCTGGATCGCGCCCATCATGGTCACCCTGCTGGTGCTCGGGCTGGCATGGATCGTCGTCTACTACGTGACAGAAGCCGGCCTCCCGCTCATGAGCCAGCTCGGCGGCTGGAACCTCGTGATCGGAATGGGCCTGATCACCGCGGGCTTCGTCGCCGCCACCAAGTGGAAGTAGCTCGCCACCCGACGCCGGTGATTACAGCGGTGTTATTCGTCCCCATTGGGGACAACCGCTGTGGAAAACGTCGGAGGAGACTGCCGTCCGCCAACTTGTGGCGGCAATGACACCTCTCAGCACCCCTTCAGACGTGTACAACCAGCCACAAGTGGGGAGCGCACAGCGCGGCAGCGGGTCTCAGGCGACGAGCAAGGCCATCAGCGCCACGATCCCGGCGACGACTATCAGGCTGGCGGCGATCGCGTAGATCGTCCGCTGCCTGCGTGGGGCGTGGGCGAAGGCGTAGGCGAGCACGGCTCCGGTGATCAGGCCACCGAGGTGCGCGCGCCAGTCGATGCCGGACACGACGAAACCGAAGACCACGTTGATGCCCAGGATCACCAGCACGGCGGTGACGTCGCGGCCGAACCGGCGCATCACGACGAACAGCGCACCCATCAGCCCGAACACGGCACCGGAAGCACCGTAGGAGATGCCGCCGTCGGCCAGCCCGAGCAGTGATGCGGCGCTTCCGCCGAGTGCTGACACCAGGTACAGCGTGAGGAAGCGCCACCTGCCGAGGACCGGCTCGAGCAGGTTGCCGAGGATCCACAGCGCGTACATGTTGAGCCCGATGTGCCAGAACTGCTCGTGCACGAAGGCCGCTGTGATCATCCGGTACCACTCGCCGTCGAGCACGCCGATGGGCTCGCCCTGGAAGCTCATGAGCGTCGCAAGCGCGAAGCGGCCGACCACCTCGATCGGACCGACGAGCATGCCGATGAGCCATACGCCGACATTGAGGCCAATGAGGATCTTGGTGACCAGGTTGCGCCGCTCTCGAACCTGGCCGCCGAGAACCGTCGTGGGCTGCCGTACCGTCCTACCGCCCTCGGCGACGCACTCGGGGCACTGGAAGCCGACCGGTGCCGCCGTCATGCAGTCCGGGCAGATGAACCGCTCACACCGCGAACACCGGATGTAGGTCTCGCGCCCCGGGTGCCGGTAGCAGGCGGGCGCGCTGCTGCGCGGCGCCTCGGGCTGAGTGCCGTCGACGCCGCCGGGGGAGCCGGGCATCGTCACCGGGTCTATGCCGGACGGCGCTCGACCGTGACGGTGTCGACCGTGACCGGCGCGGTGGGCCGCTCGGTGCGGTCGGTATCGACCGCGGCGATGGAGTCGACGACCTTGCGACTGGACGCGTCGGCGACCTCACCGAAGATCGTGTGTTTGTTGTTCAACCACGTCGTGGGGCCGACGGTGATGAAGAACTGCGACCCATTGGTGTTGGCACCAGCGTTGGCCATCGCCAGCAGGTAGGGCCGGTCGAAGGAGAGTTCGGGGTGGAACTCGTCGGCGAACTGGTAGCCCGGACCGCCCCGCCCGGTGCCCAGGGGATCACCGCCCTGGATCATGAACCCGGCGATGACCCGGTGGAACGTGGTGCCGTCGAACAGCTTGGAGGAGGTCATCTGACCGGTGCGCGGGTCTACCCACTCCCGCGTTCCCTCGGCCAGTTCGACGAAGTTGCGCACGGTCTTCGGTGCGCGGTCCGGGAACAGTTTCACGGTGATGTCACCGTGGTTGGTGGACATGGTGGCGTACAGCTCGTCGGCCACGGTGTGCCTTTCACGTCGGGGTCGAACCCGCCCATCCTCGCACGGACCCGAAGCGCTGGGCATTCGGGTTCAGACGCGGCATGATCGTGCTCTGTATGGGGAAGGGGCCTGTCACGAGACCCGAGGAGGCCCGCGTGTCTGTACTGTCCGATTTCCGCCAACGTATGAGCAACGGCGGCGGGCGCCGATCGGCGTCGGAGTCCGTCGAATCCGCCCGGCAGGCGGCCGAGACGGCACGTGATGCGGCCGTCACGGCACAAAAGGCCGCCAAGCGCGCCGCACGGAAGGCTGGTCGCGCCGGCGCCGAGGGGGTCGAGCTGGCCATGACGAAGATCCCGCCCGCGGTCGAGTCCGCCAAGGAGCGCTTGACGCCGGCGGCATTGAGCGCACGCAACGCCTTCCTCGAGGACGTCGTTCCGAAGGTCGCCGCCGCGGTCGTCGCAGCGGCCGACCGGCTGGCCGCCGGCGCCACCGAGGTATCCGAGCGCTCCATCGCCGTCGTCGAGGGACCACGCCGGCGGCGCCGCCGCAGGCGGCTGCTGCTGATCCTCGCTGGGTTCTCGGCGGCAGGTGCCGGCGCCGCTGCCGTACTCCGCCGCAGGGGTGGCGAGGCCCAGCAATGGACCACGTACGATCCGGCCGCCGCACCGTGGGCACCGACGCCGCCCGAGGGCGACCTGGCCCGCGGCACGGCCGACGACGCAGCGGGAGCCTCGCCGACCGAGGCCGTGGCCGATGCGGAGGCCCGGCCGCACGAGCCGACCACGCCGCAGGCGCCCGCCGCCGAGACCGTCCTGGACGGGAGGCCGTCACCGACGTCTCCGCCCGCCAAGAAGGCCCCGGCGAAGAAGACCACACCACCGGCCAAGCGGCCGGCGGCAAAAAAGACCACGCCGCCGAGCAAGGACGTGCCGCCGGAGTCCTGAGGCGTCGGCGGGGCCTCCGATCGGGCAGCCGTTCTGCCGTGCGTGAAGCCGGTTCCGGATGGAGCCACGGCGTCGGAGAATCACAGCCGTGCACATCCTGGTGATCGGTGGCTCCGTCTTCCTCGGACGCGCCATCGTGTCCGAGGCGCTGCGACGTGGCGACACGGTGACGACGTTCAACCGGGGCCGCACCGGCGTCGACCTCCCGGGCGTCGAGCCGGTCTGCGGCGACCGGACGGTCGCCGCAGACCTCGAGCGTCTTGCCGGACGACGCCGCTGGGACGCCGTCGTCGACGTGTGCGGCTACGTCCCACGGGAGGTCGGAGACTCCGCGCGGATCCTGTCCGGGCATGCCGATGCGTACGTCTTCATCTCGAGCATCTCGGCCTTTCGCGACTGGCCCGCTCGCCGGGTGGACGAGAGTTCTGCAACCTACGAATGCGGTCCGAGCGCCGGTCCCGACGACGGCGACTACGGCGAGCTCAAGGCCGGCTGCGAACGTGCGGTTCAGAACGGCTTCGACGGGCGTGTGCTGCTGCTCAATCCGGGCCTGATCCTTGGGCCGCACGAGAACGTGGGGCGGCTGCCGTGGTGGCTGCGTCGGATCGCCGGTGGCGGCACGGTGCTCGCTCCTGGTGACCCTACTGTCGAGATGCAGGTCATCGACGCACGCGACATCGCGGCATTCGGTCTCGACCAGATACGCAGCGGCACCGAGGGCCGGTTCCTCGTCAGTGGTCCCCGCGGCAACACGACGTTCGGTCGCTGGCTCGCGGATTGTGTTGCGGTGACCGGATCGGACGCAGAGTTGGTCTGGGTGCCGGACGAGGTTCTGCTCGAGCACGACGTCGAGATGTGGACCGAGCTTCCACTGTGGCTGCCGGCGGGTCCCGACACCGCCGCCACCTGGCAGGCATCGGTAGACCGCGCCCTGGCCGCCGGGCTGAGGAGTCGTCCCGTCGCCGAAACGGTCCGCGACACATGGTCATGGATGAGCGCGGAGGGAATCGACAACCTCCCGACCTATCGGGAGACGCCCCACCATGGCATCGAACCCGGCAAGGAGAAGGAGATTCTCTCCGCCTGGGCAGCCACGCGCCGGTAGCACGGGCTGCGGAGAACGACACTCTCAGGGCAGGAACAGTGTGGAGTCACCGAACTCGTGCCAGAGGTACCGGTGTGCGACGGCCGCGCGATACGCGGTCGCCACCAGATCGGATCCGGCAACCGCTTCGAGCAGAAGAAGATGGCTGGCCTGCGGTGCGTGCAGCCCCGTCACCAGACCGGTCACGATGCGGGCGGGCCGGTCGGGCCCCAGTACCAAGTCGGTCCAGCCGCTCGCGGGGCGCACCGTCCCGTCGGCTGCGGCCGCTGATTCCAGCGCGCGGACGACGGTCGTCCCTACGGCCACGATCCGGCCGCCGGCGGTCGCAGTGCTTGCCACCAGGCGCGCGGTCGCGGCCGGTACGTCGAAGCGTTCGGGTGTCGGCGGCTCGTGCAGTTCCGGACTCGAAACTCCGGCATGCAGGACGATCGGCGCGACGGTCACGCCACGAGCGACCAGCCGCACCACCAGCGGCGTGGTGAAAGGCCGCCCCGCGCTGGCCATCTCGGCGCTGCCTGGATGCGTCCCGAACACGGTCTGGTGATCCGCCAACGGGAATCGATCCGCGAGGTACGCGTACCCGATCGGCCGCCCGTGCCGAGCCAGGTAGCGCGAGAGATCGGTCGCGGGTGTGACGGTGGCACGCCACAACCGCGACGGGATGGCGGACGGGTCGGGATAGGCCGCACCGAGTCGGGCGGCGACACCGCCGGGCAGCCGCAGCTGGTCCCCGGGGGCCATGCCGAGGTGCGGGCCGTGGCGGTCCGTGCGCCGTACCTCGACGACCCACTCGCCGTCGTCCAGGATCGTCGAGACGTGGACCGGCGTCGGCGCGCCGTCGGGCAGCAGGGCGTCGAGCGCTGCCGGCAGTGTCGCCGACGTGTTGACCACGACCAGGTCACCCGGCTCCAACAGGTCGGGAAGGTCGCGGAAGTGCCGGTGCTCGACGTGAGGGGCCGGCGCCGACGGTCCACGCGCCACGAGCAGTCGGACGCCGTCGCGCGCGACGCCGCGGCGCTCCGGCGGCGACACGGCGTCGCTACCGGCGGGAGGGGTGAACCTGGTCGTCGGCGCAACCAACTGGTGCGTCGTCATCACATCTCGTCCAGATCCGACGCCCGATAGCGGCCACTGGGCCGCTTACCGTCGACCAGGACGAGCATGGCCGGCACCACGGTCTCCGGAGCGGCACGGTCGCTGACGTCCTCTCCCGGGAACGCCTCCTGCTGCAGGTCGGTGGCCATGTCACCGGGGTCGAATGCGTAGACGCGCAACCCCGGATGCTCGGCCGCGAGCACGGCACTGAGCTGGTCGAGTGCCGCCTTCGACGACCCGTACCCGCCCCAGCCCTCGTACGGCTCCAC
>DATFBR010000169.1:0-8410 GCA_035253685.1 Jiangellaceae bacterium
ACGGGAAGCGGCTCGGACACGATCGGCCCGAGTCGACGGGCCCGCCACACCGCCGCCAGCGCGACCGAGATCCCCAATTGCCATGCGGCGGGAACCACCCAGTCAGGAAGCAGGTCGCTGATCGGGACACCCGCGCCGGCAGGGAGCGATTCGAGACTCGGCCGATACCAGACCAACCGCGCGTGCCTGCCCAGCAGTCCGAGGACCAGCGAGGCGTTCCCGTCCTCGTCGAGATGCTGGTTGGTCAACGGGTCGGCGTTGCCGAGTACCGTCAGCCGCGCGTCGCCGGACCGGGTCATCACGATCAGGGAGCCCGCGCCGCCGTCCGGGTAGCACGACCGGGCCGATTCCGGTGCCTGGTAGAACGTGCCGCCCACCAGAGCCTCGCCCGCGCGTTCCGCCTCGGCCAGGTCGCAGTCCGGGCCGATCACCTCGGGGGCACGGTGCGAGTCGAGGGCGATTCCGTCGTTGTACACCGAGACCGCGTCGGACGGTGCGACGAGCACGATGTCGGCGCCGGTACCGATGAGCCGGCGTGCCAGATCCGGAGGGAGCAGGTCGGGGATCGTGACGATCACCGTCGTGCCTGGCGCGGCGGAAGCCGCAGCCTCGTCGAGCGTGCGGACGTCGTCGACCACGACGCCCTCAGCCTCGAGCAGGTGAACCACTGCCCGGGCCCCGGTGGGGTCGACGCCGGCCGGATCGAGGAAGCCACGGCGGTCCTGACTTGCGACGACCCCCAGCAGGATCGCCGTCAACAGCACGATGCCGACGACGAGCACGACCCGACGCCACCGCCGCCAGCGGTCGACGATCCGGGGTGTCGTGGACGTCGACCCCTGTTCCGCCGAGGTGACCGGTGCCGTCGGAACAGCCGGCGGAGCGGTCACGACGACACCACCGGTCCAGTACCAGCCGGCGCCGGGGAGCGGGACGGCCGCGTGGCCCGAGCGTCGTCGTCCAGGCGGCGCAGGGCAGCGTCGTCGTCGGCGGTCGCCGACAGGTCCCCGTAGAGCACCCCGTCGAACAGGCGTGCACCGGCCGCGAGGGGGGCGTCGATCGACGGAAGCGCGGTCCCTGCATCGGCGGCCGCCTCGTCGGCCGTGCGGTCCGGCCTTCGGTCGAGCACGCCGCGTTCCTCCAGGCCGGCGATCACGGCGCGGTAGCGCTCGACGACCGCCGCGCGCCAGTCGCCGCGTGCTGCCGCGGCGTCGGCGTCGCGCCGGTACTCGTCGGCCGTACGCCGTCCCGGGGAGAACAACACCCCGGTCGTGGGTGCCCGGCGAGCCAACGGCCCGGCCCGGCGCAGGACGAGAACGACGAGCAGGACCAGCAGGCCGGCCAGGACGGCCATCCCGATCGGGCCGGAGAGCACCCCTGCCGTGCTCGAGAACAGTTCGCCGAGGAGTTGGAGCACCCACTCGACGAGACGCTGGAGCAGCGGGGGTTCGGCGTTGTAGATGGGATCGGCCAGCTCGAGGCGGGCCCGCTCCCGCGCCTCGTCACGCCCGAGGTCGACCGGAACCTCGGCCGGCCACCGCACCCGCACCATCAGGGCCGTGGCGACGTGTACCGGCGTCACGGAGCGCCGGCGTGAGGCGATGGCGGCGGACCGGCATCCGTGCGGCCGGGAATCGTCACACCGGCGGCCCTGGCCAGGTCGATGTCGAGCCCTTCACGGCGGATCCGGCGGTCGACGTAGAGGAGCACCGTGGCCGCGGCGGTGAACGGTGCGGTGATGGTGGAGGCCACGATGCCGCCGAGGGCGGTGAGCACGAGTGTGAAGAGGAACTCGCCGTCGGAGGGCTCGTCGCCGACGGCGAAGAACGGCAGTGAGAACGGGACGCTGATCACCTGGGAGATGATCGCGACGATCAGCAGCACCAGCAGCAGGATGCCGAAGACCCGCCACCACGATCCCCTCACCAGCTCCGCCGAGCGGCGCAGGGCTCCGGCCACCCCGACGGGACGGGACGGCTGGCCGGCGGCGGGGGGCGTGGACTCCAACATCAGCGACGGGCCCGACAGCGCGTAGCGCACGTACAGCCAGATCGTCACCGGAGCCGCGGCCAGGGCCAGCGGGACCACCAGCGCTACGGTCGCGCCGCCGTCGGCACCGCCGACACCGAGGCCGATCGCGACGACCGTCACGGTGATGAACGGCGCGAGCCAGATGAGGCTGTAGACCAGTGTCAGCAGCAACAGCCGCGGCAGGCGCCGTCGCGCCGCCTGCCAGGCCTGCCCGGCGGTGAGCCGCTCACCGAGCACCGCTCGGCTGACGACGATGGTGAGGATGCCGGTGAGGACGACGGTCGCCACCCAGGTGACGACGGCGACGATCGCCGACGCGCCGAGCAGGCCGGCCACCGCCTCGAAGACCTCGCCGGCGCTGGCCGTCGGCTCCAGCGATTCGAGGGCCGGTGCACCGCGGAGCAGGAGATAGCCCACCCCCAGGCCGAGCAGTTGGGTCAGCACGGCGACGATCGCCGACAGGCCGAGCATCGGCCCCGGATTGCGCCGGATCGTCGTGACCGCGCCGTCGAGGATTTCGCCGACGCCCAGCGGCCGCAGCGGGATCACGCCGGGCTTGACTGCCGGCGGCGGCGCCCATCCCCAACCGGCGGCCCCTGGTGCGACCGGCGGTGGCTGCTGTCCCCACCCGGGACTGGACGCCGGCGGCGTTGCGCCCGCGGACGGCGGCTCGCGTTCGGGAGGCTGCCCGGGCGCGGTCCAACCGGGCTCCGGCGGCTGCCTGGTCGACCAGCCCGGATAGGGCGGCTGGCCGGTGTCGGAGCCCGACGAGTCGTCGCTGGGTCGCTCCCAGCCCGGCGTCTGCGACATCGACGATCGCTCCAAGGTGCCGGTCGGCTGCCGCGCCTGGCCCGACCGACGGTCGCGGGCGCGCGCGACGCCCTGCCGACGGGTCGGGCACATCGTGTCATGGGCGGAGGTGTGGGTGTACGCCGACCGGCGCCGCGTCGCAATAGGCCGATTTTCACGATTCGACGCTCGCAACCCACAATGGGGTCATGAAAGGACGCGTGCTCATCGTCGACGACGACACCGCGCTGGCCGAGATGCTCGGGATCGTGCTCCGCAACGAGGGATACGAGCCCACAGTGGTGATTCGCGGCGACGAGGTTCTTCCGGTGTTCCGGGAGTTCAAGCCCGATCTGGTGCTGCTCGACCTCATGTTGCCGGGCAAGGACGGCATCGACGTCTGCAAGGAGATCCGGGCCGAGTCCGGTGTGCCGATCGTCATGCTCACCGCCAAGAGCGACACCGTGGACATCGTGGTGGGCCTGGAATCCGGCGCCGACGACTACGTCGTCAAGCCGTTCAAGCCCAAGGAGCTCGTCGCCCGGGTGCGGGCCCGGCTGCGGCGTACCGACGACCCGAAGCCCGAGATGCTGGCGGTCGGCGACCTGGCGATCGACGTCGCCGGCCATTCGGTCAAACGCGACGGCACGGCGATCCCGCTGACCCCGCTCGAGTTCGACCTGCTCGCCTGCCTCGCGCGGCGGCCGTGGCAGGTGTTCACGCGGGAGGAGCTGCTGGAGAAGGTGTGGGGGTACCGGCACGCGGCCGACACCCGGCTGGTCAACGTCCACGTCCAGCGACTGCGCTCGAAGGTCGAGCTCGACCCCGAGCGTCCCGAGGTCGTCGTGACCGTGCGCGGTGTCGGCTACAAGGCCGGTCCGGCCTGACGTGACCCACGGCGTCGCCCAGGCCTCGCGCGCCGGCGACCTCCGCCGGCGCGGCGTCGGCCTGCTCACCGGCGCCGGTGAACGGCTGTTGCGGACCTGGCGCCGGATCGTCGCGGCCTGGCAGCGCTCGATCCAACTGCGGGTGGTCACCGCGACTCTGGCCCTCTCGGTCGTCGTCGTCTCGTTGCTGGGGATGACACTGCTGCGCCAGGTGACCGACGGCCTGCTCAGCCAGCAGCGCGACACCGCGCTCGCCGAGACCGCGGCGGGCATCCGAATCGCCCAGAACCAGCTCGACGCCGCCGACGAGGCGGGTTCCACCGCGAGCAACTTGCTGACCCGCCAGATCGTCCGCGACCTCACCTTCCGCGGCGGCGCCGAGGGCAACGCGAACCGTCCCGCCGTCCTGTTGTTCCGCGACGACACGCCGACCTACTCGCGGGACGTAGAACCGAGCAGCGTCCCCCAGCAGCTGCGGGACGCGACCCTGGACAAGAGCTCGGTGTTCTGGACCTACACGTTGATCACCTATGACTCGGAACAGGAGCCCGAGCGGGCAGCCGAGCCGGGCCTGGCCGCCGGAGGACAGGTGCGGACTCCGACGGGGGAGCAGTACGGCCTGTACTACCTGTTCCCCCTGACCGAGCAGGAGCAGACCCTCGACCTGGTCCGAACCGCGCTCGCGACCGCAGGCCTCGTTCTGGTCCTGCTCCTGGGCGCCATCGCCGGGCTGGTGACGCGCCAGGTCGTGACGCCGGTCCGGCTGGCCGCCCAGATCGCCGAGCGCTTCTCTGCCGGCCGGCTCTCCGAGCGGATGGTCGTGAAGAACCACGACGACATCGGCCGGCTGGCCATCAGCTTCAACCAGATGGCGGGCAACCTCCAACGCCAGATCGGACAGCTCGAGGAGCTCTCCCGGGTCCAGCAGCAGTTCGTGTCGGACGTCTCCCACGAGCTGCGAACCCCGCTGACGACGGTCCGGATGGCTGCGGACGTGCTGCACGAGTCGCGTGAGGGGTTCGACGATCCCGTCGTCCGCCGGTCGGCCGAGCTCCTGCAGGCCCAACTCGACCGGTTCGAGTCCCTCCTCGCCGACCTGCTCGAGATCAGCAGGTTCGACGCCGGTGCCGCGGTCCTCAACGCCGAGCCGGTCGACGTGCGCGACATCGTCCACGCCGTCACCGAGGCGGCTGCTCCCCTTGCCGCGAGCAGGGGGACGGACGTGAACGTCGAGATGCCGTCGACGCCGTGCGTGGCGGAGGTGGATGCGCGCCGGATCGAGCGGGTGCTGCGGAACCTGGTCGTCAACGCGATCGAGCACGGCGAGGGGCGAGGGGTCCAGGTACGCGTAGCCGCCGACGACGACGCCGTCGCGATCGCCGTCCGCGACCATGGTGTCGGTCTCAAGCCGGGTGAATCCTCCCTGGTCTTCCACCGGTTCTGGCGCGCCGACCCGGCGCGGGCTCGCAGCACCGGCGGAACGGGACTCGGGCTCGCCATCGCCCTGGAGGACGCCCGGCTGCACGGAGGCTGGCTGCAGGCCTGGGGGGAGCCCGGTGGCGGTTCCCTGTTCCGGCTCACGCTGCCGCGTAGTGACTCGGGTGACCTGCGCACGTCGCCGATCCCACTGATTCCCGACGACGCGACCGACACTGGGCTCGACGGTGTCGGCGGCCCGTACCGCCGGACCGGTTCAGTACCGGCCGAGCCGACCGAGGCGGGTCGACGTGTCTAGGCGGGCCGGAACGGGGGTCGCGCTGATGGCCCTGGGTGCAGTGCTGGCGGGCTGTGCGGGCATCCCCACCTCCGGAAGCGTCGTCGAGGGTGAAGCCGTCGGCGAGCCGCAACGGCCGGTTCCGGTCCGGTTCGAGGCGAACCCGCCGGTCCCCGGCGCGAACGAGGAGGGCATCGTCCAGGGCTACCTGGACGCGATGGCGTCCTACCAGCGGGACTACCCCACCGCGCGCGAGTTCCTCGCCCCCGACGCCGCCGCGACCTGGCGACCAGACGACGGGATGACGATCTACACGGCCGGCGCCGAGGCCGTAACCACGGCCCGTGGCCAGGTTCGGCTCACCATGACCGTCCAGGCGACGATCACGCCCGAGCTCGGGTACGTCAGCCAGCCCGCGCGCACGACGGAGGGCTTCGAGCTTGCCCTCGAACAGGTGGAGGGTGAGTGGCGCATTACGAACCCGCCGACCGGCCTGCTGGTCTCCGACCAGGACTTCGAGAGCGAGTTCCGCGCCTACAACCGCTACTTCTTCGACCCCGAGCTCGAGGTTCTCGTCCCCGATCCGGTCTACCTCCCCGTTCAGGGCAGCGAGACGACGTTGCTGGCGGAGGCGTTGTTGCGGGGCCCGACGGGATGGCTCGCTCCGGCCGTGTACACCGCCTTTCCGGATGACACCGCGCTCGGGGTCCCCGTCACGCTGGAGGGCGGACGGGCGTCGGTCGAGCTCACCGCCGAAGCGATCACGGACACCACGGACGAGCGGCGTGCGCTGATGGCAGCCCAGCTGGCCTGGACCCTCGAGCAGGTCGACACGGTCCAGCAGGTGTCGGTGACCTCGGGACGCGTCCCCCTGACCGACGATCGGACGGCGAGGGCGAGCGAGTCGTTCGGCCGTTACGACCCCGCGGCGCTTCCCCGGAACCGCGATCTCTACGCCGCGACCGACGCAGGCGTCGTCGTCGGGGCGGAGCTCATGCCCGTGCCCGGTCCGCTGGGCGTCCTGCCTCGCATTCGAGCGCTGGCGGCGGACCCGACGACGGCGCGGGCCGCGGTTGTCGACGAGACCGGAACCCAGCTGCTCTGGGCGCCCTTCGACGACGCCGCCGCCGCCACGCTGCTTGCCGCCGGCACCGAACTCGTCGCCGTGTCGTGGGACCGGACCGGCCTGATCTGGGCGGTCGACCGGACTACCGCAGGGTCACGGGTGCTCGTGGCCCGACCGGACGCCGAGGCCATGACTATTCCGGCGGCCGATTTCGGTGGCCGGCGGATCGACGACCTCGCCGTGTCCTTCGACGGCACCCGGGTGGCGGTCCTCAGCGGTGGCCGGCTGCTGATCGGTGTCGTACTGCGCGATCCCGAGCAGGGCGGGGCCGTTCGGGTCGAAGGACTGCGGCAGATCGAGCTCGACGGCAGGACCGTGGACGCGATGGCATGGGCCGGTCCGGTCGAGCTGGCGGTGCTCGCCCGCGATGCCGGGGGCGCGGCGGCGCCGTTCCGGGTCGGCCTGTCGAACGTGGTGCTCCGGCCCGGCGGGATTGTCCCTGGAGCGGTGTCGCTCACGGTGACAACCGGCCAGGGACTCGTCGTGGGCACCGACGACGGGCAGTTGCTCCAGCAGAACGCGACGCTGCGCTGGGTCGAGCTGGGAGCGGCAAGGACGCCGGCCTTCCCGGGCTGACCCCAACGGTCGTCCACAGTTGGGAGAGAGCCGCCGCCGGTTCGTCCGGTTCGCGGCACGCTGAGGCATGCGAACGTCCCGGTGGGGCCGCGTACGTCGGCTTCTCGACGATGCCGGCGATCTCGCCTTCGGCAGCGTCTGCGCCGGATGCGAGGCCCGTCCCGGCCTGCTGTGCGATGCCTGCGCGGTGGAGCTGTGCGGTCCGGCTTGGCTGGCCGACCAGCGGGCGGGCGAGCTGCGGGTGGCCGCCGTCGCGCACTACGGCGGCGTCGCCAGGTCCGTGCTGCTCGCGCACAAGGAACGCGGCCGGCTGGGTCTGTCGGCGTGTCTCGGCGACGCGCTGGCCGTCGCCGTCGCCGGTCTGCTCGAGGCTCCTGCGAGTTGCCCCGTCTGCTCGCTGCGGGTTGCGCTCGTGCCCGCGCCGTCCGGCCGGGTCGCCGTGCGCGCTCGTGGACACGACCCGCTCATGCGCGTTGCCCGCCGCGCCGGTGTCGTCCTGCGCCGGGCGGGACACGACTGTGGCGTCGTCCCCGCGTTGCGGCAGCGTCGCCGGATCGCCGACCAGGCTGGACTCGGCCAGGTCGAACGGCGCGAGAACCTCCGCAACGCGCTCGCCCTGCGGAGAGCGGCGGTTCCGCTGCTGCGGGACCGCTGTGTCGTGCTCGTCGACGACGTGATGACCACCGGTGCGACGCTCGCCGAGGCCGCCCGGGCGTTGCGTACGGGATCGGTCGAGCCGTGCGGTGCAGCCGTGGTGGCGGTCGCAGTGTGATGCCGCGAACTCTGTCCGGTCCGGCTGTCCGAGTCGGCGGTGAGCAGATACCGTGCCGGTATGGCACCCGTCGCCCACCTCCGCCGATCGATGCGGGGTGGCGCCGGCCGTGGCCGGGGTGCCCACCCGACTGGCTGACCAGACCGGGGAGGTCCCGTGGAGATCGTGCTCAAAGGGCGCCGCACCGAGGTGCCCGAGCGGTTCCGGCGGCATGTGTCCGACAAGCTCGCCAAGCTGGAGCGCTTCGCGCACAAGGTCATCCGGATCGACGTCGAGGTGTCGAAGGAGACGAATCCGCGCCGCGCCGACGAGTCCGACCGGATCGAGCTGACGGTCCACTCGAAGGGTCCGGTGGTCCGGGCCGAGGCGGCTGCCGACGACCGCTATGCCGCACTCGACCTGGCCGTCGACCGCTTGCTGAGCCGGCTGCGCAAGGCCGCCGACCGCCGCCGGGTCCACCACGGCACCCGCACACCGCTCTCGGTCGCGCGGGCGACAGCCGCCGTCGACGGTGC
>DATFBR010000170.1:0-10154 GCA_035253685.1 Jiangellaceae bacterium
GTCACGTCTCGTCCGATGACTCCGGACACCCTTCCCCGGTAGTCTCCTTGATCAACTACCGAGCGGCTCCGGCTGAGAGGCAGTCGTGCTGGGAAGCTGCCCGCACACATCGGTGCAGCTACCCCAGGATCTTCTGTCACGGAGAGGCGCCCGGGCTCCACCATCGGCGTGTCGCAGGAGATCTTGCAGGCACTGCACCGACACGCAGGGTCAGCTTCCCAGCGTCCGAAACCAGTGCCCACCGAGCGCCCGCCTGCAGCGGCCCCCGCCACCAGCTCCGCTGTGGTCGGCATTGCTCGTCAGTCCGAAGGTCAGGGCCTACCCACCACCATCAGTGCTCGCCAGTGCTCATCAGTCCGAACCCGAGCCGACCCCCCGAGTCGGTCGCCGTGCGGGGCTGTCAGGGGCGGCTGGCGCGAGGCATGCACTCCAGTGGCGCTCATTCCTCGGCGGGCGTGAGTGTGAGCGTGTCGGCGGCTTCGTCGCGGATCGTCTCGGCCCGCCATCGCATCGGCAGGGTCCGGCCGGTCCGCCACATCTCCGTCTGATCGCCGTAGTGCTCGTGATAGGGATGGCCGCTGACCCCGGTCAAGTCGATCCAACGCGACTCGTCGAAGTCGTCCAGGTCAACGATCATCCGCATCGACGGCACCCAGTCGGTCTCGAAGCCGTCCGCCGCGGTCCAGCCGGTCGCCTGGACGATGGACTCTCCTCCGCCGACATCGACCGGTCCTCTATTGACCAGGGCCTCGATCGGGCCGATGCCGGACGTGCCGAACGTCCGGTCGGTCAGCGTCAATGCATGCAGGCGGCCCCACGTCCAGCCGGACGCGTCCTTGCCCTGGCGCCGGGTCATCTCGTCCCGGCCGTCGCGGACCGCCTGCTCGAGGATCGTGTCGCGGGTCTCGACGATGTCCTCGGTCGTGACGTCGTCCCAGAAGGGATCCTCGGGACTCTCGAGGAGGTTCTGGACGACCTCGAACCAGCGCCCGCTGCCATCGGGGCGGCTGTCCTCGGGCAGTTCGTCGTGAAAGGTCAGCGCGAGCAGGTTCCGCCACACCGCGTTGAAGTAGGCCGCGGCGGCCGAGTCCGGTGGCTGCGTGTAGTCCCAGTCACGGAGCAGCTCGAGCCCGTCGCCGTAATAGTCACCCAGCCCGTCGACCTCGAGCAGCACGGGGACGAGCATCTCGGCGTTGGCGTTGCGGCTGTCCATCTGGATCTCCGCCATCGCGTCGGCGTCCAGCGGCCCGGCCTCCTCGATGAGGTCGCGGATGCGCTGTGCTCGCTCGCCGTAGTCGTAGTCGTGGGTGAGGAGGAACGGGTACGCCTGGCTGGTCACCGGCTGGTTCGCCGTGACGACGAACCCCTCGTCCGGGTCGATCACGCTCGGCAGAGCGGCGAACGGGATGTCGCCGACCCATTCGTACGCCTCGGTCCAGCCCGGCACCGGCCACCGGCCATCGCCCGACCTCCGGATCGGGATGCGGCCCGGTGCCTGGTAGCCGATGTTGCCGTCCACGTCCGCGTAGACGAGGTTCTGTGCCGGGACCTCGAACATGCTCGCGGCGTGGCGGAAGTCGTCCCAGTCCCCGGCCGAATTGAGCAGGAACAGGGCATCCGCCGTGCGGCCGGGGTCCAGGGCGGTCCACCGCAATGCCACGCCGTAGCCGTCGCCGCGGAACGGTGCACCGGCCTCGACCGGTGCCTGCTCGCCGACCTCGCGCAACTCCTCGCTCTGATCGGACAGCAGCGGACCGTGCCGGGTCGATCTGATGGTCACCGTGACGGGATCTTCTCCGGCAACGGCGATCTGCTCCTGGCGAACCTCCATCGGGACCATCTCGTCACCGACGAGGTACGAGTCGCCGTCGACCCGCTCGAGGTAGAGGTCGGAGACATCAGGTCCCAGGTTGGTGAACCCCCAGGCGATCCGGGCATTGTGACCGATGATGACGCCGGGAACACCCGAGAACGACGAGCCGGCCACGTCGAACGGGCATTCCGTCCCCACGCTGCGGCAGTGCAGCCCGACCTGGTACCAGATCGATGGCATCGCCGGGGCGAGGTGCGGGTCGTTGGCCAGCATCGGCGCACCACTGGCCGTTCTCGATCCGTCGACGACCCAGGAGTTCGACCCGACACCGGAACCCTGGCCGAACAACGCCGGCACGGTGGCGGCGCCGGCGGAGACGTGACGCAGGGCGTCGGCAGCATCCGCCGGAAGCGGAAGCGCCGGCGGCACCCGCGCGGCCACGGCGGAATCCTGCGTCCCCACCGGAAGGTACTGGTCATCGACGATGGGCGCGTTCTCCGCGTAGGGATAGTCGGGGTAGAGCTGCTCGACCCGCTCCGGCGGGAGCGCCGCCGCCAGCAGGGCGCGGTCGATCTCGTCCTCCATGTTGCTGCGCAGGTCCCACGCCATTGCCTTGAGCCAGGCCAACGAGTCGACCGGTCCCCATGGCTCCGGTACCGTGTCGCCGCCGGTCAGGCCGAGCAGGGTGTAGGCGAGGCCGAGCTCTCCACCGGAGCGGCCCTCAAGCCAGGCGTTGACCCCGTCGGCATATGCCTCGAGGTACCGGCGCGTCACGGGATTGAGCAGCGGAACCTCCTGCTCGGCGATGCGGCGCCAGCCGAGCGTACGGACGAACGCGTCGGTGTCCACCCTGCCCTCGCCGAACAGTTCGGCCAGCCGGCCGGCCGTGACGTGGCGGCGGAAGTCCATCTCCCAGAACCGGTCCTGCGCATGGACGTAGCCCTGCGCCCGGAACAGGTCCTCGGCGGTGTCCGCATAGATGTGTGCGATGCCGTGCTCGTCGCGTACCACCTCCACCTCCGCGCGTAGCCCAGGCAGCGCCACACTCCCTTCGTAGTCCGGGAACGGACGCCGCACGGACCACACCACCAGGGTGGTGCCGGCCAGCAATGCCAGGACGACGACTCCGGCGACGATGGACAGCCCGACCTTGAGGCGGCGGCGACTCACCGGGCAAGGTTAGGCGACCTCGCCAAGAAGATCGCGCAGCGTTCGCCGGAGCGCGATGATGACCCCATGGACGGTCAGGTGCCGCTGCCCGCACGCAGGGAATCCGGATCCGGCCCGGCGGCGTCAGCAGTCGACCTGGTCGCAGGGACGGCGGTGATCGGTGCCGAGGTGGTCGCCGGCGTGGCCGGCGCGGTGGCGGGCACGCTGGAGGCGGCCGGACGGTTCCTGGGCCGACCCGTCGCGGGCCTGGCCCGCACCGTCGGTGCTCCGGTCGCTACCCGGATCGGTCGGTCCGCGGCCCGTGTCGCCGACCGCGGCCGTGCCGAGCGCAGCCGGGCGGAGGCGGATCTCGACCGGCTGCTCGACGCGGTCGTTCCCGAGGTCGTCCGCGCCGTGGTCACCCGGATCGACCTGACCGCTCTCGTGCGGCAGCAGGTGGACGTGAACCAGATCGCCGCCGGAGTCGATGTCGATGCGATCGCGCGGCGGGTCGACGTCGACGCCGTGATCGCCCGGGTCGACCTCATCGGCATCACCGAGGACGTCCTCGACAGCATCGACCTCCCCGAGATCATCAGGGAATCGGCCGGCTCGATGACCACCGAGGCCGTCCATGACGTGCGGATGACCGGCATCGGCGCCGACGAGGCCGTCAGCCGGGCCGTCGACCGGCTGCTCCGGAGGCGTGGCGCGCGCCGGACGGTCGGCCCCGTGCCTCGCGCCGACGGTCTCGGTGTGCCGGTCGCGCACGACCCGGAGGAGGAGCCCCTCCGGTGAACGCGCGTGTCTCACCCATACCGCACGCGGCGCGCCCCTACCAGGGCCGGCGCGCGGGGCTGGTCAGCCGGACGCTGGCGGGCGCCGTCGATCTGGTGGTCATCGTCAGCGCCTTCTGGCTGGGCTACGCCGCCGTATCGGCCGTGCTGTTCGTCGTGGATCCGCGCGGCTTCGACTTCCCCGACGTGAGCCTCGGTGGCTGGCTCGCCGCCGAGTACGTGCTGGCGGTTGGCTATCTGACGCTCGGCTGGTCGACCTCCGGGCGCACGGTCGGCTCCCTGGTCATGGGACTGCGGGTGCTCAGTCACAACGGTTCCCCGATGCGGCCGGTCGGTGCCCTGCTGAGAGCCCTGTTCTGTGTGACGTTCCCGATCGGCGTGCTGTGGATCGTGGTCAGCGCAGAGAACCGATCGCTGCAGGACCTCGTCCTGCGCACCTCGGTCGTGTACGACTGGCACCGGCGGATACCCCCCGCTCCCGAGCCCACCGCGCCGAGCCGAGGCCCGACGTAGACGACGTCCATGCGTCGCGTGGACAAACGGTGGCTTCGCGGCGCATCATTGGCAGTCGGGACCTGTGAGTGCTAACAGGCCCACCCGATCTGGAGGACCGACCGCCGTGCCTACCTACCAGTACGCCTGCACCTCCTGCGGCGAAGAGCTCGAGGTGGTGCAGAAGTTCACCGACGACGCGCTGACCGTGTGTCCCGTGTGCGCGGGTCGGCTGCGCAAGGTGTTCTCGGCGGTCGGCGTGGTCTTCAAGGGGTCCGGCTTCTACCGGACCGACAGCCGGGCGAAGGAGCCGGTCGGCTCGGGTAACGGCGGGTCCGGATCGGCGTCGGGCAGTGAAGGATCGACCACCGCCGCGGCCAAGGCCGGATCGAAGAACGGCGGCACCTCCACGGACGCCGGTTCGGGTTCGACGAAGAAGGAGTCGGCCGCCACTCCTGCCGCCTGAACCGGCTGCACTGGCCCGGCGGCGCCCACGTTTGCCTCAGCGTGGCTGTGGACAGACCGGATGTGCCTGGCGGCGAAGCCCTAGCGTCGGGTTCATGGACGACGGGCGGCTCGGTCGACTGCGCCGGCTGGCCCGCACAGTCGGTTGGCACCGGCGGCTGCTTGCCGCCGGCTTAGCGGCCGGAGCCGTGGCGCTCGCCCTGCAGGCGGCCGAGCCCAAGGCCATCCCGACGCTCCCCGTCCTCACCGCAGCACGTGACCTTCCCGGTGGTGTGACGCTCGGGCCGGACGATGTCCGCGTGGTCGACGTGCCTTCCGCCGCCGTGGGATCGGGCGTTCTGGGCAGTCCGGATGCGGCGGTGGGTCGGGTGCTGGCCGGCCCGGTACGCTCCGGCGAGCCGCTCACCGACGTCCGGTTGCTCGGCCCCGGCCTGCTTGCCGGCTGGGGCAACGACGTGGTGGCGACACCGGTCCGGGTGGCGGATCCGGGGGTCGTCGGGCTGATCCAGCCAGGTGACCGGGTCGATCTGCTGGCGGCACCGGCCTCCGGTGGCGGCGAAGTCATTGTGGTCGCCCGAAGCGTTCCCGTCCTGGCGGTGCCCTCGCTGCCGGACCAGGGCGTGCTCGCCGAGGGCGCCCTCCTGGTGGTCGCCGCGACGAACGGCCAGGCCGCCGCGGCGGCGCAGGCAGCGGTCTCCTCCCGGCTGTCGGTTGCCCTGCGCCCGCGGTGACGAGGTCCGGTCACCACGCTACGGTGGTCCGCCATTCGTGTCGGACAGGGCAGGAGGTGTGCGAACCATGCTGAAGGGCTTCCGTGAGTTCGTCCTGCGCGGCAGCGTCATCGACCTCGCTGTCGCGGTCGTCATCGGTGCCGCGTTCACGCTGGTCGTCAACGCCGTCGTGCAGTGGCTGATCACACCGTTGATCGCCGCCATCTTCGGCAAACCCGACCTCGACGACGTGCTGACCTTCACGATCAACGAGGCGCAGTTCTCGATCGGTGCAGTCCTCACCGCCTTGATCAACTTCCTGCTGGTCGCCGTCGCTGTCTATTTCGTGGTCATCGTCCCCATGAACAGACTCGGCGAGATGCGCGCATCCGGCGTGGGTGAACCCGAGGCGCCGGCGGAGGACGTCCTGCTGCTGCAGGAGATCCGCGATCTATTGCGCGACCGGCGGCCTCTCGGGCCCTAGTCCCAATGCGGTGGGCGATCGCGTTCGAGGCGATCGTCACCCGACTCGTCCGGCTCGCCCCGACCGTCGGGACGCTCGTCGGAGGTCGTGTCGGGCAGGACGTCGAAGTCGTCCTCCCACCCCGTGGTCACCGACGGGTCCGATCAGTCGAGGTCGCCCGGCTCGAGGCGGGCCAGGCGCCGCTGCCGCACCAGCGTGTCGGTGTCGATCTCGGGGAGGCCGACGCCGCGGATCAGTGCGGCGAACACGCCGGTGATGTCGCGCTGGCTGACGATGCCGACCAGGCGCCCGCCACTCTCCACGACGGGCAAGTGCCGGATCCAGTCGCGGGCCATCAGGCGGGCCGCGTCGCGAACGGGGGTGTCGGGTGTGGTGGTGACAAGATCGGTGCTCATCACGTCACCGACGACGACCTTGTCGAGATCCTTGCCTGCGGCCACCGTCCGCAGCACGTCACGCTCGGTGACGATGCCCACGACCTCGTCACCGTCGACGATGACCAGCGACCCCGTTTGCTGCCGCCACATCAGTTCGGCGGCGCTGGCCAGAGTGACCGTAGTCGAGTCGGTGACGGTCGCGTTGGTCATGATCTCTGCGACACGCACGTGCATCCGCTCCCTTGAACTTTGACGGCCATCTCAGCCTAGCCGCCCCTGTCGTGGTCGTGCCGGGCGGGCGGTGTGCACGGTCGGCGGCGGCCTCAGAGCGAAGACGTCCACAACGGTGGCGCTCCGGCCCGGGCCACCCGCACGGCGTGCCGAAGGGCATCATCGACGCGGGGACCGCGCTCCTGGAGTCGCAGCTCATCGGCGAGCGCGCCGATGACGTCGGCTTCGCTGCGGTCAGTGCCGTCGGAGTCGACCCAACGGGCCATGGCCGCCGTTTCGTGCCGCGTGTATGTGCCCACGGCTCGTCCCGGCGCGACGCTCGGGCGGCGTCCCCGGTCCGGGGGCTCGGGCACGGCGTCCTCGACGTCCACGGCGTCCTCGTCCGCGCCGACGTCGGCCGACTCCTTCTCGCCGGTGTCCGGTATGCCGACGACGACATCGGCCCGCGCAGCGGCCTCGGCCCAGTCGTACGCGTCCGCCGCCTTCACCGCGTCCGCGTACGCGGCGACCAGGCGCCGGGTCTCGCCGCCGGGATCGTCTGCCCACGCCTGAGCCCAGACCCGGTGGACCGCCCAGCCCAGCCGGACCAGGTGCTCGGGACGCAGCCGATCGCGCTCGCGCACCGTGGGTGCGACCGCGTAGGCGGCGCCGTCGGTCTCGACCGCGAGGACCAGCCGGTCGCTGCGGGCCGGGTGGCGGGCCGCGATCGGGATCCGGCCCCGGCCGCTGCCGAGGCCGACCACGATCTCGACCCCCGCCTCCCGCAGACGCTCGGCGACCACAGCCTCCAGCCGGTCGGCCGGAGCCTCGTCGCCGGAGGCCACCCCACCGGACGCCTCGATGTACGCCAGCAGGTCGCGCAGCGCCAGCGCCCCCGCGGTGGTGAGCCGACGCGGACTGAGGTCATCGGCTCGGAAGGCGGACACGACCGTCAGCCGTTCGCGAGCAGCGGCCAGCAAAGCCGTCAGCGCCCGATCGCCATCCGGCCGGTCCAGCGCTCCGAACCGGTACAGCACCCGGCCGTCGACCGCGCGGCCGTGGCCGGCCGTGATGAGGATCGCGTCGCGCACGTCGCCGGTGGCGCGCTCGAGCTCCTTGACGAAGAACGGCTCCTCACGGTCCTCGCGGATGAACGCAGCGGCGTCGGGCGAGCGCACCAGTGCCCTCCGCAGGGCGTCGTCGATCCGCCGCGCGTGCCGGCTGCCCAGCGTGACCACGCCGAGGCTCTCGTACGGACGAACGCGGGCGTGCTCGAGCACGAGCTCGACCGCCCGGGCGACCTCGGCGACTGCGCTGTCGACCGGCTCGTCACCGTCGGTGACGGCCTCGATCAGTACATGCCTCAGCGGCGACGGACCACGAACGGCCGGTACCGCTACGATGCGGCCGCGACCCGCCCGACGTGCCGGAATCGTCACCAAACGGTCGTCCCTGGCCCGGTACTGGGTCGAGAGCAGCACAGTGGGAAGGTCCATCTCCACCGCGTGGAACACCGACTGCGAGGGCTGGTCGGTCGCCGGTGCGGCCGGATCGTCGGCGTCGACGTCGGGCTCCACGGCGGTCGTGAACGGCGTCCGCGGGACCTGCTGGTCATCGCCCACGAGGACGGTGCGCGCACCACGCACGATCGCGGGCACCGCCTGCGCGACGGGCAGTTCGCCGGCGTCCAGGACGACCACGACGTCGAACAGCTGCCGGGCGGGTAGCGCGACTCCGACCGCCAGTGGCGACATCAGCCAGCACGGCACCGCGGCAAGCGTGACGTCCGGAGCCGCCACCAGCAGTTCCCGTGGGTTCCGAGCGGCGTCGCCGGACTCGACGAATGCGGTCTGACCCTCGTGCTCTGCACGCACGGCGTGGAAGCGCCGAGCCCTCGCCGAGCGGACCCGCTCCGCTGCTGCGGCGAGTTGCTCAGCGTCGGCGGCTCGGAACTGCTCGACGAGACGCTCCAGCTCCGCCCGGTCGAAGTCGCCCAGCGCCGGGTCCTCGGCCCGCCATTCGTCGAGCAACGAGACCTGACGGGCGTAGTCGAAAGCCGCGACGGTGGCGTCCGGGGCCATACCGCGCCCCTGCAGGACGTCGAGGAGATCGTCGAGACCGGCGGCGGAGAATTCGAGTCTGCGCCGCGACAGTCGGGGGATCGCGGCGAGCAGGGTCTCGTCCGCGGCCAGGGCGGCCAGCCGACGCCCGGCGTCGGTGTACGGGAGTCCGGCCAGGTCGGTCGTGCGCGGGTTCGACTCGACGAGTGTCGCCAGCTGTACCGCGGCGACTTCGGCCGCCTGCGTCGCGTCCACCAGGTGTGCGCCGACATGGGGTGAGCGACCGTCGCGGGAGAGCTCGTTCCATGCCGCCAGCTGATCGCGGGCGGCCAGCAGCCACGCGTGTAGTTGGGCCCGGTCGTCCGGCTTGCGGATTCCGCGGAGGAGATCGCGGGCCTGCCGCCGTAGCCGGCGGCGGGCCAGGAACCCGAGGCGCGAACCGAGTAGTACGCGCAGTTGGCGGTCCGCCGTCGCCGCTGCCATGTCGTCGACCGGCGCCGACCAGATTCCGGGCTGGAAGTGATCCAGCGTGGACGCCACGGAGCTCAGCAGATCGACGACGGCGAAACACTCCGCGGTCGTCTGCGGCCCGGCGAGCCCGACCTCGACCGCAGCCCGGGTGGCCAGGTCGCGCAGCGCGGGCAACCCTCGGTCGCGTAGCTCGGCCACGGTTGCAGCGAGGGTGCGGGCGTCCTCCTCCGTCGGCACGATCGACCCGTGCCAGGGCGATTGGTCCTCACCTGCGGCCAGTCCCCCGAGCTCGGCGTACTCCGCCAGGCCTTTGCGGAGCGACTCGAGTGCGCCGGCGTCGAGCCGGCGCAGGGCAGCGATCGGGATCCGAGCCGTCGTGCGGGCCTCGGCCGATGCGCTGGCCAGCGCGACCAGGGCGTCATAGGCGGACGTGCCGAACGGCTCACGCGGTTGGTGCAGGGCGTCGCGATACGCCTGCAACGAGTCGCCGAGTTCCGATCCGGAATCGACGGGCGGATCCCCGGTCTCCGCAGCAACCCGCCGCGCGACATCGGCCACGTGCCGCACAGCTGCCGCCGACGATGTCGCAGGCTGCCCGACATCGAGCACGAGATCGTCCAGCCCGACCGCCCGCAACCGGGTCGCCAGACCCGCCAGCCCGGGCCGGCGCTGGCCGACGACGAGGACGGTGCGGCCGCGGCCCACCAGCTCGGCCACCAGGTTGGTGACCGTCTGGGTTCGGCCGGTACCTGCCGGGGCGGAGATGCGCAGGTGGCTTCCGGCGGCCGCCGCCGCTACCGCAGCGTGCTGGTCTGCGTCGGCGTCGAGCACCAGGAACTGCGCCGAACCACTGTCGCCGGACGACGGTCGCGCGTGCATCGGTTCGCCCGCGAGCGCGGCGACGACGTCATGGCGTGACAGCTCGGTCCCCAGAGCGGCCAGGTCACGCCCCAGTGCCGGCAGTTGTGGAGTGAACGTACCGAGCACAGCCCGGTGCGCGATCGAGAACCCGTCGATGACGTGCGCCGGCGCGAACTCGCGCATCCGCTCGACGACGACCGGATACCGCAGGGTACCGCCCGGATCACGCAGGTCGTCGGACTCGAAACGCAGTCCGAGCTGCGCG
>DATFBR010000171.1:0-6243 GCA_035253685.1 Jiangellaceae bacterium
TGGGCCGGGTCTGCTGCGCACCCTCGTGGGTCTCGGGGCCGGGGCCGCCGTCAGAAGCGGCTCGCGCCTCGCCGCCTGCGGCCGCCCCTGCAAGGGGTGCCGCACCTGCTGATGCCGCGCCGCCCTCGGTGATCGTCGTCGCCAGGCAGTCGGCGAACTGACCGATCAGCTTGTTACCGACGTCGTTCATCACGCCGCGGCCGAACTGCGCGGGCTTGCCGGTGATGGCCAAGTCGGTGACGACGTTGACCCGGGTGGAGCCGCTCTCGTCCGTCATGCGGGCCGTGACCGTGGCGGCGGCCGTACCCGAGCCGCGGGTCTCGCGACCCTTGGCCTCGACCACGGCCCGGTGAGCGGCCGCATCCTTCTCCAGGAACGACGCCTTTCCGGCGTAGGCCACGGTGATCGGCCCGACCTTGACCTTGACATTGCCGGTGAACGAATCACCGTCGACCGTCTCGACCGACGCGCCGGGCATGCACGGCGCGATTGTCTCGACGTCGAGAAGGACCTCCCAGGCTCGGTCGACGGGGACGGGGACGGTGAACTCGTGCTCGAGTTGCATGGGCTCAGATCCCTGCTGCAGCGGTCAGGGCCCGGCCGGTGAGGACCTGGGCCAGGTGCGTCCGATAGTCGGCGGACGCATGGATGTCGCTGGACGGACTCGTGCCGTCACTGGCGGAGGCGGCCGCCGCAGCGACGGACTCTGCCGTCGCGGCCGAACCGACCAGGGCACGTTCGACCGCCCGGGCCCGGATCGGGGTGGGACCCATGTTGACCAGGCCGACCCGCGCATCGCCAACGTCGCCGTTGGAGCGCTGCACGACAGCCAGGGCGCCCACCACGGCCCACGACTGCGCGACCAGGTTGAACTTCTCGTACCGGTGGCCCCACCCGTCGCCCAACTTCGGTACCGACACCGAGACCAGGACCTCGTCCGGACCCACTGCCGTCTGCAGGAAGTCGACGAAGAACTCGCCGGCGGGGATCGTACGCCGGCCGGCGGACCCCGCGACCTCCATCGAGGCATCGAGGGCGAGCGCGAGGGCCGGCAGGTCGCCGGCCGGTTCCGCGTGCGCGATGGAGCCGCCGAAGGTTCCGCGGTGACGGACTGCGGGGTCGGCGACGGTCTCGGTGACCTCGGTGATGACCGGGCAGTGGGTCCGTACCAAGGGATCGCGCAGGACCTCGTCGTGCGTGGTTGCCGCACCGATGACCAGCCGGTCGCCGTCCTCGCGGACGCCACGCATCTCGTCGATCCGGCCGACGTCGACGAGCACCGACGGATACGCCAGCCGCAGGCGGAGCAGCGGGATCAGGCTCTGCCCACCGGCCAGGACCTTGGCGTCGTCGCCGCTGTCACGGAGCGCGCCGAGCGCTTCGTCGACGGAGCCGGCCCGGACGTAGTCGAACTCCGCCGGAATCATCGCGACTCTCCCTTCGCGGCTGCCATCGCCTGCCACACGTGCATCGGCGTGCACGGCATCTCGACGTCGTTCACGCCCAGAGGCCGCAGCGCATCGACCACTGCGTTGACGACCGCAGGGGTCGAGGCGATCGTGCCGGCCTCGCCGACACCCTTCACCCCCAACGGGTTCGTCGTCGAAGGAGTCTCGGTCCGGTCGGTGGTGAACGATGGCAGGTCGGCGGCACTGGGGACCATGTAGTCGACCAGCGTGCCGGTGACGAGGTTGCCCTCGGCGTCGTAAACCGCACCCTCGAACAGGGCCTGGGCGATGCCCTGGGTGACGCCGCCGTGCACCTGTCCCTCCACGACCAGTGGGTTGACGACCTTGCCGACGTCGTCGACGGCGACGTACTGCTTCAGTGCGACGGCACCGGTCTCGGTGTCGACCTCGACGTGAGCGAGGTGCGTGCCATGCGGGAACGAGAACGTCTCCGGGTCGAGGACGGCGTCGGCGGTCAGGATCGGGTCGGCCCCGTCAGGCAGGTCGTGGGCGACGAACGACGCGAACGCCAGCTCCTGGATGGTCTTGCCGGCCTCCGCCGAGCCGCGGACCGAGAACCGGCCCGCGGAGAACTCGAGGTCGCGCTGGTCGACCTCCAGTTGGTGGGCCGCCAGCACCTGAGCCTTCTCGACGATCTTCTCGCATGCCTGCAGGATGGCGACGCCGCCCACGGCCAGGGACCGGGAGCCGTAGGTGTCCAGCCCGAGCGGCGCCGTCCGCGTGTCCCCGTGCACGACGGCGACGTCCTCGAACGAGACCCCGAGCGCGTCCGCCGCGATCTGGGCGAACGTCGTCGCGTGGCTCTGCCCGTGCGGGGAGGTGCCCGTGACCACCTCGACCTTGCCCAGCGGCAGGACCCGTACGGTCGCCGCCTCCCAGCCGCCGGCGATGTACCCTTCCCGGCCGAGCCACCGTGATGGCGCGAGTCCGCACATCTCGGTGTACGTGGAGACCCCGATGCCGAGTTGCACCGGGTCGTTGCGATCGCGCCGCTCCTGCTGCTCGCGGCGCAGCTCGTCGTAGCCGAGCAGCTCGGTGGCCCTGGTCGTCGCCTTCTCGTAGTCGCCGGAGTCGTATTCGAGTCCGCTCACGGTCGTGTAAGGGAACTCGTCGTGCTGGATCCAGTTCTTCCGGCGCAGCTCGAGCGGGTCCAGGTCGAGCTCGTTGGCGAGCTCGTCCATCATCCGCTCGATGACATATGTCGCCTCGGGTCGTCCGGCGCCCCGGTAGGCGTCCGTGGGCGTCGTGTTGGTGAACACGCCGGTACAGGAGAGGTCGTGGGCCTCGAACTTGTATATGCCCGGATACATGTACCGGCCGAGCAGTGGGATGCACGGGGTGAGCAGCTGCAGGTGGCCGCCCATGTTGGCGATCAGGTCGACCTTGAGCCCGAGCACGGTGCCGTCGCGGGTCGCAGCAATCTCTGCGTCCTGGATGAGGTCGCGGCCGTGAATCGTGGCCTGGTAGTTCTCGCTGCGGGTCTCAGTCCATTTGACGGGAACGCCGAGCTTCTTGGCGAGGACGACCCCGATCGCCTCCTCGGCGTAGACGTCGAGCTTGGAGCCGAAGCCGCCGCCGACGTCCGGTGCGATGACCCGTAGGCTCGACTGCGGGACGCTGGCCACCAGCGCGATGAAGATCTGCACGAAGTGCGGGACCTGGGTCGACGACCACAGCGTGTACTCGTTGGTCGCGGGGGTGGGTTGGCAGACCACCGAGCGCGGCTCCATGGCGGTCGGAATCAGCCGCTGGTTGATGAACCGCCGGTTCAGGACGACCTCGGCACGCTCGCGGGCCGCGGCGTAGTCGCCATGGTTCTCCCGCCAGGTGAAGCAGCGGTTCGCCGGCACGTCATCGTGCACCAGCGCGGAGCCCTCGGCCATCGCGGCTTCCATGTCGAGGACCGCTGGCAGGGTGTCGAACTCGACCTCGATCGCCTCCAGCGCGTCGGCGGCCGCCTCCCTGCTGGTCGCCGCCACGACGGCGACGCCGTCCCCGACGAAGCGCACCTTGTCGGCGGCGAGCGGGAAGTGCGGCGGGGTCTTCTGGTCGTCCGACACCGTCCACGCCATCGGCAGCGCCCCCCAGTCGCCGGCAAGGTCGGCTCCGCTGAACGCCGCGACGACGCCCGGCCGCTCGCGGGCCGCCGAGACGTCGACGTTGGTGATCGTGGCGTGCGCGACCGGGCTGCGCAGGATCGCCAGGTGCAGCATGCCGGGCAGCATGATGTTGTCGGTCCACTGGGTCTGCCCGGTGAGCAGGTGCGCGTCCTCGCTACGCCGGCGCGCCTGTCCGACCTCGTTGACGCGTCCTTCCGCAACGGTGGTCATGCCGACACCTCCGCCGGGGACGCAGCGGCGCCTGCCTTCGCCACCTGCGCGACCGCACGGACGATGTTCTGGTAACCGGTGCAGCGGCACAGGTTGCCCTCGAGGCCCTCGCGGATCTCCCGCTCGCTGGGATCGGGGTTGTTCGACAGCAAGTCGATCGCGGCCATGATCATGCCCGGCGTGCAGAAGCCGCACTGCAGTGCATGACACTCGTGAAATGCCTGCTGCATCGGGTGCAGGGCCCCGTCGTCGCCGGCCAGGCCCTGGATGGTCGTCACCTCGGTGCTGTCAGCCTGGACCGCGAGCACCGCGCAGCTCTTCACGCTCACGCCGTCCATCAGGACGGTGCAGGCACCGCAGTTGGTGGTGTCGCAACCGACGACAGTGCCTACCTTCCCGGCGCGGTCGCGAAGATAGTGGACGAGCAGGACTCGTGGCTCGACGTCGTCCTCGTGGCGGACTCCGTCGACGGTGACGCTGATCCGGGCCACTGGTTCCTCCTTCGCGTCGGGGTACGCGGCGGTCGGAGGTGGCGCACGGTGACCGTGCCGTCACCCCCCGGCACGCGGTTCAGGGACCATTCGTGCTGCCCATCGGGGCATCCCTTCGTGGCTCTCGCCTTCGTCGCCACCCTAGGCACCGCGACGCTTCGGCGTAAGACCTTTGACGAGGAAACGACGGGGTGAGGCGGCGGGCATCCAGGGTGCGCGGGTTAGCCTGCCGGTAGATCGTGGACTGGAGGGGCAGGTGGTCTGCGATGCCCGAGGTCCCCAACGGCCCTCTCGGCCATCCCGACCAGGCGCGCGGCCATGGGCGGCAGACCGAAGCGGACCAGGCCGCGCGCCAGACGGCGGCGCTGGAGCGCGAGATCGATCTCTCGCTGCGCCGCGCCGACGACGCAACACTTGGCCACTCGGTCCGGCGGCGCGCGCCGCGCTGGCTGATCGCCACGGCGATCCTGCTCGCCCTCGCGCTGGTGGCTGCCGCAGCGCTGGCGACCTACCTGTGGCGGGCGACGGACGAGTGGACGGCGGAGTCCGACCGCCTCGCGGCCGTTGCGACCGACCTGGCCGCCGAGCGCGACGCGCTGACCGCCGACCTCGACCAGGCCCGACGCGATCTCGCCGCCACCGAGGAGCAGCTTCGCGAGGCTCAGGACCGCATCACCGAACTCGCCGAGGAGAAGGCCCAGACGGCCGACGAGCGCGAGGTGGCCCGACTCGTCGCCGGCGACGTCGTCGGCGTCGCCAACCAGCTCGAGGTCTGCGTCCGCGGTCAAGGGCAGCTGATCACCGCACTGGAGGACGCCGAGGTGTACGACCCAGCCTCGGTTTCCGAGTTCGCCCGGCAGGTCGCCGATGCCTGCAGCCAGGCACTTGCGGGTAGCGAGGAGATCAAACGGCAGCTGGGGATCGATTGAGACTGCTGCGCCTGGTGCCGCTCTGTGCGGCCGTTGTGCTGGCCGGCTGCGGAGAGCTGCCCGAGCTGCCGCCGATGCCGGACCCGGTCGCGATCGGCGAGACCACCGCGGCGCCGACGCCGGCCCCCGGCGCGACGACACTGTCACCAGACGGGTTCCGGACCACCGAGCGGGTGGCCGTCCGGGTCCGCAACGTCGGCTGTGACGGCGTGAGCACGGGCAGTGGGTTTGCCGTGTCCGAGGACATCCTGGTCACCAACCGGCACGTCGTGGCCGGCGCGGACACCCTTCAGGTGAGCACGTACGACGGGCAGGATCTGCTGGTCGAAACGGCGGGAGCCGCCGTCGTGGCCGACCTGGCGATCGTGCACACCCGCTCGGCTCTGCCCGCGGCGGTCACGCTGGCCGAGTCGGACCCCGAGGTGGGCGAGCCGGTCGAGGTCGTCGGCTACCCGGGCGGTGGCCGGCTCACCTCCAGCGCCGGCACAGTCCTGGGTTTCGCCGAGGACCCGCTGGATGCGAATGCCGGCCAGGTCGTCGTCACCGATGCTCCCGCGGAGCCCGGATCGTCGGGAAGCCCGATGTACGACGAGTCGGGCCAGGTCGTCGGGGTCGTCTACGCGGCGACGAAGGACGGGACCCGGTCCCTGGCCGTACCGGTCTCGACGCTGCAAACCATGCTCGACCAGGCCAGCTTCGACGACGAGGTCCCACCCTGCGAATAGACCCGCCGTCCGCACCGGGTGCGAGGATGCGCCGAATGAGTGGCGACCTCCTGACGAACCGGGTACTGAACCGAGCCACCCTGGCCCGCCAACTGCTGCTCGCCCGATCGACGCTGTCGCCGCTCGAGGCCGTCGAGCACCTGGTCGGCCTGCAGGCGCAGAATCCGCTCGACCCCTATCTGGGTCTGTGGTCGCGCCTCGACGGGTTCGACCCGCACGAGCTCGGCCGCCTCGTCGAGGACCGGTCGCTCGTCCGCATCCCGGTCATGCGATCCACCATCCATCTCGTCACCGCGGAC
>DATFBR010000172.1:0-6287 GCA_035253685.1 Jiangellaceae bacterium
GAGCTCTCCCGGCTCCTCGGCGTGGGCGACGCCGGTAGCGAGCAACCAGGCAATCCCGACGGTCGCCGCCGACGCCCGACCGAGCCATGGCCTCATGCCGTGCTCCTCCCCACCGCCGAGCTTCTGCGGAGCGTATGTCCACCGCATGAACTGGGGCCAGCCCGACGCCGCCACCGGAGGGCGTGCACGTGCCGGCCGGCCCGGCACCGTACCCTGCCTGCGATGGCCGGCTACCCCGGGACTCCGCTCCCCCGAGCACTCGACGTCGTCGTCGTCGGAGGGGGACACAACGGCCTCGTCGCGGCGACCGTCCTCGCCCGGTCCGGCCTCGACGTCGCGGTGTTCGAACGGGCGCAGTCGCTGGGCGGAGCCACCCGCACGGAGACCTGCTTCCCCGCCGTCCCCGGACTCCGCCAGTCGACGGGCGCCTACCTGCTCGGGCTGATGCCGCCGGAGGTGCTGGCATTGGCCGGCGGCAGGGTCCGGCCGCTACGCCGTGACCCGCACTACGTGCTGCCCACGGCCGGCGGACCCGGCTCGCCATACCTGTGGTTCGGCAGCGACCGTGCGGCCACACGAGCCCACCTGGAGCGAACGTTCTCGGCGGCAGACGCACGGGCGGACGACGCCCTGCAGACCGAGCTCGCCGCGCTGCGCGAGGACCTCGCGCCGGCCTGGCTGGCCGAGCCCCTCGACGTCGAGGCCACTGCGGAGCGCTACGTCCGTCCGGAGCTGCAGACCGTGTTCGTCGACCTGGTGCGCGGTACGGTCGTCGACTACCTCGCCAGGTTCGGGTTCGCCTCGGAGCTGCTCGTCGCGATGTACGTCGTCACCGACGGCCTGTCCGGTCTGGCGGCCGGCCCTGACACGCCGGGTACCGGCCACAACTTCCTCGTGCACAACATGTGCCGGTTGCCCGGCGCGGGCGGCACCTGGATGGTCGCCGAAGGCGGCATGGGTGCGGTGTCGGGCGCGTTCGCCGACGCGGCCGCGGCGGCCGGTGCGCAGCTGTTCACCGGCACCGAGGTCACCGCTCTCAGCGTGGACGGCGGCGCGGTCGACGGCGTGCTCCTCGCCGACGGGAGACCTGTCGCCGCCCGCGCCGTCCTGGCAGCGTGTGACCCCTGGCGGGCCGCGGCGATCGCCGGCGAAAACGCCCCGGCCGACCTGGTGGAGCGGCTCGAGCGGATCCGCCGGCCGGGCACCACGCTCAAGGTCAACCTGGCACTGCGTGGCTTGCCGCGACTGGCCTGCCTCCCCGACGCGGCGCCGCCGCCCTGGGGCTCCACGGTGCACCTCCTGCCGGACGCCACCGGCCGGCCGCTGGACGCGCTGCGGTCCATGTGGACCGAGGTCGAGGCCGGCCGCTTGCCCGACTTCCCGACCATGGAGTGGTACGTCCACACCACCATCGACCCCAGCCTGCGCGACGACGCCGGCCACCATTCGTCGGCACTGTTCGTCCAGTCGGTCCCGTACCAGCCGCTCGACACCACCTGGGCCGAGGCGATCGGTCCGTACGTCGACCACCTGCTCGAGATCGCCGACCGGTTCGCGCCCGGAACCTCCGATCTGGTCGCCGACACTTTCCCGCTGCCCCCACCGGCGATCGAGGACCACTTCGGTATCACCGGCGGGCACATCCATCACGTCGACAACAGCGTGGCCTTCGCCGACCGCGTGCCCTACGCGACCGGCCTGCCGGGCCTGTACGCCGGAAGCGCGGGTTGCCATCCGGCCGGATCGGTGATCGGTGCAGCCGGCTGGAACAGTGCACATCGGGTCATCGCCGACCTCGGCATGCGTACGGCCGGAGGTTGATTACCTCGACGAGAACCACGGCAAGCCCACCGCACGGCTGCACCGGCCGAAGAGCACGCGTGTGCCGGGCCCGTCTGGGAGACTGCGATCATGCCAAGGAACGCCGACGTCGACGCGTGGTTCGCGGAGTTCGAGCATCCGCTGAAACACGCGATGCTCCGCGTCCGCGAGATCATCCTCGAGGAACCACGGATGGACGAATCCATCAAGTGGAAGACGCCGACCTTCAGCTACCGCGGCAACCTGGCCAGCTTCAACCCGCGGTCGAAGGCACAGGTGAGCCTGCTGTTCCACACCGGAGCGTCGATACCAGGCGTCCATCCGCGCCTGGAAGGCGGCGGTGAGGTGGCCCGATACATGCGCCTCGCCGACCTGGCCGACGTCGAGGCCGCCGCGGACGATCTGCGCAGCGTCGTCGCCGCCTGGTGCGATCGACCCTGACTGCGGCCCGTGGGGCCGGTAGCGGCCGTCCGACGATGTCTGCGCCCGCAGGATTGCGGAGACTAACCTGTACGGAGAGCCGTACCACCCCGTACCGGAAGAAGGCGAACGCGTCAGTGGCCAAGCAGACCGGACCGCTCGCAGGTTTCGGACCGAACGAGTGGCTCGTGCAGGAGCTCTACGAGAGCTGGCTGCACGATCCGGCGACCGTCGACCAGGCGTGGTCCGAGTTCTTCAGCGACTACACGCGACGCGACGCGCCCGATGGCCGGCAGCCCGATTCGGGCCGATCCAGCAGGGGGGACGACGTGACCACGGGCCCAACCCGGGCAGACGCGACCGTGACGTCGGCGCAGGCACCGGCGCCCATCTCGACGCCGGCACAGACCGGCGAACCGGCGAAGACGGAAACGCCGCCGGAACCCGCTCCGGCCCGGCCGGCGGCGGCGACCAGGCGCGCCACCACGCCGGACCTGTCCCCTCCTACCGAGAAGGCACCCGCCACCACCGCTGTCGGGGCCCCCGAGACGGTTCCGCTGCGCGGTGCCAGCGCCCGGGTCGTCACGAACATGCAGGTCAGTCTGGAGGTGCCCACCGCCACAAGCGTGCGAGCCGTGCCGGCGAAGCTGCTGGTGGACAACCGGATCGTCATCAACAACCACCTGTCGCGCTCGCGCGGCGGCAAGGTGTCGTTCACCCACATCATTGGCTTCGCCCTGGTCCGAGCGTTGCGCCGAATGCCGGAGATGAACTACTCCCACGACCAGGTCGACGGCAAGCCCGTGTTGGTCAAGCCGGCCCACGTCAACCTGGGGCTCGCGATCGACCAGCAGAAGAAGGACGGAACGCGCCAACTGCTCGTACCCAGCATCAAACAGGCCGAGAGTCTTGACTTCGCTCAGTTCTGGTCGGCATACGAAGACCTGATCCGTCGGGCTCGTGGCGGCCAACTCGCCGTCGACGACTTTGCGGGCACGACGATCAGCCTGACCAACCCGGGCACGATCGGCACGGTCCACTCGGTGCCGAGGCTCATGAAGGGTCAGGGCACCATCATCGGCGTCGGTGCGATGGAATACCCGGCGGAGTTCCAGGGTGCCGCTCCCGAGACGCTGGCGCGCCTGGCCGTCTCCAAGGCCATGACGCTGACGAGCACCTACGACCACCGGATCATTCAGGGTGCCCAGAGCGGCGACTTCCTGCGGATCATGCACGGGCTGCTGCTGGGCGACGACGACTTCTACGACGAGATCTTCCAGGCGCTGCGAATCCCGTACGAACCGATCCGTTGGGCCGCCGACGTCACGGCGAGCCACGAAGACGAGGTCGGCAAGCAGGCGCGGGTGCTGGAGCTCATTCACGCCTACCGGGTTCGCGGCCACCTGATGGCCGACACGGATCCGCTCGAGTACAAACAGCGCAGCCACCCGGACCTGGACGTCACGACGCACGGCCTGACGCTCTGGGACCTCGACCGGGAGTTCGCCACCGGCTCGTTCGGGGGCGACAAGCGGTTCATGCTGCTACGCGACATCCTCGGCGTCCTGCGCAACGCCTACTGCCGCACTACGGGCATCGAGTACATGCACATCCAGGAACCGGACCAGCGACGCTGGATCCAGCGGCGGGTCGAGACGCCGACCGAGCGGATGGACCGCGAGGACCAACTCCGCATCCTGCACAAGCTCAACCAGGCCGAGGCCTTCGAGACGTTCCTCCAGACCAAGTACGTCGGCCAGAAGCGCTTCTCGCTCGAGGGTGCAGAATCGATGATTTCCGTGCTCGACGAGATCTGCCAGGCCGCCGCCGAGGCGAAGCTCGACGAGGCGTGCATCGGCATGGCACACCGCGGGCGGCTCAACGTGCTGGCCAACATCGTCGGCAAGAGCTACGCGCAGATCTTCCGCGAGTTCGAGGGCAACATCGACCCGCGGACCGTCCAGGGTTCCGGCGACGTGAAGTACCACCTCGGTGCCGACGGTGAGTTCGTCGGCCAGGGTGCGGCCCGGATCAAGGTCTCGCTGACGGCCAACCCCAGCCATCTGGAAGCCGTCAACCCCGTGCTCGAGGGCATCGCGCGAGCCAAGCAGGACCTCCTCGACCGGGGCGAGGAGTTCCCGGTACTGCCGATCCTGGTCCACGGCGACGCCGCATTCGCCGGGCAAGGAGTGGTCGCCGAGACGCTCAACCTGTCGCAGCTGCGGGGCTACCGCACCGGCGGCACGGTTCACGTCGTGATCAACAACCAGGTCGGGTTCACCACGTCGCCGGACCAGTCGCGGTCGTCGATGTACTGCACCGACGTCGCGCGAATGGTGCAGGCACCGATCTTCCACGTCAACGGCGACGATCCGGAGGCGTGCGCCCGGGTCGCCCGGCTGGCCTTCGAGTTCCGCCAGGACTTCGCCAAGGACGTCGTCATCGACCTGGTGTGCTACCGCCGGCGCGGCCACAACGAGGGCGACGACCCCTCGTACACCCAGCCACTGATGTACGACCTGATCGAGCAGAAGCGCTCGGTTCGCAAGCTGTACACCGAGGCGCTGATCGGGCGGGGGGACATCAGCCTCGACGAGGCCGAACAGGCGCTGCGCGACTACCAGCAGCAGTTGGAGCGGGTGTTCGCCGAGACGCGGGAGGCCGAAGGCCGGCCGCCGGTCCCGGTCACCGTGCCGACCTACCCGGAAAAGCCGGAGCTCCGAGGTGAGCTGGTCACTGCGATCAGCGAGGAGACGCTGAAGCGGATCGCCGACTCCTACCTGAACCTGCCCGAGGGCTTCACCGTCCACCCGAAGGTGCAGCCGCAACTGCAGCGCCGGGCGGCGATGCTCACCGAGGGCGGCATCGACTGGGGTACCGCCGAGATCGCCGCGTTCGGGTCACTGGTGCTCGACCAGCGACCGATCCGGCTGGCCGGGCAGGACACGCGGCGCGGAACGTTCGTCCAGCGCTTCGCCGCCATCGTCGACCGGGCCACCGGCGAGTCGTACGTGCCGCTTCAGCACCTCGACCAGAACCAGGCGAAGTTCCACGTCTACGACTCCCTGCTCTCGGAGTTCGCCGCGATGGGTTTCGAGTACGGCTACTCGGTGGCCCGCCCGGACGCCCTGGTGCTGTGGGAGGCGCAGTTCGGTGACTTCGCCAACGGTGCCCAGACGATCATCGACGAGTTCATCGTCTCCGGGGAACCGAAGTGGAACCAGCGCTCCGGCGTCGTCCTCCTGTTGCCGCACGGGTACGAAGGTCAGGGACCCGACCATTCCTCCGGCCGGATCGAGCGGTTCCTGACCATGGCGGCCGAGGATGCGTTCCGGGTCGCCCAGCCCTCGACGCCGGCCTCGTACTTCCACCTTCTGCGGCTGCAGACCTTGCGATCCGACCACAAGCCCTTGATCGTCTTCACTCCGAAGTCGATGCTCCGGAACAAGAAGGCGGTCTCCGCGCCGGAGGACTTCACCGGCGACACGTGGTTCCACCCCGTGATCCGCGACTCCGAGGTGGACCCCAGTGGTGTCGAGCGAGTGCTGCTCTGTTCGGGGAAGGCGGTCTGGGACCTGCGGGCCCAGCGGGCCAAGCGGTCGGACCAGCGCACCGCGATCCTGCCGGTCGAACAGCTCTATCCGCTGCCGGCCGACCACATCACCGCCGAGCTGGGCCGGTTTCCGAAGCTGCGCGAGGTCCGTTGGGTGCAGGACGAGCCGCGCAACATGGGTGCCTGGCCGTTCATGTGGACGAACCTCGCGCCCCGGCTGGCCGAGGCCGACACACATGGCCTCCTGCTGACCGGCGTCACCCGCCCGGCCGGTTCCGCGCCGTCGGTCGGTTCCAACGCCCGGCACCTCGAGCAACAGCGTGCACTCATCGACGAAGCCTTCGCATAGTGGGTCAGGGAGTGGGCTTGTACTTCACCGACCGCGGGATCGAGGAGCTCGACCAGCGACGAGGGGACGAGGAGATCACGCTGGCGTGGCTGGCCGACCGGTTGCGCGACTTCGTCGATCTGAACCCGGAGTTCGAGGCGGCAG
>DATFBR010000173.1:0-14140 GCA_035253685.1 Jiangellaceae bacterium
CCTGGCCCGGCGGCGGGCGCGCTTCCAGCTGGCCAGCGCCGACGGGCGGGCCTGGCTCCTGCTCGTCGACCGGGGCCGCTGGCTGGTCGAGGCCGCCTACGCCTGACGCTGATCACCGGAAGGCCTCCGGTATCCAGCGCCGCGTCGTCAGTCGGTGCTGTCGCTACAGTCCGCCCATGAAGGCGGCAGTGCACACCCGATACGGCCCGCCGGAGGTGGTACGGATCTCCGACGTGGACACGCCGACGGCCAAGGACAACGAGGTGCTCGTCAAGGTCCACGCGACGACGGTGAATCGGACGGACTGCGGCTACCGCGCTGCCAAGCCCTTCATCCTGAGATTGTTCAGCGGACTCGTCAGACCACGAGCGACGGTCCTCGGCAGCGAGTTCGCGGGCGAGGTCGAGGCCGTCGAAAGTGACGTCGCGTCCTTCGATGTCGGCGAAAGGGTGTTCGGGTACAACGAGGGCCCGTTCGGCGCCCATGCCGAATACATGACGGTTCCCGAAGACGGTTTGCTCGCGACCATGCCGGCGAAGGTGACCTACGAGCAGGCCGCGCCCGCCACCGAGGGTTCGCACTATGCCCTCTCGTTCATCAGGAAGGCGAAGATCCGTAACGGGCAGCACGTCCTCGTCAACGGTGCAACCGGAGCCATCGGCTCGGCGGCGGTCCAGTTGTTGAAGAGTCTCGGCGCCGACGTGACCGCGACATGCGACTCAGACAACCTGGAGCTGGTCCGGGAATTGGGCGCGGACAGGGTCATCGACTACGCGGCCGAGGACTTCACGAAGGACAAGCAGAGATACGACGTGGTCCTCGATGCGGTCGGCAAGAGCTCGTTCGGCCGATGCAAGCGACTGCTGAAGCCGGGCGGGATCTACCTCTCGTCGGACTTGGGCCCGCTGTCCCAGAACCCGATCCTGGCGCTGATCACTCCGCTGTTCGGCGGCAAGAAGGTCATGTTTCCCGTTCCGAAGCAAGACCGGCAGATGGTGAGGTATTTCAAGGAACTGATCGAGGCCGGACAGTTCATGCCGCTCATCGACAGGCGGTATCCGTTGGACCAGATCGTCGAGGCTTACCGCTATGTCGAGACGGGGCAGAAAATCGGCAATGTCGTGATCATCGTCCGACCCTCGAGCGAGTAGGGCACGCTCGCAGACGACGTTTCGGCCGGCGGCCTGCTGATGGACAACCTGCATGATCTTGCCCGGTGGCCTACGTAGGCTGGCCGGATGGCGACCGGCGACGAGGGCGTCGAACTTCGACGCGCCACTCCCGATGACGCCGAGGCGGTCGCCTCGATCTGGCGCGACGGGTGGCGCGACGGTCACCTCGGCAACGTCCCGGACGAGCTCGTAGCGGTTCGGACACCGGAGTCCTTCTCGTCGCGAGCCGCCCAGCGCGTCGGCGACACGGTGGTCGCCGTCGTCTCCGGCGCGGTCGCGGGCTTCGTCATGGTCGTCGATGACGAGGTGGAACAGGTCTACGTCTCCAGCCGTCATCGTGGGACGGGCGTCGCCGCGGCCCTGCTCGGCGAGGCCGAGCGCCTGGTGAGGTCGAACGGCCACGAGCGAGCCTGGCTGGCCGTCGTGGCCGGCAACGCCCGAGCCCGGCGGTTCTACGAGCGCATGGGTTGGACCGATGAGGGTGCCTTCGACTATCCCGCGGCGAGTACCGGTAGCACTGTTCCGGTGCCATGCCAGCGGTACGTCAAGCGGCTCGACGCGGCCAGTCCGACGACGCCTCCGCCAAGCTGACGTATGCGGTCCGGCTGGTCGCCCGTACGCGTCGACCGAAGCGCGGGTTGTCCACAATCAATGACAGCGGCCCTCGGTCTTGTGTCAGACCACTGGGATAGACTCGAACACATGTTCGATACCAAGAGTTCCGAGACCGCCGGCGGCGGAGTGGACTACGCCTTCCTGGAGCCGCTGGCGCCGGGGGCGGTCGACCCGGTGCGGCTGGCGGCGCTGGTCGAGGGGCTCGACGCCGGGTACGAGCTGTTGGATCCCGAGGAGATCGCGCTCATCGGTCCGGATCCGGATGTCGATCCGGCCGCGCTGTTCGGGGCAGTAGACGATGCTGACGGGAACTACCGCCTCGGCGGAGGCGCTGGCACGGCCCATGGCCCGGTGGAGCCGTCGGTGCTGGTGCCCGCACGTGTGCCGGGGTTGGAAGACATGGCGCCGGGGCCGGTGCTGGCCGGTGTGCTCGACGGAGTCGACCTGTCCGGGCTGGGTGCCTACGAACTGGTGGAGGCGGTCGCCGGCTGGCAGCGGATTGCGTCGTGGGCGGCGGCCCGGCAGGCGGAGATGATCGCCGAGTTGGCCGGCCGGGTCGAGATGCGCCCGACGGTGAACGGGCGCGAGATCCCGTCGATGACCCCGCAGCGGGTGACCGGGATGGAGGTGGCGGCCCGGCTCCGGCTGACGCCGGGCGCCGGTGAGGCGCTGGTGTCGCGGTCCACGTGCCTGGTGAGGATCTTGCCGGCCACTCTGGCCGCGTTGGCCGAAGGCCGCATCGACACCCGGCGCGCCGAGGTGGTCGCCGACGAGTTGGGCCGGCACGAGGTCGCAGTGGCGCACCAGGTCGAGGTGGAGGTCCTCGACCGGGCCGACCAGTTGACTACACCACGGCTGCGCCAGGCGCTCAAACGCGCGCTGCACCGGGTCGCCCCGGTCACCATGGAGCAACGCCGTGACGACGCCGCATCCAACCGGCACATCACGATCACTCCGGCGGCGGACGGCATGGCCTGGCTGGAGGCGTACCTACCGGCCGAGGACGCCACCGCGCTGGAGGCAGCGATCGAGGCCGCCGCCGCGGCGATGAAACGCACCGAACCCGGCGACCGGCGCACGCTGGCGCAGCGCCGCGCCGACGCGTTGGCCGGTATGGGATGGCTCGCGCTTCGTTCGGGACGGCTCGGTGGCTGTGTCTGTGGCCAAGGGCAGTCGTTGGACCGCCGGCACCGCCGCCCGGTCGCAGTGCAGGTCACGGTGGCGGTCACCACCCTGCTCGGTCTGGACGAGCAGCCCGGCCAGTTGGCCGGCTACGGGCCGGTGCCCGCCTCGGTGGCCCGCAGGCTGGCGGCCGAAGGCACCTGGCGGCGGCTGCTCACCGATCCGGTCTCGGGCACGGTGCTCGACTACGGGCGCACCCGGTACACGCCGCCGCCCGACCTGGTCGATCACGTGGTGGCCCGCGACCGGACCTGCCGCTGGCCCGGCTGCGACCGGCCCGCCGCCGCGGCCGAGATCGACCACACCACGCCGTACCCGGACGGTGCCACCGCCGCCGACGATCTCGGCCCGTTCTGCAAGTCCCATCACATCGGCAAGCACCACAGTCGGTGGCGGGTCCGCCAACCCGAACCCGGCCGGTTCGAGTGGACCAGCCCCACCGGCCACTCCTACACCGTCGAACCCGAACCGCTCGGCCCGGTCGAACCGGACCCACCACCCTTCTGAGGCCGGGGACGATCATGGGCTGGCACAACCCGCCGATCCCGTGGAAGGAGTTCGAGCGCCGCCTGTCCTGGGGCGCCCGAAGCTCCCTGCCGCCCCCCGACGAGCCGGATGACGGGCCGCACTCGAAGGTCCGCCGGCTTCCGCGGCGACCGCAGGACGTTCCGGCGGATGCGCTCTCGCCTGCGCCCGGCGGGGGAGATGGCGTACCGGCCTGGGCCGAGCTGCACTGCCACTCCTCGTACAGCTTCCTCGACGGTGCCTCCGACCCCGATGCGCTGGTCGCCGAGGCCGCCCGGCGAGGAGTCGAGGCGTTGGCGCTCACCGACCACGACGGCATGTACGGGGTGGTCCGCCTCGCCGAGGCCGCCCGGGGGTCCGGAGTCGGGACCATCTTCGGCGCCGAGCTGAGCCTCGGGCTGTCCGAGCGCCAGAACGGGATCCCAGACCCCGAGGGCGGCCACCTGCTGGTCCTGGCCCGCGACCCCGAGGGGTACGGGCGGCTGGCCAGCGCCATCACCACCGCTCAGATGCGCGGCGGAAAAGGTCGCCCCGTCTACGACCCGGCCGAGCTGGCCGTGGCGCATGGCGGGCACTGGGTGGTGCTCACCGGGTGTCGTAAGGGCGCCGTCCCCGCTGCACTCGCGGCAGGCGGGCCGGATGCGGCGGAGGCGGAGCTGCGGGCGCTGGTCGAGACGTTCGGGCGCGACAGTGTCGCGGTCGAGCTGACCGACCACGACCAGCCCCTCGACGACGCCCGCAATGACGCGCTGTTCGCGCTGGCCGGGCGCGTCGGCGTCGGGGTGGTGGCGTCGAACAACGTCCACTACGCGGCCCCCGCCGATGCGCCGCTGGCTCAGCTGCTCGCAGCCGTCCGGGCGCGCAGCAGCCTCGACGGCATGACCGGGTGGCTGCCGGCCACCGGCACCGCGCACATCCGCTCGGGCGCTGAGATGGCCGCTCGGCTGGCCAGGTTCCTCGGCGTCCGCGAGGCCACCGTCGAGCTGGCGCGCGAGTGCGTCTTCGATCTGCACGTCGTCGCACCCGACCTGCCCGCCCGGCGACTGGGGGAGGGTCACACCGACGCGACCTGGCTGCGCCAGCAGGTCGAGGAGGGCGCCCGGAGACGCTACGGCGAACGCGGCGCCCCGGGAATGGCGTCGATCTACCGCCAGCTCGACCACGAGCTCGACGTCATAGAGCGGCTGAACTTCCCCGGCTACTTCCTCATCGTCTACGAGATCACCCAGTTCTGCGAGAACGCCGGCATCCTCTGCCAGGGCAGGGGGTCGGCGGCCAACTCGGCGGTCTGCTACGCGCTGGGCATCACTGCCGTCGACCCGATCAAGCACCAGTTGCTCTTCGAACGGTTCCTCACCGACGCCCGGGTCGGCCCGCCCGACATCGACGTCGACATCGAGAACGCCCGCCGCGAAGAGGTCATCCAGCACGTCTACGACACCTACGGACGCGATCGCGCCGCCCAGGTGGCCAACGTCAACACCTACCGCCCCAAGATGGCGGTGCGCGACGCCGCCCGCGCGCTCGGCTACAGCCCCGGCCAGGCCGATGCATGGACCCGGCGGATCGACTTCCGGATCGGCCCCCAGGACGGCCCCCGCGGCGAGAAGGCGCCCGCGGATCCGCTGCCGGCGCCGGCCGGGGACGACGAGGACGAGCTCCCCCCGCTGCTGGCCACCCTGGTCGCACAGATGCTGCGCCTGCCGCGGCACCTGTCCATCCACTCCGGAGGCATGGTGCTCTGCGACCGCCCGGTGGGCGAGGTCTGCCCGGTCGAGTGGGCGACGATGCCCGGCCGCAGCGTCCTGCAGTGGGACAAGGACGACTGCGCCGCCGCCGGCCTGGTGAAGTTCGACCTGCTGGGCCTGGGCATGCTCTCTGCGTTGCGGGAGACCTTCGACCTGCTCCGCGACCACCACGACCGGACGCTGAGCCTGCACACGGTTCCCGAGGACGACGCCGGCGTCTACGACATGCTCTGCGACGCCGACTCGGTCGGCGTGTTCCAGGTCGAGTCGCGAGCGCAGATGGCCACCCTGCCCCGACTGAAGCCCAGGAAGTTCTACGACCTTGTGGTCGAGGTGGCACTGATCCGGCCCGGCCCGATCCAGGGCGGCTCGGTCCATCCCTACATCCGGAGGGCGAACGAGCAGGAGGACGTCACCTATCCGCACGAGACGATGCGGCCCGCGCTGGAGCGCACCCTGGGCGTCCCGCTGTTCCAAGAGCAGATGATGCAACTGGCCATCGACTGCGCCGACTTCAGTGCGAAGGAGTCCGACGAGCTCCGCCAGGCCATGAGCTCCAAACGCTCACCGGAACGGATCCAGCAGTTGCGTGAGCGGTTGCTGAGCGGAATGGCGGTCAAGGACATCCCCGCCGACATCGCCGAGGACATCTACAGCAAGCTGTTCGGGTTCGCGAGCTACGGCTTCCCCGAGTCCCACGCCTACAGCTTCGCCTACCTCGTTTACGCCAGCGCCTACCTCAAGCGGTACTACCCGGCGGCGTTCACTGTGGCGCTGCTGAACAACCAGCCGATGGGCTTCTACGCGCCGCAGAGCCTGATCGCCGACGCCCGCCGGCACGGGGTGGTGGTGCGCGGCGTCGACGTCAACGCCAGCGCCGCCGAAGCCACCCTGGAGGAGCCGGTGCCGGTCTCGTGCAGCCATCCCCATGCACCGAGCGAGCCTCAGCCGGCGATCCGGCTCGGCCTGTCCACGGTCCGCACCATGGGCGAGGAGTTGGCCGAGGCCATCGCCGCCGGCCGTCCCTATGCCGACCTGGACGACCTGGTCCGCCGGGTCCGCGTACCGCTGGCCGTGCTCGAGGCGCTGGCCACCGCCGGGGCGTTCGGCTGTTTCGGGCTCGGGCGCCGGGAGGCGATCTGGGCGGTGGGTGCGCTGGCCCACACCGGTCCCGACCAGCTGCCGGGCACGACTCCCGGCTCGGCTGCGCCGCCGCTGCCGCCGATGACCCCCACGGAGATGACCTTCGCCGACCTGTGGGCCACCGGGTCCTCCGCCGACAGCCATCCCGTGCAGCACGTGCGGCCGACCCTGGACCGGTGGGGTGCGCTGCCCGCGGCGGCGTTGACCGCCACCGAGCACGGCACCCGGGTGCGGGTGGGCGGGCTGGTCACCCACCGCCAGCGACCGCCCACCGCCGGCGGCGTCGTGTTCATGAACGTCGAGGACGAGACCGGCATGGTCAACGTCATCTGCCCTCAGCGCACCTGGGAGCGCCAGCGCAAGATCGCCCTCGACTCCGGCGCCCTCGTCGTCGAGGGGGTGCTCGAACGCCAGGACGGCGCGGTCAACCTGCTGGCGCAACGGCTCGCCCCACTGCGCATCAGCGGCGAGGTGCCCAGCCGCAACTTCAGGTGACCCGGCGGCTAGGCGGCCGGCCAGACGAGCCGGAGATCGGGCTGCTTCTCCTCGTTACCCGATCCATCGGTCGCTTCGACGACAACGAACCCGTGGCGCTCGTAGAACCGCTGCGCGTCGACGTTGCTCGCGAACGTCCACAACTGCAGGCCCTCCGGCCATCGCGACTTCGCCAGCTCGACCAGGCGCGAGCCGAGCCCCTTTCCGGTCCAGGCGGGGTCGACGTACAGCTGGTCGATCCAGCCGTCGTCCAGCACCATCACGGCCAGCACCCGATCCTCGGTGTCGACTGCCGCCCACACCTCACGATGGGGGATGACCTCGACTTCGACCCACTCCTGGATCTCGGCATCGGAGTGGATCGCGGCCGGGATGGAGCCGGCGGACGCCTGGCGGGAACGGATCAGCACGTCCGCGACGGCCCGGCCATCCTCCGGTGTGGCACGTCGCAACGTCACCGAGCCGGCTCGGGGTTCCATGCACTGCATGGTGCTGGCCCAGGTTCCGGCCGACAAGACAACGCACCCAGCCCCCAGCGGGCTCAAGCGGCGTGAGGCAATTATGGGCGGTCTGCGCGGCTGGCGAGGTTTTTGTACGTGGACGTGAGCGCGGTCCAGCGGGTGTGCCAATCGCCTGTTTGGCGGCCATGGAGGTGTGCGGTCAGGTCCTCGACGTGCGCCTGCCATCCTGCGCCGTGGTAGGCGAGCTCGTCGCGGGGGATGCCGCGCTCCTCGATGACGAGGCGGGTCTTGTCATGCTCGGGGGCGAGAGTGGCGTCGATGACGGTCTCGTCGGGCATGCCTGGGGACATGGTGACCGTCAGACGGTGCGGTGCTTGGCAGAGGTCGATTCGGCCTGGTCCGTCCCACCCGCTGGTGAATCGGGCGTGGATCTGTCCGCCGAGGCGCAGGTCGCCGTCCACCTCGGCGATCCAATGGGCCAGGCGGCGCGGGTCGGTGAGCGCGGACCATAGGTCGTCGATGGTGGTGTCGTACAGGTCTTCCATCCGCACGGCGCCCTTGCCGTCGGCCGTGCGGCGAAGGCTGCCCAGGATGCCGGCGCCTGGAGGGGTGCTGGTCATTTGCTTCTCCTTCGCTCGCGCTTTCCTCTGGCGACCTCGGTATGCAAGGCGTCCAGACGCTGCTGCCACAGTGCGCGGTATCGACCCAGCCACGCGTCGACCTCGGCCAGCGGCTCCGGGCGCAGGCTGTAGACCCGCCACTGCGCGTCGTGGTGCACCTCGACGAGCCCGGCCTCGCGCAGCACCCGCAGGTGACGAGACACACCCGGTCGCGCGATGGGCAACAGGTCAGCCAGTTCGCTGACCGTGGCCGGATGGTCTCTCAGCACCTCCAGGACGGTGCGTCGACTTTCGTCCGACAACGCCTGCATCACAGCATCCACGGCATGAATGTACCCGGTAAGTTACGTAACTGACAAGGTACATAAGCGTGAGGCGACCCGATGCGGTGGTCGCGTCCAGTTGCGACATGTCACGAGTCGATCAACCCGCCGTCCCTGACGCCATCGACCACCATCGACGAAGAAACGTTCTTACTTGCGGACGCGGAACCGGAGGATGGTGACGGCTCCCGACCGCGTGCTGCTGACCGGTTCCAGGTCTATCCTCGGGAGGTCGGGGGACGAGATGCGGAGGCCGTCGCCGAGCAGCACCGGCAGGACGTACACCAGGATCTCGTCGACGAGACCCCGCCGCAGGCACTGGCCGGCCACGTCAGCACCGAGGATCTCCAGGTTCTTGCCATCGGCGGCGCTGCGCGCGGTGGCGACCGCTTCCCCGATGTCACCGGTGAGGAACGTGACCGCCGGGTCCGGCGGGTCCGGCGGCTCGTGGGTCAGGACGAACACGGGTCCGGAAAAGGGGTACGCTTCGCCGCTCGATGCTGATCTGCGCTCCTTGCCGGCGTCCATCCTGTTGGCTACCTCGTAGGTCCGCCGGCCGATGAGCATGGCGCCCGTAGCCGCAGCGACGTCCGGGAACTCGTCCGGCGCCACGAAGTCGAAGATCCAGTCCATCGCATCGCCGCGACCGGCGATGAAGCCGTCAAGCGACATCGACCTGTTCACGACCACCTTGCCTTTTCCCGTGCTCGTGTTTGGCACTGCGCCCCTCCAGAGGACCTTCGCGGGCTGTCATCCCGGTTGCGAGTATGACGTTACGCGGGGTGAAGGATGAGCCGGCCGGCCTGGCCGGTGGATACGGTGTGATCCGTGGCGGCGATCCATGCCGTCAAGGTCGCGGTGGCCTCGACCTCACCGGAGGTGTGGCATCAGGCTCGTCATCGCTCGCTGCCAGGTCGACTACGCCGGACGGTTGACCGCGCACCTGCCGATGGCCACCAGACTGATCCTGGTCAAGGCCGACGGGTCGGTGTCGATCCATGCCGACGACCGCGCCTACAAGCCGCTGAACTGGATGAGCCCGCCGTGCCGGTTGGACGCCGGCGACGGGGTGTGGACCGTGGCCAATCCGGCCGGCGAACGGCTGGTGATCACGCTCGGCGAGGTGCTGCACGACAGTGAGCACGAGCTCGGGGTCGACCCCGGCTTGGTCAAGGACGGCGTGGAGGCGCACCTACAGGAGCTGCTGGCCGAGCACGTCGAGACCCTCGGCACCGGCTGGCGGCTGGTGCGCCGCGAGTACCCGACCGCGATCGGCCCGGTCGACCTGCTCTGCCGCGACGAGGTGGGCACGACCGTCGCGGTCGAGGTCAAGAGACGGGGCGAGATCGACGGTGTCGAGCAACTGACCCGCTACCTGGATCTGCTCAACCGCGATCCGCTGCTCGCCCCCGTCCGCGGGCTGTTCGCCGCACAGGAGATCCGGCCGCAGGCGCGCACGCTGGCCCGAGACCGTGGGATCACCTGCCTGACCGTCGATTACGACGCACTGCGCGGCCTCGACGACCCGCACGCCCGGCTGTTCTGAACCCGCGTGGGAGACTGCGAGCATGGCTCGCGAGATCACCACCGTCGGCGTCGTCGGCCTCGGCACGATGGGTGCCGGAATCGCCGAGGTGTTCGCGCGCACCGGCTTCAGCGTCGTCGGTGTCGAACGTGACGACGAGACGCTGGCGCACGGGCGAGGGCACATCGACCACTCCACCGACCGGGCGGTCCGGCGCGGCAAGCTGTCCGAGGACGAGCGGGCGCACCTGCTGGACGCGATCACGTTCACGACCGATCTCGATGCGCTGGCCGACTGCCAGCTGGTGGTCGAGGCCGTGCCCGAGCAGCTCGACCTCAAGCGCGACCTGTTCGCCCGCCTCGACAAGATCGTGACTCCCGAGGCCATCCTCGCCACCAACACCTCGTCGCTGTCGGTCACCGAGATCAGCGTCGCCACCGAACGTCCGCGCCGGGTCGTGGGCATGCATTTCTTCAACCCGGCGCCGGTCCAGGAGTTCGTCGAGGTCGTGCGGACCGTCGTCACCGAGCCGGACGTGGTCGAGGACGTGACGGCGCTGGCCCGCAGGCTCGGCAAGGCACCCGTGGAATGCGGCGACAAGGCGGGCTTCATCGCCAACGCGCTGTTGTTCGGCTACCTCAACCACGCGGCCTCGATGTACGACGCCCGCTACGCCACGCGCGAGGACATCGACGACGCCATGCGGCTCGGCTGCGGGTACCCGATGGGCCCGCTCGCCCTGCTCGACCTGATCGGGCTGGACACCGCGTACGAGATCCTCGACACGATGTACAAGCAGGGCCGCGACCGCCTGCACGCGCCGACACCGGTCCTCAAGCAGATGGTCACTGCCGGCCTGCGGGGTCGCAAGACCGGGCGCGGCTTCTACACCTACGAGGCAGAGGACTCGCCGGTCGTCGTTCCCGACGCCCTCACGCCCGATCCGGCCGGCGGGTCGGGCGCGCCGGTACGCGACATCCGTACGGTCGGCGTGGTCGGCTCGGGGACGATGGCCACCGGCATCGTCGAGGTGCTGGCCAGGGCGGGGTACGACGTCGTCTCCGTCACCCGCGGCGCGGAACGGGCGGCCCGGGTCACCGCCGGGGTCGAGCGTTCGATGGAGAAGGCGGTCCAGCGCGGCAAGCTCGCCGAGTCCGATCGCGATGCGGCCATGGCCCGGATCACCGCGTCGTCGTCGCTGGACGATCTCGCCGAGGCACAGCTCGTGGTCGAGGCCGTGGTGGAGGAGTCGACGGTCAAACAGGGCCTGTTCTCGTCGCTGGACGAGATCTGCTCGCCGGGTGCGATCCTGGCGACGACCACGTCCTCGCTGCCGGTCATCGAGTGTGCGGCTGCGACCTCCCGCCCGGCCGACGTCGTGGGCATGCACTTCTTCAACCCCGCGCCCGTGATGTCGCTGGTCGAGGTGGTCGCGACGGTGTCGACCGCCGACGACGTGGTCGCCACGGTCCGGCAGGTGTGCCGCCGGGCCGGCAAGCACCCGGTCACGTGCGGCGACCGCGCCGGGTTCATCGTCAACGCCCTGCTGTTCCCCTACCTCAACGACGCGGTGAAGATGCTGCAGGCGCACTACGCGAGCACCGACGACATCGACACCGCGATGAAGCTCGGCTGCCGCCTGCCGATGGGCCCGTTCGAGCTGCTGGACGTGATCGGCCTGGACGTGGCGCTGGCGATCCAGCGCACCCTCTACCTCGAGTTCCGCGAGCCCGGATTCGCGCCGGCGCCGCTGCTGGAGCATCTCGTCACCGCCGGATACCTGGGCCGCAAGACCGGGCGCGGGTTCCGCGACTACGCGTGACCCACCTGCTCGGCCTGGTACTCACCGAGGCTGCACACGGCCGGTTTCCCGAACCCGACGGCGCCGTCGAGGTGGTGGCGCCGTGGAAGCAGGGTGTCGCCGGGGTGGTCGCCCTGACCGGCCGGGCGTACGTCGCCACCACGAGGGATGCGCGCGACGTGCTTGCGCAGGGGCCGGACGGCTACGGCAAGGCGCTGGACCCCGGGTTCATCGCGTGGCTGGCCGGTGCGGACGGCTGGTGCGACTGCCTCGACTTGCTGGTGGCGGGACTGGGAACCGGCCGGGGCGGGCCACCGGCTCGCGAGGACCTCTCCGACCACCGCCGGCTGCGGCACGCCCGCCAGGTTCGCGACGACGTCGCCGTGCACGGCGACGACCGGGGACTGATCACCCTCGGCATGGGCATCGGCGGCCTCAGGGAGATCGGCGTCGAGGTTCCGGTGCGGGCACGGAACCGTGGCGTGGGGAGGGCGCTGGTCGCCGACGCGCTGGGGCTCGTTGCCGCCGGCGAGCCGGTATTGGGCGCGGTCGCCCCGGGCAACGCGGCTAGTCTGCGCGCCTTCCTCGCTGCCGGGTTCCGGCCGGTCGGCGCCGTGCACCTGGTCCGGCCCGGGGGCGGCGGTTAGCCGCAGCCGCAGGCGCCGCCGCAGCAGCCGCTGCCCGACGACGGAAGCGAGGACGGTGCCGAGGACAGTCCGGTGACGGCGACGGCCGACAGCAGCTTGACCGTGTCGTCGTGGCCGGCCGGGCACAGGGCGGGCTCGGCGGAGTCGGCCATGGGCCGCGATTCCTCGAACGTGGCGCCGCAGGCGCGGCAGCGGAACTCGTACCTCGGCATGAGCCCAGCATAGGCGCAGGCTGGGACAATGTACGCATGTCCCGCCGCCGCCCGGTCCGACGTCAGCCGGCGGGCGGCCATGAGCACGTCGAGTCGTGGCCCGACGGCGACTGGGTGGTGCGATCGCTCACGGGCAGCTCCGCGACCAAGCCGTACCGCTGCCCAGGATGCGACCAGCTCATTCCGCCGGCCACACCTCATGTCGTGACCTGGCCGGTCGAGGGTGGGACGCTCTCCGGCGGCGGCGCCGGGGAGCGACGGCACTGGCACACCTCCTGCTGGCGCAACCGTGGTCGCCGTGCGCCGCGGTGAGACGACCGGCGCGGCGTGGTGCCGCGGATAGGCTCGACGGCATCATGACCACGAAGTCCCGCATCCGCGGCAACACCGTCCTGCCGGCCCGACGCGAAGCCGTGACCCTGCACACCACCGACGGCCTGGCACTCGTCGGCGAGGTCGCCCTGCCACCGCAGAGCGAACCGGTCGCGACGCTGGTCTGCCTCCACCCGCTGCCCACGCACGGCGGCATGATGGACAGCCACCTGTTCCGCAAAGCGGCCTGGCGGCTGCCCGCGCTCGCCGACCTGGCCGTGCTGCGATTCAACACCCGGGGGACGAGCAGCCTGCAAGGAACCAGCGAGGGCGAGTTCGACGCGGGTGCGGGCGAGCAGTACGACCTCGCCGCCGCCCTCGAGTACGCCGAGTTCCACGACCTGCCGCAGATATGGCTGCTCGCGTGGTCGTTCGGCTCCGACCTCGCCCTGCGGTACGGCCTCGACCCGGTCGTCGTGGGCGCGATCCTGCTCTCGCCGCCGCTGCGCTCCAGCACCGACGACGATCTCGATGCGTGGGCCGCCGACGGCCGTCCCCTCGTCGCGCTGGTTCCCGGACTCGACGACTACCTTCGCCCGCCGCAGGCACGCGAGCGGTTCGCGCGGGTGCCTCAGGCAGAGATCGTCGCCGTCGAGGGCGCGAAACACCTGTGGGTGGGTGACGCCGAGCGCGTGCTCGACGAGGTGGTGGCCCGGGTCGCCCCCGGCCGGTCACCGCTGCCGACGACCTGGCCCGGACCGGTCGAGACCGCCGACACCAGCGCGTACGCCGACCGGACGGTGGCGGCGTTCGCGGACGTCCCGATGCCGCCGGAGCGTTGAGCCGTGCCGGTCGACCTTGCCCACGAGGAGAGCGGTAGTGGGGTACCCGTCGTGCTGCTCCATGCCTTCCCGCTCTTCCGCGCCATGTTCGCGGCGCAGGTCAGCGGGCTGGCCGACCGGGCCCGCGTGGTCGTTCCCGACCTGTGCGGCTTCGGCGACTCGCCCGGGCCCGGCGATCGAGAGCCGTCGGTCGACGCGATGGCCGACGACGTCGCGTCGCTGCTCCAACGCCTCGACATCGGCCCGGCCGTGGTCGCCGGCGTGTCGATGGGCGGGTACGTGGCGATGGCGATGCTTCGCCACCACCCGCAGCAGGTGGGCGCTGTCGTGCTCGTCGACACCAAGGCCGGTGCCGACGACGAGGCGGCTCGGGACGACCGGGAGCGGACCGCGACTGCGGTTGTCGAGAGCGGCTCCCGCGCGCTGCGGCCGATGCTCGACAACCTGCTGGGGCAGACGACGCGGACCGAACGGCCCGACGTGGTCGCAACCGTGACCGGCTGGCTCGACGCCGCGC
>DATFBR010000174.1:0-10109 GCA_035253685.1 Jiangellaceae bacterium
GTCGACGTCACGCGGATGATTGCGTCCGTCGACTCCTCGATCTTCGGGTCCGGCACTTCCTCGACCCGTACGTCCCGCCGTCCGTGCCAGGTCAGTGCTTTCATGGTGGCCTCCGTCTCTCACCTGAGCCTCGCGTTGCCATCGCGCAGACCTGTGCTGGCTGCGACGGCAACGGAAGGCAGCTCGTAATCTCAGAGGCCCGCGCCCGGCGGCGCAGAGGTGCCGCTGTGATAGTCACCGAGGCGCTCGCGATAGGTTGTGTCCTCGGCCAGCGTCTCGTCGTACTCGGGCGCCTTCTTGATCTGGTCCTTGGTGCGGTCGACGTACACCTTCTTCTCGACTGTGTCGATCCGTTCGACGACGCCCGCTGGAAGCATGACCATGCTGCCGAAGATCCATGGCCCGGTGTCGACGATGAGGTACGACGCACCCGTCTCGTGAGTCGCGCTGTCGACCCGACCGATGTCGCCGTCGGCAGCGGCAATCGTGTAGCCGGTCAGGTCCATGCCGGCGCCCGCCAAGCCGGCGTCGGTCCGGTAGTCCCATGGTTGGAAGGTCATCGTGGCGTCCTCTCCATCGCGTTCGGTCGGTCACTGAACCGGGCCCGTACCCACCGCTGGCCCGGTGAATCGCCTGAACCTGCCCTGGGTAGGACGCCAGTAGAGGGGAAAGTGAGGGGTTGATCGACATGCGAATGATCGTTCTCGGTGCACCCGGACAGCGATTTGCGACGGTCGAGAAGCGCCGACCGGCAGTGCTGCAAACCGTTGGTGCCACCGGCCTTGGTGCCGGCGCCGGGGCGGTGATCCAGTACATGTTCGACCCAGACCGGGGCCGGGCCCGCCGTGCTCGCGTCCGCGACAAGTCCTCGCGCGCCGCCCACCGCATGAATCACGGGATGGGTGTGCTCAGCCGCGACCTGGCCAACCGGAGTCGCGGCATCGCGGCGGAGATCCGGTACCGCGGCAACGGACATGCCGTTGACGACCGTGTGGTCCACGAGCGTGTCCGGGCCGAACTCGGCCGGTATGTCAGCCACCCGCACGCGGTTGAGGTCCACGTCGACGACCGTGTCGTGCGATTGTCCGGCGATGTCCTCGACCAGGAGGGTCGGCGAGCCGCCAGGGCGTTGCGGAGAGTGCCCGGCGTCCGAGAGGTCCAGCCTCGCTGGCGCGTCCACGACACTGTGGAAGGCGTTCCGCAACTGCAAGGCGCCGGCCGTCAGCGGCAGCCGGTGCCCGAACTGCTCCAGCAGCACTGGTCGCCGGCCGCACGGTTCGTCGCCGGAACCGGTGCGGCCGCGATGTGGACCATGTCGAGCCGGCTACCGCAGCCGGTCGGCTGGGCGATGCGCGGCACCGGGTCGATCTTGGCCGCGCGGGCCGCGACGAACCTCCCGTTGCGGCGGCTCACCGGTATCGCATCCGGTCGGCGTGCGGTCGACGTCGCCGGCTCGATCTCGGTCGACGCCCCGACGGAACAGGTGTGGGCACTCGTCAGCGACTACTCCGTTTTTCCGCAGTTCATGCCCGATGTCCGCGAGGTTCGCCGCTCCGAGGATGGCAGGTTGTCGCACTGGGAGATCCTCGGTCCGGTCGGAATACCAGTGCGTTTCGATGCAGAGGAGACCAAGCGCGAGGAAGGCCGCGAAATCGCCTGGCGCACGACCGATGGGCAGCTCATCGCTCACGCCGGATCGCTGCGTGTCGATCCTGACCGGGATGACCGCAGTCGCATCCAGGTGCAGCTCACCTACAACCCGGTGGCGGGTGCCGTCGGTCACGCGGTCGCCACCCTGTTCGGTGCGGACCCTGCCCGCAAGATGAAGCAGGACCTGCAGCGGCTGAAGTCGTTTGTCGAGACGGGAAAGCAGCCGTCGGACGCCCAACACCAACCGGCCCAGCGCCGGTAGCTCTCGACTTGGTCGTCATCCCTCGCGCAGGGACGGCAGAAGCTCCTGGGCTGCGAACCGGAAGAATTCCTCCTGGAGCGGGCCGACCTGGTTGATCAGTACCTCGTCGAATCCAGCGTCCACGTAGGCCTGTATCGCGTCGCGGTGTGTCTGCAGGTCCGGTCCGCACGGCAGGTCCGAGCCGATCTGGTCAGCAGAGACGTTCTGGGTGGCCTGCATGAAGTGTTCCGGCGTGCGCAGATCCTGGGAGAGTTGACCGGTCAGCCCGCTGGTCGGCCACAACCGGTGCGCCGTCTTGACGGCTTCGTCCCGGTCCGGCCCGTAGCAGACCTTGGCACCGGCCTGCTTCGGCTTACCGCGCCCGCCGGCCTCCTCGAACGCGGCCACGGACTCACTGCTCGGTGCCGTGCTGACGTACCCATCACCGATACGCCCCGCGAGGTCGATGGCCTGAGGGCCGAAGGCCGACACGTACACGGGGATGGACTGCTCGGGCTTGCTGTAGAGGCGGGCATGCTCGACGGTGTAGTGGCGGCCGTGGTGGGTCACGACGTCACCGGTCCACAGCGCTCGCATGACCTCGACCGCCTCTTCGAGCATCTCCAGCCGCTCGTCGGCCAGCGGCCATCGGTCGCCCAGGACCTGCTCGTTGAGGGCCTCTCCGGAACCGACGCCCAGCACGAACCGGCCGTCCAGCAGCAGCGACGCCGTCGCGGCGGCGTGGGCAATGATCGCGGGGTGGATCCGGATCGTGGGACAGGTGACGTGCGTGGCCACCGGCAGGTCGACCTCCTGCGAAATCGCCCCGACGACGGCCCAGACGAAGGGGCTGCACCCTTGTTCGTCGATCCACGGATGGAAGTGGTCGGAGATTCCCAGGGTCTCGAAGCCCGCATCCGCTGCCATCACCGCCTGCGCCACCAGGTCATCGGGATTCCACTCCTCAGAGGACAAGATGTATCCGAAGCGGGTCATGACGGCGGCTCCTCCTCCACGCGCATCGCCGCCTCCTCGGCGGCGAGCCGGTCGTCCGGGTCCTCGGTCTCGGGCCGTTCCGGCTCCTCGTGGGCCAGCCGCAGCTCCAACGGCTCGCCCTCCACCTGCTCCCGCATCGTGGTTCCATACGAGGTGGCGGCCACCGGCTCTTCCGTCGGCACGGTCACCTGCTGAGGCTCCGGCACGGTGCCGGCACCGGGCGTCTCGTCGTCCGCTACTTCGGGCATACCCTCGCGTTCCGGATCCGCGCCGGGATCCCTGTTGCGTTCCGCCCCGCGACCGGCCTTGCGCTGGTCGGGGTCGAGATTCGGGTTCGGCATCGACCTACCTGCCCTTCTGCGTCGACGACGGCACGACGTCGAGTACCCGACGTGGAGGGCCGGAAACCGCCGAAACTGTGTAGCGCGACCATGTCTGGGTAGCAGCCATCACATCCGTCCGCCTCGCCGCATGGAGGGTGTCATGGCTACCTGCACACGATGCAAGAACAACTACGACAAGACGTTCGAGCTGGTCACTGCGCAGGGAGACCGGTTCATCTTCGACAGTTTCGAATGCGCCATCGCCACCGTGGCACCGGAATGCGCGACCTGCGGCACCCGGGTGATCGGTCACGGTGTGGAGGTCGCGGAGACCGTTTATTGCTGTGCCCACTGCGCCCGGGTCCCGGGTCAGGACGCGGTCGTTGCCGACCGGGCCGACCACCCGGCAGCGCACTAGATCGGTGAAATAGGAGCGTGATGGCTGACCGAAGGAGCTCGGAGATCATCGAGGGCTGGCCGCAGGAGTCGACGGAGGCGGCTCGGCTGGTCATCGACAAGTACGGCGAGTCGCACGAGGCCACCGAATCCCGCCTGACGTGGACATCTGTGGGTTCCTGGAAGCGGATCGTGGCGTCCCGGACGTTCTACGAGCACGCATTCCCCGCACCGCACATCGATGCGGTCGAGTCGTTCATCGACTACCGCGTGCCGCCGGAGGCCTGCACCGCTCTTGCGCAGTTCGACGGCAGTGTCGTCGTCGAACGCACTGCCGGTGAGGTGTCCGCGCGCTGCCACGACGAAGAGGCGAACAACTTGGCCCTCAACCTGATGCACGACATCGTGACCGGCCAGAAGACCGTCGACGAAGCCCGCGATCACTACGCGAAGGAGTTTCTCGACTATCGGCGCAAAAGGCCCACGCCGTACATGGACGAACTGCGTGTCCCACCGGCCACCGGCACGGCGGACCCCGACCACCGGGTGCTGACCGACCGCGACCTGGAAGAGGCCGTCGAGGAGGGCGAGGCCGAGGGTGGGCGGGGCTGAAGCGCCGGAACGTATCCGCGCGATGAGCTGGAACCTCTGGTGGCGCTTCGGTGCGGACTGGCGCAGGCGCCAGCCTGCCATCGTCTCGACTCTGGACACCGTCCGGCCTGACGTCGTCGGCCTGCAGGAAGTATGGGTAACCGGAGAGACGAATCAGCCGAAGTGGCTCGCCGAACGGCTCGGAATGCACTCCGTCCTGGCGACGCCATCGCTACCACCGCCACCGGTGCCCCCCGAATCGCCCGACCAGGCTGGCGTCGATGTCGGCGTCGCCGTACTCAGCCGTTGGCCGATCGTGGACATGACGCAGCACTCTCTGCCGTCCCGGCCGGACGCGCCGACCGTCGCGTTGTCCGTGGTGGTCGACCATCGAAACGGCCCGCTGCACGTGATCGCCTGCTGCGTGGAATGGGAGCGGGACTTCGCCGACGTTCACCTCAGCCAGACCCGAGCCCTCGCCGGAGTGGTCATGGATTCCGCGCTCGACGGTCCCTTGCCCGTCCTGCTGACCGGCGACCTCAACGCTCCACCGGGCACGCCACAGATCGAGGCACTGACCGATGTCATGGTCGACGCGTGGGTGGCCGCCGGAGGGAGCACCGAGGGTGGCCGGACGTTGAGCTCCGCGAACCCGTTCGCCCCGCGAGCGGCGTGGCAACTGGATCATCGCATCGACTACGTCATGGCCCGGCCAGGAATGCCAGGAGGCTCGGTGGCTGTCGAGCGGGCGATCGTCGCCGGTGGCCCACGCGACGGCGTGCATCCGTCCGACCACTATGCCGTCGTGGCGGACTTCCGCGTGCCGGCGAGCTGACCACTGCGCCGCTCGGTCACCCGCTGTCGCCATTGCGCCTGATTGTCGTACATTACGTCCAAGGTGAGTCCGGCAGCGTGGCCACCGTCATCCACATGGAGGCGGGTGGGCCCGATGACCAGGACCGTGATCACCGTCTTCCGGGTTCTTCCGCCCGTACTCGGTGAGTGGGAGCTCTATCGGGGCGGCCGGGAACTCGGACGGTACGACGACAAGGCATCCGCGGTGGCCGAGGGGCGCCGACTGGCGCAGCAGAGTAAGCCGAGCCGGCTGATCGTCCACCGGTCGAATGGTGAGATCGAGGACGAGATCGCCTTCCTCGACGACTCCATTGCCGAACCGGCCTGACAACTCACTAGCCGCGACCGGCGCAAGTGCACGCCGCGCCCTCGGTCTCACCGGAAGCGTTTCTACCGCGAACGACGTGTAGAAGCGGTTCTCGCGGGTAGGCGGGCGTTCCATGCGGGTACTCGGCGTGAACGCGATCTTTCATGATCCTTCGGCGGCGCTCGTCGTCGACGGCAAGGTTGTCGCCGCGGCCGAGGAGGAGCGGTTCAGCCGGCGCAAGCACGGCAAGCGTCCCGTACCGTTCGCCGCCTGGGAGTTGCCCGAGCAATCGATGCGGTGGTGTCTCGAAGCTGCCGGCCTCGATGCCGACGGCCTCGACGCGGTCGCCTACTCCTTCGACCCGGCGCTGGCAAAGCCGGCCGAGGAGATGGGACTGTCCGACCCCTGGGACCACCTGCGGGTCACCTATGCCCACCATGCTCCGGGATTCCTCGCCAACGCGCTGCCCGGCCTGGACCGCAGCCGGGTCCGGTTCGTGCCGCACCACGTCGCGCATGCGGCGTCCGCAGCGCTGGCGTCGCCCCACGACACGAGCAGCGTTCTGGTGCTCGACGGGCGCGGCGAGCGCGCGTCGCACCTTGCCGGCAGGTACACGGGGGGCAGGCTCGAGGTGCTTGCCAGTCAGGAGCTGCCGGACTCGCTCGGCCTGCTCTACGAGTCGGTGACCGAGCATCTCGGCTTCCTGCGCTCCAGCGACGAGTACAAGGTCATGGCGTTGGCCTCCTACGGCGAACCGACACACCTCGCCGAGATGCGTGAGCTCGTTCACCCGACCGGTGACGGAGGCTTCGTGGCCGAGATACCCGACTGGTCACGATGGGCGCCGCCTCGGGTGGACGACGGCGGGTGGGAGCCCGTTCATGCCGATCTCGCGGCGTCGGTGCAGACGCGCCTGGAGGAAGTGCTCGTCGAGCTGGCGCAATGGCTGCACGAACAGACCGGCGACAGCGTTCTGACCATGGCCGGCGGGACCGCGCTCAACTGCGTGGCGAACTCGCGGATCTGGCGCGAGACGCCGTTCGAGGAGGTGTGGGTTCAGCCGGCAGCGGGCGATGCCGGTACATCGCTCGGCGCCGCGCTCCAGGTGAGCGCCGATGGCGGTGAGCAGGCAGAACCCATGCCTTCGGCATCGTTGGGCCGAGGCTGGTCCGACGACGACCTCGCCGCCGTGCTTCGACGGGCGGCCGTGCCGTTCAGCACCCCACACCGGCTGGCGGACGTGGTGGCCGACATTCTCGCCGACGACGGCGTCGTCGGCTGGTTCGACGGGCGCAGCGAGTACGGACCACGTGCGCTCGGTCACCGCTCCCTGCTCGCACATCCCGGCCACGAGGAGAACGTCGAGCGTCTCAACGAGGTCAAGGGACGGGAGCAGTTCCGGCCAGTGGCGCCCATGGTGCTCGCCGAGCGGGCGCACGAGTTGTTCACCGGCGGACCGGTGCCGAGCCCGTACATGCTGTTCGTCCATCACGTCCGCACGGCGTGGCGCGACCGCATCCCGGCCGTCGTTCACGTCGACGGCACGGCCCGGATCCAGACGGTCGACCCTGTCGAGACCCCGCGGATGGCCGCGCTCCTCTCCGCCTTCGAGCGGCGCACCGGACTTCCCGTCCTGGTCAACACGAGCCTCAACACGGCGGGCCGCCCGATGGTCGACGACCCGCGCGATGCGCTCGAGCTGTTCGGATCCGCGCCGGTCGATGCGCTCGTCCTGGGTCCGCACGTGGTGCGGCGGCAGGACCTCTTCGCCCCCGGGACGGCCTGATGGACATGCCCCGCTTCGCGATCGTCGTCCCCACGGTCGGCCGGCCAGAACTGGTCCGGCTGCTCCGCGCGCTGGCCGCGCAGGACACCGACGGCGGTCGCTGTGCTCCCGTCGAGGTCGTCGTCGTGGACGACCGCCCGGATGCGCGGCCGCCACTGGAGCCCGCGGACGCTCCGTGGCCGCAACGAGTGGTGCTCTCGGGAGGCCGCGGTCCGGCGGCCGCCCGGAACCTGGGCTGGCGGCTGGCCTCGGCGGAGTGGATCGTGTTCCTCGACGACGATGTCGTACCGCCGGCCGGCTGGACGCGACGTCTCGTCGACGACCTGTCGCGCTGCGGCGCCGACGTCGCGGGCAGCCAGGGCCGCATCGACGTGCCCCCTCCCGAGAACGGGCGCCCCACCGACTGGCAACGCAACACCGCCGGCCTGGAGAACGCCGCATGGGCGACGGCCGACATGGCGTATCGGCGCGCAGCGCTGGTCGAGGTGCACGGCTTCGACGAGCGCTTTCCCCGTGCCTACCGTGAGGACGCCGATCTGGCGCTGCGGATTCGGCGGGCCGGCTGGCGACTCGTTTGCGGCAGCCGCCACGTCGTGCATCCGGTTCGGCCGGCCGGTTTCTGGATCAGCCTGCGGGCGCAGGCGGGGAACTGCGACGACGCGCTGATGCGACGCCTGCACGGCGCCGACTGGCGCCGAGCTGCCGATGTGCCGAGGGGGCGGCTGGGCCGCCATATGCTGACCGTCCTGGCCGGAGTCGGGGGGCTGGCCGCGCTGCTGGCCGGACGGCGGCGCGCGGCCGCGCCGGCCCTCCTCGCATGGGTAGCGCTGACCGCCGAGTTCGCGTGGCGGCGGCACGCGCCCGGGCCCCGGCCCGGGCAGCCAGGGTGGGCGGACGAGTTGTCCCGGATGCTCGCGACGAGCGTCGTCATCCCGGCGGCAGCCGTCACTCACCGGCTGCGAGGGGCGTGGCAGCACCGGGCCGCCACACCGTGGCCGCCCCCGATCACGGCCGTGTTGTTCGACCGGGACGGCACCCTCGTCCGCGACGTGCCGTACAACGGTGACCCGTCGAAGGTGCTGCCGGTGGACGGCGCCCGCGAGGCGGTCGCCGCGCTTCGCCGGGCAAGGGTGAAGGTCGGCGTCGTCACCAACCAGTCCGGGATCGGCCGGGGTTTGCTCACAGCCGCTCAGGTCGGCGAGGTGAACGACCGGGTCGACGCCGCGGTCGGTCCGTTCGACACCTGGCAGGTCTGCCCGCACGGCGTCGACGACGGCTGCGAGTGCCGCAAGCCGCAACCGGGCATGGTCGTTCGCGCGGCGGAAGCGCTCGACGTACCTGTCGAGCAGTGCCTGATGATCGGCGACATCGGTGCCGATGTCGAGGCCGCCCGCGCCGCAGGAGCGCGCGCCGTGCTGGTGCCGACACCGGCAACCCGAGCAGCCGAAATCGCGAGCGCACCGTTCGTGGCCGCCGACCTGGCCGGAGCCGTGGACATGGTCCTGGCTGGACGGAACGGCAGCCCCAGGTCGGAGGCACGGCCGTGACCAGGGCCCTGGCGGTCCGCCTGGACAGCGACGGCGACGTGCTGCTGACGGGTCCGGCCCTGCGTGCGCTCGGCAGCGCAGGCACGCGCCTCGACCTGCTCGTCTCGCCCGCGGGAGAGCAGGCTGCTCGCCTGCTGCCCGGACCGCACGAGGTCATCGTCTTCGACGCACCGTGGAGCGGCTATCATCCGCCGCCGGTGGATCCCGCTGCCGTCACCGACCTGGTGGAACGCCTGCGCCGGAACGGCTACGACCGGGCGGTCGTCTTCACCTCCTTCCATCAAAGCCCGCTGCCGATGGCGCTGCTCGCCAGGCTGGCCGGCATCCCGTACGTCGCTGCCACCAGCGGGGACTACCCGGGTTCGCTGCTCGACCTGAGGCACCGGCGGGTGGCGCAGCACGAGGTGGCGGCAGCGCTCGAGCTGGCGCTGGCGACCGGTGCACGGCTTCCCGCCGGCGACGACGGGCGCCTCGCCGTCCTGCCCGCACCGTGCGACGTCAGTGCGCTCGTCCCCTTCAGTAGTCCGTTCGTCGTCGTCCACCCCGGCGCGTCCGTCCCGTCCCGGGCCCTGCGGGCGGGTCACGCGCGGCGCATCGTCTCCGCGTTGCTCCAGGACGGATGGGGTGTGGCCGTGACCGGCGGGCGCGCCGAGGCGGACCTCGTCCGGCAGGCGACGGCGCCGGGCGCGATCGACCTGTCCGGTCGGACATCGCTGGCCCAACTTGCGGCGATCCTTCGCCGGGCCGAGTGCCTGGTCGCCGGCAACACCGGCCCCGCCCACCTGGCCGCCGCCGTCGGCACACCCGTGGTATCGCTGTTCTCCCCGGTGGTGCCGGTCGAACGTTGGCAGCCGTACGGCGTGGCCTCGATCGTGCTCGGTGACCAGAAGGCTGCCTGCAAGGACACGCGGGCGCGGGAATGCCCGATTCCGGGCCACCCCTGCCTGGGCGAGATCACGCCCGCGCAGGTCGTGTCGGCGGTCCAAACCCTGGCAACCCGTCGACCGACGACGAGAAGAGGTGCCGCATGAGAGTCCTGCTGTGGCACGTACACGGCTCGTGGACGACGTCGTTCGTCCAAGGCGACCACGAATATGTGCTTCCACTGCTCGCGGACCGGGGACCGGACGGGCGCGGCAGGGCACGCACCTGGGACTGGCCGGTCACGGTCCACGAGATACCGGCCGATCAGCTGGCGGACATCGATGTGGACGCCGTCGTGCTCCAGCGTCCACACGAGCCGGCACTCCTGCGGCGCTGGACCGGCCGGCTCCCCGGGGCCGACCTTCCCGCTGTCTACGTCGAGCACAACGCGCCCACCGGGCCCGCGGCGGCGACGCGGCACCCCATGGCGGACCAGGACGCCGTCCCGATCGTGCACGTGACGTCCTTCAACGCGGTGATGTGGGACTGCGGG
>DATFBR010000175.1:0-5879 GCA_035253685.1 Jiangellaceae bacterium
TCCGACGCCGCGGCGGCCCGCGCCGGTCGGCAGCCGTCCGAGGTCGCGGCGATACTGGCCGGGCCCGCCCCTGCGGACGACGCGGCGCTGGTCCGGCTTGCCGACATGCTGGATGCCCTGGAGCAGGAGGTACTCACGCCATGACGTCCCCGGTGACCGACCCGGTGGCCGCCGATGCTGCCCGCGCCGCCCTCGTCGACCTGCGCCGCGAGGTCGCCAAGGCCGTCGTCGGGCAGGACTCCGTGGTCACCGGCCTGGTGATCGCGCTGCTGTGCCGCGGGCACGTGCTGCTCGAGGGTGTGCCCGGCGTGGCGAAGACCCTGCTGGTCAGGACGCTCGCCGCGGCCCTCGATGTCCAGACCAAGCGGGTGCAGTTCACACCCGACCTGATGCCCGGGGACGTCACCGGCTCGCTGGTCTACGACGCGCGCACGGCCGAGTTCTCGTTCGCGCCCGGACCGGTGTTCACGAACCTGCTGCTGGCCGACGAGATCAACCGAACCCCGCCGAAGACGCAGGCGGCCCTGCTGGAGGCGATGGAAGAGCGCCAGGTCTCGGTGGAGGGGTCCCCTCGACCCTTGCCGGACCCGTTCGTCGTCGCCGCCACGCAGAACCCGATCGAGTACGAGGGCACCTACCCGCTGCCGGAGGCCCAGCTCGACCGCTTCCTGCTGAAGCTGACCGTCGCCGTTCCCGAGCGCGAGGCCGAGATCACAGTGCTCCGGCGACACGCCGACGGCTTCGACCCGCGTGACCTTGCGTCGGCCGGCGTCGGCCGGGTGGCCGGACCGGCCGACCTCGCCGCCGGGCGGGTTGCCGTCGGAGGGGTACGGACCGGGCCCGACGTGCTGGGATACGTCGTCGACGTGGTCCGGGCGACCCGGTCCTCGCCGTCCCTCCAGCTCGGCGTGTCGCCGCGGGGTGCGACCGCGCTGCTTGCCACCAGCCGGGCATGGGCGTGGCTGTCCGGACGCGACTACGTCACGCCGGACGACGTGAAGGCACTGGCCCGGCCCAGCTTGCGCCATCGTGTGACGCTCCGGCCGGAGGCGGAGCTCGAGGGCGTGACTGCCGACTCGGTGCTCGAAACCGTGCTGTCCACCGTCCCGGTTCCGCGCTGATGGCCTGGGAAGGGACCCGCGAACCGTGGTGCTGACCGGCCGTACCGCACTGATGGCGCTGCTCGGCGCCGGCGTGGTCGCGCTGGTGGCGCCCTCGGCCACCGGCGTCGCGGTCGTCACGACCGTCGTCCTGGTCCTCGTCGCGCTCGACGCGGCACTTGCCGGACCGGTTCGATCCCTGCGGATATCCCGCACCGGTGACCGCGCCGTACGGCTCGGTGAGACGGCGCGGGTCGTGCTTCACGTGTCGAACGACGAACGGCGCGTGCGCGGGGTCGTACGGGACGCCTGGCCGCCATCGGCAGGCGTCAGCGGGGAGCGCGCCGCGCTGGACGTCGGACCGGGTGAGCGGCAGCTGATCGAAGTGTCCCTGCAGCCCACGCGGCGTGGCGACCGGCCCGCCGATGTGGTCACCGTGCGAAGCATCGGGCCGCTGGGACTTGCCGGCCGGCAGGGATCACACTCCGTGCCGTGGACGCTGCGCGTCCTGCCGCCGTTCCGGTCGCGCCGGCACCTTCCTTCGCGGCTGGCCCGGTTGCGCGAACTCGACGGGCGGTCGGCGGTGCGGATCCGCGGTGCGGGAACCGAGTTCGACTCGCTGCGCGAGTACGTCGTCGGCGACGACACCCGCTCGATCGACTGGCGCGCGACGGCACGAGGCGGTGGCGTCGTCGTGCGGACGTGGCGGCCCGAGCGCGACCGGCACGTCCTGATCGTCCTCGACACCGGCCGGACGTCGGCCGGACGGGTCGGCGACGCGCCGCGCCTCGACGCGGCCATGGACGCCGCGCTGTTGCTGGCGGCGCTGGCGACGCGGGCCGGGGACCGGGTCGATCTGCTCGCGTTCGACCGCCGTCCGCGGGCCAGCGTCACGCGGTCGTCGCCGACGGAGATCCTGGCTCGGTTCGTCGACGCCATGGCTCGGCTCGAGCCCGAACTGCTCGAGACCGACTTCCGGGCCCTGGCCGTCGAGGTCTTGCAGCGGGCCGGCCGCCATTCACTGGTCGTGCTGGTAACGGGCCTGGACGCCGGGCCGGTCGAGGAGGGGTTGCTTCCCGTTCTCGGCCGGCTCACCCACCGGCATACTGTGCTGGTCGCCGCGGTCGCCGACCCACGCGTGGCAGAGATGGCCGCCGCCCGCGGCGACACGCAGGCCGTGTACGGCGCCGCCGCAGCCGAGCGCGACCGGGCCGGGCGGTTCCGCGTCTCCCGTCTGCTCGAACGTCACGGCGCCCATGTCGTGGACGCACCACCGGACGAGCTCGCACCCGCCGTCGCCGACGCCTACCTGTCGCTCAAAGCCGCCGGCCAGCTCTGACCCCTCTACTGTGCCCCCACCGAGGCCGAGATCGACCGTCGACGACGACAGAACCTGTGGGTTCCGATCCGCCGAGGCGCCTACGTCGACCGCAAAGTGTTCGATGCGATGAGCCGGCGAACAGCACCACCTAGCTTTGATCCACGCCGTCGTCCGGAGCCTCGACCTCGCGACGGTGGGGTGTCGGCACGGCGTCGGACCTGTGGGTCCTGTGTCCCCGGCAGGCCAGGCAGTCTGCAGGTCGAGTGCAATCCGAGACCACCAGCGTTCTCAGCTCTCCTTGTCCGTCATGCGCCTGGCGAGGTCGAGCCGCCGGCGGGCGTCGGCCAGTGCGTTGACCGCTTCATGTTGCCGCGCGCGAGCCTCGGAGAGGTGCGCCTGCGCGGTGACCTTGTCCCGCCGCGCTTCCATTCGCTGGCCTGCGAGCGAGCTCATCTTGTCGTCCGCGGCCTCAACCGCCGCCACGGCGTCAGCGAGCTCGTACTCGCGTTGCCAGTGCGCAAACTCGGCGAATGCAAGTTCCTCCTCCGCCCTGCGCAGGTCTCGGACCGTCTCAGTTCGAGGGTCGGGTGGTGAACCGGCGTCGTCCTGCACCACCTCGGCGTCCGTCAAGTCGACGCGCTCGGGCACCCTGCCGTCGGCCGAGGCACGCCTGCGCCGGGCGGCCAGCTCATCATCGACTGGAGGGAGATCCCAGTCAGCGGCTTTCTCGACCACCGTCCACTCCTCGGGCGAAGCCGCGGGCCCCAGGTCGACGTGTGGCCGCGGACCGAAGCCGTTGTGCGAAAGAGGTCTCACCAAACGCCCATTCCGAACAGTCAGAGCGCCGGCAAGATCGACCAGAGCGGCCTGCAGCGTTGCCTCGACCTCGGACAGCACGCCGTCGGTTAGCCGCAGGCCTGCCTCGGCCGCATGACGGCGCGCCCGATGAAGCAGATCGGTGATCAACTGCCGGCGCTGCTCGGTGAGGTTCCGCAGCTCCGAGCCGTCCAGCCCGGTCTGGGCTTCGCGCAGCTGCCGACCCATCGCGGACAGGCGATGCATCGCCACGGGATCCTGCGCCAACAGGTTCACCAGCCAGGCGCTACGAGTTGGTCGGCGCAATCTCTGCAGACGGTCGGCGAGCTCTCGGCTGCCGGCCGCCCGGGCCTGCCGTACCAACTCGTTCCGCACAGCAACGAAATCGGTTGGCGGCAGGACATACAGTTCTCGGACGATCTCGTCCAGCTCGGGCATTGTCATCTGCACACTCTCCCCGGCCAATCCAACGTGGCCGTCGGGGAACGTGCAACCCAGGATCAGGAGGCAGCCACGAAGTCCTGCGCGTCCTGCTTCACGCAGCAGCCGCCGCCCAAGACTGCCAAACAGTCGATGATCAAGGAGTGCCGCATCGGATCTGCCGCGCCGCAGGCGGCATCGGTGCAATCCGACGTGCCGTCACCGTGCACCACGAGCGTTCCGTGGCAATGGTCGATGTCCGCACCACAGTCCTGGCACCTGCTCATGCCATCGTTGGTACCAGCTGACGGCGTCAAGACCCGGCATTACGACGGCGTGTTGGCGGGCACGCCTGCGGAGCCGCCGCTATCCCCGCTTCTTTGGCGGCCCGGCTCCGCGTCCGGTCGGTACCGGCTTCTTTGGCCTCTTTGTCACCGCGCCGCTGGACGGCGCAGCGCGCCGGCCGCGCGCACCGTCGGCTGTCGACTTGCGCTGCTTGGCCGCCTCGATGCTGGCTCGCAGCGCAGTCAGCAAATCCAGCGATGCCGCGCCGGCCCGCGACTCCTGGCTCAACGTGCGCCCAGAGGCCTTGGCGTCGATGAGGGCCGTCAGCGTTTCGCGGTGAACGTCACGGTACCGACCGAGGTCCAATTCCTCGTCGGACAACGAGTCGATCAAGGCTTCGGCCATGGCGAGCTCCTGCGTCGGAGCCGACCATTCGTCCTTGTCCGCCAGGAACGGGAATCTGGGAGCGCGAACCTCGTCAGGCCAGAGCATGGTGGCCAGGACAAGCACATCCGAGTGCACCCGCAACACTGCGACGGTTTCGCGATCGCGCAACGTGAGCCTGGCGATGGCGACCCGGCCCAACTTCTGCAGCGCGTCCCGAAGCAGCCGATAGGCCTTGGCCGCATGCGGTTCTGGCTCCACGTAATAGCTGCGGTCGAGGTAAATCGGGTCGACGGCCTGTGCGGGCAGGAACGAGATCACGTCGATCGAGCGGGAGGATCTCTGTGGCAGCACGGCGAGATCGACGTCGTCGAGGACGACCGTCTCCCCCGTTGCCGTCTCGTAGCCTCGTGCGATTTCCTCGTACGGCACCTCCGCGCCGTCGATCGAGCAGACCCGCTTGTACTGCACGCGGCCGCCGTCGCTGGCGTGGATCTGGTGCGAGGGAACGTTCTTGCTCTCGGTCGCGACGTATAGCCGAACCGGGATCACCACCAAGCCGAAGGAGATGGTGCCCTTCCATACCATCCGCATCATCGTCTCCTTCCGACCAACTGAGTGACGCGTAGACAGCCGTCCCACCAGTTCATTGTCACCGCGGTATTGGGCAATTTGCCAGCCCCGGGCCGTCGGGGCCGGGACGATCAGAGCGGCAGGTGGTCGGTGTATGACTTCGGCTTCGTCCGGCGCATCGCCGACTGCGAACGCCGGTCACCCGTGTTGACGCGGCGTGCGATGCGCCAGGTAGTGACACATCGGCCGCAGCCGCGACGAACGGCATGAGGGCCAGCGGCGGCTTGGCCTGGGACCGCCATGCGATCCCGAACTGGCGGGGCCGTGGTCTCCGGCCACATGGGGATGCCGGCCGGCTTCAGGTCGCAGATCGATCGCAATTGGGCGCCGACGGAATGCGTCTGCTTTCCTCAAAGCAACTTCAACAGTCTGAGCGTGTTACGTTCCATTGGAACCGGTGCGACGCAAGAAGCCTTACCCATTGAACAAAGACGTGACCGTTACGTATACAACGTCACTGATGGGTAGTGCACGACGCCTGCTTACGTTCGTTCGTGTCCTCCTCTGAGCACCGGCCAGGAGGTCGGGGGTCGTCGGTGCCCGTGACGTCGGCGTCAACGCCACCCGCCCCGCGTTCATCGGGCCGGGGGCGGGACCGATGGTCGGCGAGGGACCGTTCCCGGCGCATCGCGTGTAGCCGCCGCCCCACCGGACATGGCCGCCGAACAGACCGCAGACGCCGTGCGGCAGATGCTCGCCGACGAAAGCGTCGCCGGGCGGTCCTCGTCTGCCACATGACGAGCCGCTGAGATGAACTGGGATAACGCTTTGGCACTTGGTCGGTGCCATCAGTCGCCTTCTGCCGCAAGTGCGAGGGAGTTCATAGGGATTCACCCGACAGAGCTGAATGTGTCTCCTGCCTGTGAGGCGGCACTGGCAGGCTGAGGCTGCGGGCGTCAGGGGATTGGAGCTGGTAATGC